>CAZARR010000001.1:0-95478 GCA_964487665.1 uncultured Pseudomonadales bacterium
GGTTCGATCATTGATTCAGAAGTTGTCGCGATCACAGTCACCAATACGAACCAGGATGTCTTGACTTCGGCTTGACGGTATAGCCAGCCTTGGCTACTTGGTCGCCGCCATATATGAACGATGTAACAGGGTCAACTACTGTACCCTGCTTGGTCGGTTGGTTATTGTTGCCGTTGTTTGGTTCTGGCATGGTATGTTACGTTGTTTTAACTACTTGTTCAATGGGTTTACTGTCGTAATGTCGGGGCGCATGCTGGTCTGCTTTGTATCAGTATTCAACACCTTATTACTAGACACAGGCTGCCCCTGACCTACATCATTGTACATGCCAAGGATACGGTCGTTGAGCCCTCGCTTGCTGTACGTCTCGCTGCTCACTACACGACCGATATCAGAGTTCACCATGACGCCCGTCTGTATTGTGAATTGCTTACCACCTGTCTTACTCTTGTCCGGCGATAGCGATAGGTTATGCTGCTTTGCCCATACTTTGTTGAAGCCATGTGTGCCACTGCCCTCTCCTATGTATGTCGGAACGTCGATATACGTCTTCACGTTGCTTGCCTTCACTCCTTTGTTAGCCAATGATACTGAGCCGATAAGCTCTTTAGCTGCCTGTAGCTTCATGTCTTCCGCTGTTGCCTTTGCTGAACGCGAACCCAGTATAGCTTTTGTTCCTACAACCGCTTCCCATGAGTTGAATATGCCACTGTCATTGATGCCGACATATTCAAAAGCCTCTTCTATCTGACCTCTGCTGATGCCTTTCTGTGCAGCCTTGACGTAGTCTATAGACCACTTAGTACCATCTACTCGTATGATGTCACTTACATCGTTGTATGCTGCCAGTGCCTTACTCTTGTCATAGTTGAACGGCGTAGGCACTGCTACCAAAGACTGCTTTACATCTTCCGGATTGATACCTACATCGAACACCATCACGCTTGCCGTCGGAGTCGTAACGTGAGCCTGCGGATTACCGATAGCTGCCATGCCTTTGCTCGATGCCATACGCTTCTCTTTCTCCACGTCAGACATGACCTTTAGCCTACCGTCGGCACCTGCTTGATACGAGCCGTTGTCAGGGCGTCCATACTGGTCTGTCGATGTAACCCAAGGCTGACCTGTTCTTGTATCTATATACTTGTTTCCTTGCTTTACAATGACACCATCTAAGCCGGACTTACTGATATATGCATCTGCATCGGCGCCAGCTTTTACCTCGCCGAAGTACGTGAAGCCCGGAGCCTGTTGCATGTGTATTGTCGATGGTGTCCCCTCATTCAAGATGACAGCGTTAGGTATGTGGTTTGCAGTGTTGTAGTGACTACCCCACATCATAGGCAAGTAGCCAAGGGAGCCGAGCTTAGTGCCAGCCTTGTACATAGTGCCTACCTGCTTTTGGAAGTCAGGCATGGCGCCCGCATCTATCTCATAAGCAGCAGTAAGCTCACTACCTACGATACGGGTTTGTGATGCACCGCGTATATAGCCATCTTCGCGTATCTTCTGCGATAGGTTATTGAACATGTTTATCTTACGCAATACGTTGTTACGTTGTATCTTACTATCTGCATCGTTACCGTCCCATTGCGCCAACTCGTCTTGTAGCTTCTTTAGCTGCGCCTGTTTGTTCTTCTCGTAGTCAGCTAAGAACTGCTCGTTAGGTTCGTAGTATATCTGACTAGTGCTTACATCGCGTTTCGCTTTCAACAGTGCAGGCTTTAATACGGTGCCATATTGGTCTGTTACGTCCCTTGTGAACGTCTCGTTGAATATGCCACGATACTGCTCTATTAGTGCTTGTCCTTCGGCACTCTTCATGTACTCTTGTGCCATCTCCGTCGTTACGTTGCCACCTACAACCTGCGGCAGTATCATAGATTGTATAATGCTATCGAAAGTATAACCCGTCTCCTCTGTCAACGTCTCTGCTGTGTAATACTTTGTAGCAGCATCAAGGTACTCGTCCAACTGCTGCGCTCCTGCGCCATAGGAGCGTGCATAGTCGCTGTTCTCACTGAACGACTGATATGGTGTGTACTCCTTCTCCATGCGCTTCTCCATGTGGCTATTGATGCGGTGCGCAACATACGACGCGAACATGGCACCACCGTCTTCCGTCAGACCTCCTTTATCACCTATGTCGGCTATCTTGGTCTTACCGATGTATATGCCATCGCCTTGCTCCGTACCGCTCTGTAGAAAACCTTGTAGGTAGCCACCAGTGATAGGGTTGCTCACGTCGAAAATGCCTTTGAACTCATCGAGTGCTATATTACCTTTATCGTCAACCATGAGACCAACAGAGCGTAATGCGTCGGCTTCTGCATCTTTTAGCTGTACGAAGTTGTTACCGCTAGTATATCGTGTCTCCAGTGTTCCCATCGCTGCTCCAGCCATATAGTCGCCTATGATACCTGCATCACCTGTCTTGAACCACGCCGCCGCTGCCGGGTTGAAAAGCTGGTCAAGGTATGTATCTGCATCTTGCTCTGTATAGACCTTTGGGTCGAAAGGGAACTCCTCGCTCCATCGTGCGTTACGGCTTGTAGGGTCAAGGGTAGGACTCTCTGTGTTATGACCTATGTCAGACCATGAGCTCATCTTGCGAAGACCAAGACCTTGCTTGTATGCTTCAAGATGATATGCTCCGCTTGCCTTTTGGTCTGCTATGTTCTTGTCAAAGCGGTCTATCTTCTCTTTCTCCAAGGCTCCGTATAGCTGGTTCTGAAAAGAGAAGTTATCACTATAGTCTCTTTCCATCTGTTGATACGCCGGCATATCGTATACCATAGTACCATAGATGCTCTCCATAGCTCGCATCTTCTCCTTTATAGCATCACCCTTGGCGAACAACTGCCGCGTATATCCGAGCCTCATATCGCGGAACTTGATATCATCGTCCTCCGTCTTCTTGCCGCTCGTTGTTGTCGAGGGAAGCGCCTTTAACGAGTTCAACAATGGCGTGAAGTCGAGCACTCTCTGCTGTAATGGCACCGGCTGTATGCCTTCCGATGGCTGTAGCTGCCAGAACGAGGGGAACTGTCCCATAGTGTTACTCCTTTATATGTTTGATACTGTGTGTGTTATGTAAAAGACGTGGGGCATAGCACTCTATCTCGACTGCTACACCCCACTAATATACGACTGCTTGCTTATACTGTTGCTCTCTCGACACCTTTTTATTGCACATAGCGGATTAGTGCCTCCACCGTCTTGAACAACGGCGAGGTGCCACGGAACTCGGTGTCATACGCCTTGCTAATGCCCGACATATCCCACTGTTGGTTAAAGCGTTTCTGTGCCTCTTGCTTCCACTTGTACTCGTCAGATACGCTCTGATAGTGGCTTTGCATCTTCTGTACGTTGGAGCGCGACACATCGAGCTTGCCTTGTACGTCATCTATCTGCGACTGTAAGGTAGCCCGTTTTGTCTCGTCCGTCTCGGCATCCATCTCGGCTTGGTATTTCTTTAGCTGTGTCTCGTTCTGTTGTAGGTCGGTCTGATAGCCTGTTAGGTTATCCTGCGTCATACGTACACGCTCCGGCAGAGCCAGTAGGTCTGCGGTCGTCTGTTCGCTGAACATAGCCTCTTGCGGTATGATAGACGAGTAGTTGGGGTCTTGGCGTAGCTGCTCCATAATGCCTGCGCCAGTGCTTGTCAGTAGCTCACGACGTTTCGCTTTCAGACCCTCTTGGTACTGTGGCAGGCTTTGGTACATGCTCTCCAGTGTCATCTGCGTGCCTGCAAGACCTATCTGCTCCTGCGCCTTACGGTATGCCTCATCACGTGCCTCTTGCTTATCGACAGCCTCCTTCATTATCTCGTACTGTGTCTGCTCGCGTATGTCCTTCTTGATGTTGGATAGCTGCGTTGATACCGCTTGGTCTTTCGCCATCTGCGCCTGCTGCTGTATCTGATAGTTTAGCATCGCCTCCTGCTGTACCTGTTGGTCTTGTGTCTGCTCCTCTTGCGCTTGTATCTGTTGGTTGGCGAGGCGTTCCTGCATGTCCATCTCACGCTGCTGCTGTCCAAGCTGTGCCAGCCCTTGCTGCTGCTGTGCGTTGAGACCAAGCATGAGGTTTTGTATGTCGCCCGCCTGACCAAGCTGCTGACGTGCCTCGTACATAGAGCGTGCACCACTCTCACGTAGCTGCTGACGTGATGTGTCGAACAACCCTCTGTCGTACTTGATACGCTGGAAGTGCGTTAGCGGTGTCTGCACCGACGGTGGCGGTCCTTGTACCATATTACGCAATAGGGCTCCCATATCCAACGTCTTGATGAGGTCGAAGTAGGCAGGGACACCGCCTTTCTGCTGTTGCTGCTGTACCGTTACCTCAGGCTCGTTTCCTTGTGATGTATGTGGTACGTCCTCTGCAATAGGAATAGGTCGTTGCACTTGGTTTGATGCAACGATATTGCCTATTGATGCAGGATTAAACGATAGTGCAGGCATAGTACCTGTCTTACTTAATACAGATACAGCAGGGTTTGGAGGCATCGTTATCTCCGATTCGTTTCTATCTGTTACATGAGGTACATTATCAAATACAGGAACAGGCTTACGTATTACTTGTATGCCTAATGGTATGCTTTGTAATGGAGTTGTTGATAAATAGTTGCGGTTTGGCGTCTCGTTGTCGAGCGTCTGTTGTGATACCTCTAATGCACCTTGAGACAGTATAGGTCTTGTTCCAAACAATGCTGCTGTGCTGTATGGATTATATGCGTATGGCTGGATTATAGGGTCATTAGGCGGATAACCTGCCATCATGCCGTTCTGTCCCTTCTGTATGTATGGCGACACCCGCATACCATATCGTCCATAGTTCATAGTTCCTCCTTGTTCGTTTGATGCTATACGGTTCATGATATTCATAATATTATTCCTCTTTTCTTTACCACTAGTAACATCTATTAGTTGCTGTATATTTGTTGGCAAAGAGTTGTAGTTATCTCTTACATATTGTAAGTGTTTTGGAGTAAACCTTTGACCCGGACTTAACATACCTTTATCTATGAGGTATATTTCTAAGGCTCTTTTTTTCGCTATCACCTCTGTTGGATGTGTTTCATTAGGTATATCATTTACAGCTTTAACACTATCACCTATCAGCTCGTAGGCATAAGGAGTTATATTCATGTCTTGAATACCTTTTATAGAGTTTACGTCTACATCACCAGCAACAATATGAGATGCATGTTCAAGCTCTTCTGTTAAAACAGACTTCAATGTACCCGGAACGAATACACTTTTACTATAAGGGTTTACTTTTATACTTGTGTCGTATTGCAACCCTTTACCGTCTTTATAAGACATAGATCCAAGTACAGGGTCGTAATATGCATGTCCATATTTGTTCCATTCTGGAACTGAATCTATAGGTGTATTTGCAACTCTATACATCTTATTACCAATAACACTTAATGGCGATGATGTATCTTTGAAAGGGTCTTTTCTTGACCTAAGAAACTCATTATTCAGTTTTCTTTGGAATCCTTTGCTTCGATATATATCCATTAAATCTCTTCTTGTTTCATCAGCATAGTCGGTCAATGCTTGTTCAGTATCTTGTTTGTTATGCGTATAATCAACAGTTGGCAAAAACCCGCCTTCTATTGTTTCAATAGAAGGGTCTTCATAATGCTTGCTACCATATCCAAATAGTTCACTATCAATAATAGCATCTTTGATAGCATTTGGATTAGACTTTTCTAAAGATGCTATATCTTTTTCAGTTTGATATAGTCTATTCTTTAAAGAAAGTATAGTATTCGCATTGTCATTACTGTTTTCTTTCGATAACACACCAATCTCATACTTTATGTCTTCTAAGTCTGTTTTAGCTTCATTAAGAAGTACATAGTTTTTTCTATCAACGTTTATGTCTTCAACATTGTGTAAAGGGTCTAGCTTTCTAAAAGATAGAGGAGAAAATGATGGCGGTGGTTCTACCTCCATGCCGTTCTGCCCCTTCTGCCACCCTGCTGCGTTACGAGCGAAGTTAGCACGCTTGACAAGGTACGGTGGGTAGTCCTCCTTGTTGCCTAAGATACGCGATGCCGCCTCCTGTACGCTCTCACCATGACGGTTAGCATACGAGGTGAACTTGCCTCTGTTCTCTGGCTTGATGTAGATGCCGCTGCGGGCGTATGGTGGTGTGTTCATTACTTGCCTTTTTTACTATATGGTGATGTATAACCGCCGTAGCGCATATCCTTGTTATTGAACATATAGTCATAATGCTCTTTCAGTTCAGGATAAGAGTTGAAAAGCTCTTTCTCTAAGCCATTACGTTTAGCTACATCAAGTATAGGCTTTGCAAGAGAATGTATGACAGTCCATGAAGACTTCTTACCCTCTATCTGCTGTTTTGCCATACGCAACATCTCTGATACTTGAGTCTCTCTTGGCATAGAACTGAACTGCTTATGCTTCTGTTCCAAGCTTTGTTGTATCTCTTCCTTTGTACGTTCCTTAGTTGTAGGAGATTGCTCTTTTGCTTTGTTTTCAAAAAGAGAAGGAGTAGGTTTTGGTTGAGCTATCTCTTTAGACCCTTGCTCGCTTTGCATATATCCTATGTTACGCATTGCTTCTGAACTATCTATAAAAGGCGTTTGTTGTGTTGTCTTCTGTTGTGTTGACTGCGTTTTCTTAGGTATTATATAACTCGGTCGCTCATTTGTAGTGTTCAACTCGTCTTCAATACGAACAGGTTGTATATCTCTATTGTAATACCCGCTTTGTATCTTTTGAGTTTGAGATGTGGTTTGCTTTGGTTTCTCTACAGTAGATTTCTGTGTACTTACTGATGATGGTGGATACTTACCGTACATCTTGTTTATATCGTAAATATCCGGATTATCATACCACCGTTTAGTAGATTTAGAGTTGAGTCGTGCTTTAGACAATGCCTCACCTTTTAACGCACTATACACGTTCTTATATGGAGGCACTATATCCATTCCTTTTTCACGAGACAGTCTTTCCCATTCAGCATCAGGCGTTGCATTTGCCATACCCTTACCAAAAGATGTAGTAGGATACTTGCCATATACCATTCTCATATCCTTCATTCCACTGCCCAAATCTTGGTTCATATACAGAGGCACTACACCACTGCCTTGCTGTGTGTTAGTCTCTTTAGCTGTATTCGTAGGCTGCTCAACAACAGGCTGCTCAACGATAGGCGCACCTCCTCCTTTACCACCAGCATACGGCGATGTAGGAGCACCACCTTTGCTCTCTTTGACTGTTGTTGTCTTACTCCCTTCCATCGGCTTGCCTGTCTTATAGTCCCAGCGCATCAGGTTCTGTCCTCCCTGCTGCTCCGACTGCTTACCACCGCCAGTAAGGAACGTGCTTACGTCATCACCCGACTTGTAGCCATACTTACTCGCTGCCTGCGTGAACAGCCGCTTACCAGTCTTGCTGTCCCAGTATGTCAACGGTGTGCCGTCTTTGTCTTGATATACGCCAGCTTTCATAGCTGCATGACGAGTAGATGTACGAACATCTAACGCCCCCGAAGTCGAGGGTTTTGCACCCGTTCCTTGCCCTGTCTTACCACCTTTGTATTCAGGTCTATTAGGGTCTGTATAGTCTTGCGGTCTGTCCTCGTCCATCAACCCTACGCGCTTCTGCATGAACTGATACATGTTAGTAGCCTGCATAGTACCCGGATTGGTATTATATCCAAAAGGGTTCTCCCAGTCAAGAACATCGGTAGCGCCCATTGGAACATTACCGAAAGCATTGAAGTCTTTATTCTTAATAGCCTCGTCTATCTTACCATATTTAGACAGCCGCTCATCAATGTTACTAATATGACCTTTCATCTCATCAGCATCCATCTCGATAGTACCCTCCTTGATGCCTTTGTTGATGCCTTGCAAGTAGTTTATATCTTTTATCGCTGCGCTATTGTCACCTGTGAAGAAAGCATAGTACTCTGGATGCTTCTTGGCGAACTGCTCCTGCACAAACTCATCTTTAGGGTTCACGCGCGACATGAGACCCATCAGTAAGATATCCTTTTCGTCTTGGTCTAGCTTGTTACTCATTATAATACTATTAGACAACTGACGTATAGAACGCTTATCACTGTCAGGTGTTATAGTCATTACCTCCTCTGCTACCTCACCACCATTGCCGAACATACCACCGCTGCTATACGGCGCACCACTCATCGCTGCCTGCTGTGCCTTACTAAGCATATCGCCCTTAAGCGCATCCATAGCACCGTTATTGCCCGTCTGTATAGCATTGACGACTGGCTTGACATAAGGGCTTGGGAACACTAACGCCCCTTGTGGTAGCATCATCTTAATGCCTCCCTGCTCATGCGTAGGAGCATTCTGTGGTGTAACACCCATAAGCTCATAACCACCACCATTGGGCATTACGACAGCCTCGTTGCGTTCTATCTCGACAGGCACCATGCCGCCTTGGTTGTACTTCGCCTGCGTTCCGTATCGGCTATATGTAGTATAGTCTGGTAGCATGCCTTGCATACGCTGCTCCTGCGCCTCCGTGTTCTGATACTTGGTTACACCCTGCCGATACTTGGCGAGCTTATTGACATACGAGCCTATGTTCTTGCCCGTATCTATGATGCCACCAACGAGTGCGCCCCAAGGACCACCTATGCTTGCACCCATAGCCGTATATCGAGCATCAAGCATCTCCTTGAGGAACGATGGCTTCTGTACGCCGATGCGCTGGTCGTACTGCTCAGGGAACGCCTGCGATATACCAGTACTAAGGTCTGCACCAAGCCCTATCCAGCCACCGGCATTGTCCTTGCTGAATAGTGAACCCATGCCTTTCATCACGTCAGGGTTCTGACTAGGATATGTGCCTGTCTTTCCGAACTTGTTAGTCAGCATGTCTCCCTGACCGTCACCGAATAGTCCCATGTTATGTGTCTTTTATGTTGTTATGCTTTACTTGGTGTCGCCATAGCTATCACCTCACGTAGCCATAGCTTCTTAGTGCTCTCGTACACCATCTCGACGATGAGGTACTGACCACGCATTGGTGAGCCTACATCGTATAACGACTCGTCAGGCTCTATGGTTACATCGGCACGTCGTATGCTCTGCTTCCATTGGTTCTCACGATAATAGGGCTTATACCAGAACTCTGTCGGGTTGTCGAACACCTGCACCGCCCTTTGGTGCTGTGTCTCGTATCGTATCTCCTTGACGCGCGTGTTGTTCTGATTCAAGATGAGAGCGTCCCAGTGCTTCGTTATCTCGCCACCCTCGCCGAAGACGAAACGCCATGTCGCCTGCTGCTGCACACCGTAGAACACAAGGTCATCACCTTGGTCATGGAGCATACCTTGCTCGTTGCCATTGAAGCTGATGAGCTCCTTGCCCATAGGACAGTACATAGTGGGCTGCACCGTAACACGTGTCATGAAAGCATCTAATAGCTCGCTGAATACTATCGTCTTATCACCACTCTCATCGTATAACGTGAGCCATATCTCGTAATACTCGCCGTATTCGGTCATCTGCAACCCTTGGTGCCGTAGCATCTTATCCGGTCTATCGCCTACCCTGTCGCTGCGTAGTGGTGCATCGAGGTGGAAGTAGAGGAACGACTGCGCCTTACGTGTCATCGTCATGTCGTCAAGACTGTTACCTGCTACACGCCACCATATCCTCCTACGTGCATCATAGCCGTATAGCCCTGCCTGTCCTACACAACAGCCAAAGCGATGCTGGCACCCAATCTGATTACTAATATACGTTCTATACGGCGGTAGCTTCTGTAAGCCACCCGTCACGAACGTAGTGCCCTTATCTGTGCTATTGGTGCTACGCTCATTGATAGGGTGTAGGTTGATAGCGCTCTCTTGTACCGAGTATAGCTGCTCACCGACAGCGAGTAGGTTAGATATGGCTCCCTGTGAATAGTCGAGGTCTATCTTATCCACCTCTGCGAACTGACGATAGCCGTCCCTTATTGCACCAATGACGTGCGTGAACGATGCACGTACCCTCGTCTCGTACTTACCGGCACTCAATGGCTGTAACGGGTCTAACGGGAACAGACCGCGCGGGCTAAGGGTATGCTTATAGCTGCCATTATAGAAGTCGGACTCCGGCGCATCGAGTACCCATGCGAAGCCCTTGCCCTCATTACCGACACCTGTTGCCGGGTAGTAGGTGTTACGACCAAGCTCTATGCGATACTGCGGGTTATAGGCATGCTCCGCCACATAGCTGACCCAGTAGCCCCACCCTTCCTCCAAGACGATGCGTGGATAGTTGGGGTCAGGAACAGCCTCTTTCTGTGCTATGAGGTCTAATAGCTCACTGCCAAGCTGCTCCGTATGACCGCTGATGAGACGCACGTAGGCAC
This sequence comes from uncultured Pseudomonadales bacterium, assembly GCA_964487665.1. Lineage (GTDB taxonomy): Bacteria > Patescibacteriota > Microgenomatia > UBA1400 > MFAQ01 > CAZARR01. The sequence goes on from CAZARR010000001.1 coordinate 10,383, forward strand.
GCCCTATGAAGCAGTCGCCCTGCCACCGTACATGGTCTGTCGCCGCGAACTCGTCTAACAGTATGTAATCGCCGATAGGATAGTACAGCTCACTCAAAGGGTTGTACCACTCGTCAATAGATAGCGTAGCAGGGTTGGCGCGATAGACACCTACGATGGCATGGTTCCATGCGTTGACGTTGCTCCAAGGGAACATAGCACTCGGTGCTGCATCAACGCCGATATAGGCAGGGCATGCGATAGGCAGTGAGAAGTCCTTGTTGCGCTCCTCAAAGGTAGCGTATGCAGGGTTGATATAGTACCAACCGTCCTGCTGTGCAAAGGCTCCCTCCTCACGACGTGATACGAAGCGACCCTCGCCTACCGGTATGGCAGACCACGCCTGTACATCAACCATATCTGACGTATATCCATCTGTGTCCCATATGCTGGCTCCGTTCTGGTCGTAGCCAACGAAGAGACGTTCATTACCTGTAGGCACATCAATATCGACACCTATATAATCGGTGAGACCGACGTGCAGTCCGCTACCTAACTGTGACTTAGTGAGCATGTTGACGTTGCCTACGTTGTCGTACACCCTGTCCCATGCGAGGTAGTCGGTGCGTTGTATGCGGCGCACATAAGCGTTGCTTGGCACCTCACGCTTGCCTATCATATAGTCTGACGACACGATGCATGCCTTATTATTGCCAACAGCATTTTGAGGTGTGTATAGATTGCCGGCATAGTAGGTGTAGCCATTGACGTCGGAGCCACCACCAACGAAGCCCACTTGGGCTTTGCCGAAGATAGCACCATACGTCGCCATGTCGAACAGAGGGCTAAGGTAGTTGCTATATGTCTCGTCCTTATTGGCAGGGATAGGGAACTCATACTGGAAGCGGCGTGCCACATTGCCATTGTATCCATATAGGTGCAAGCCCTGATATAGCATGTTATCCTTGCGCTCGGCACGACAGATGTAGAAACCGATTACATTATCTTGTATCCACTGCGAGCCCGCTATATGAGCAGCCACTGCCGGGGCACTGGTGAGCATCTTGATAGCCTTGCCGATAGCGTTAGTGCCGTCATGGTAGTTAACGACGGAGGCGTCGGAGAAACGAAAGATACCCTTATCGTTGCTGCCTACGCTTATACCTGTCAGATGGTCTGTGCCCTTGACAGGTATAGGGAGACCGAAGAAGCCGCCCTTGAGTACCGGTAGTATAGTGAAGGAATAGCTCTCTGCTGAGAAGTAGCCCACCTTATTATATACGTCCTTTTCGTCCTTGCCATACACTTGGTCTGTCGCCGGTGCATATATCGGCTCTATGGAGCCAAGCACCTCTACGTGTTCGTCCATATTGATGAGACAGCCAAGGGTGCGTAGGTCGGGGTGGTCAAGCTGCCGCCCTCTCGTATTCGCTATGTAGAAGGTGTTACCAAGCTGCTCTATGCATACCGCCGTGCGTGCATCGTAAGGCTTGAGTGATACTATCTCATCGCTTGTTAATGGCACTGTGTTCTCGCGCCCTGTTATCGTTACGTTCAAGGTGCCGGAGCCGTCGAGCAGGTAACGCTGGTTGATAAGCACCGCCTCGTACTCGTCCTGTCCTATGTATCGCACATAGCCTATCTCTACCATTGCAGCATCGGGGTCTAAGCCCGTTATCAATAGCTCGACTTGCTTATCGGTTTCATCAGTGCTCTCGCCTCCTACAGGTACGTTGCCACTGCCATTGTTAGTGATAGCGACAGGTGCAGACCATGATAGGAACGATGTGTTGCCGTACTGTGTGTCGGTGTACCGTATAGCGAAGAAGTGATGCCCTGCCTTGAGGACACCACCACTGCTGACGTTCAATAGCTGATACTTAGGGTGAAAGCTATTCTCATTCACTAGGTCCCACTGACCACTCGTTAGCTCCTTCTCGCTCATGTATCGGCGTGTCGGCAGACCTGTTTCGATATCGAAGCAGCTATTAGCCAACCGTATAGGGTTCACACCGTCAGTCCAATATAGCGTAGTGGAGCCGTCCGCCTCACTGCGAGCCTCCATCCATACGGCGTTATCCAAGGTGATACCGAGGGCTACGGTATGTAGTGGCTGCAAAGTAGGAGTAACGAGGGCTTCACAGCCGTCGCTTATGTACTCCCAAGGAGGTTGCTTAGTGAAAAGCAATGGACGATACACTCTCTCATACTGATAGCTGTTCAACGGGTCAGGGCTCGGGTAGCTACCTATCTCGGTGTACCCTGTTGCCTCATTGTGTATCATAAGGAACAGCACGCCCCTGTGATACACCCTGCCGACAGGTACGAAGCCATCTGGTAGGCTGAATGCCTCCTCGTGCCCTCCCATTGAGCATAGCCATAGCGTGCTACCATCACGCCGCGTGATGCGTATGTTCTGTGCATCGAGGTATGCCGTGCCGTCACGCTCCGTATAGCTGGTGTCGGAGTCAATACCGCGATAGAAGCGATGTGTGATAGGTTGCTGTGGCATTATCTACCTCTCCCTACGAACGAGCCGAACCGCATCATGTATAATGCACGTTCTACCTCGTCGATGCTTGTGTTATCAAAATGCACACCTCTCGCTCTTACGTGTGCGCCCTCAAGCTGCTGCTCGAAGTAGGCAAAGCGGTCTGACGGTAGCTCACCGACAAGCCACTTCTCACGCAACAACACAGTGATAGCATAGTAGCCACAGTAGTCTATCATATCTTTGTGCAGCAATGGCACTACGTTACCTTCCACCTCTACGGTAGGTAAGGCGAGGTAGTACACTCGTATGTTGCCTTGCAATATAGGAGCTATGATATACTCCGATGCGTGTACCCTATCCCACCCCTTGAGTACGTTATCGCGTATGTCAGTAACACGTAGTATGCGTATCAGGTCGCATGGCAGCTTGGCACGACCACCGATTACCGATACAGTCTCCACCTTACGCTCCAATAGCTTAGTGTTAAGTACATCGCCGGCAGCCTTATGGATAAGACGTATGATACGCCCCTCCTGTGCAGCAACATCTATGATGCTACCCACTTGGTCGCTGATGAAGCCAAGCACCGCCCTGTAGTCTGTTGCTGTCTGCATATAGTGTTACTTACTTTACGTCCATCATCAGTAGCGCAACGTATCGCTCCATCGTCTCGCCACATAGGAACATGTTATTATTGCCATGAAAGTGCCACCCCTTATCGTCGCCCCTTGGTCTGAATACCTTTCCCTTGCCCATATCCATCGTGCATCGCCGCTCCATGAGCATCATGATAGCATGTATCAGGTTGTTAAGCCGCTGTGCTATCCATATATACAGCTTTATATCCACCTCTTTAAGTGCTTCAAGGTGTATGGTGCTGTTGCGGTACTCGCTGCATAGCTTACGTGCCATTGCCGTCTCGATGTGGTCGTGGCATCGTACTCCACACACCGTCTTGCTATACGGCTTCTTCTTTAGCCGTCCCATCACCACTCCGGGTTTATAGGGTTACGTAGGTGCGCTGGTACTAAGATATTGATGTTAGTGCCGTTCACCTCGTCCTTCCACGTCTGTCGTACAGGCGGGAAACGCTGTGTCGTGGTCTCTACTACCCACTCCGACGGTATGCTCATGATATACGGTAGCTGCTCACCACATACGATAGCATCGGCTTGAAAGACACACGATGTAGTGCCGGAGCCACAGCCACCACATAGCACGTTACAGGTGCGGTGTCGCCACTTCAACTGCATGCCCTTAGGTAGCTCTATGACGTTAAGACCATCGGTGTGTGGCATTACCTTATCGCTTATCAGTTCTATAAACGATGTGTCGTACCTTTCGTTCTTTACTACGCTCATATCGTCCTCCTTGTTTATGTGTTACTTACTCGGGCTTGCATCATTGCGCTTGTCGCGCGGCATGAGCCATATCTGCTCAAGCTCCTTCAATGCCCTCACTTCGAGCTTATCTATCAGTAATGCAGGAAAGGGCAGTACAAGCTCATCGTCTTTCTTACATGGCGGACAGAGAGCAGGGTCTATGAGTATCACCTCCGCAACCACCGTCTCCAAGCCAAGAGGAATGTCCGTAACCTCTACTTCAGTGCCGGTGATGCGATACGTTGGGTTCACAGTAGCGAATGGCTGGTGTAGCTCATAACGCCGCCCTGCTGTCTTACGCCTCTCAAAGCTCTTACCTTCAACAGTACCAAGGAAGCGTATCTCCTTGCCTCCGATATCAGCCAGTGCCGGTATAGCGCCTACCTTGCGATAGACACCGCTGCCACATAGCTCCTGACACGATAGCTCGATGCAGCAACGTTGGTACAGGCTGTCCGGTAACGAGCCTATGCCCATCATCTCCTTTATCATGTCGGCACGCACAGCAAGAACCTTATCACGAACGAGGCGGTAGCTCAGTCGTGTATCATCGCTCATCCAACCGCCCTCAAGCTGTTGGAATACGCGGTCTGTTATCGCTGCTATGGTGTTGAGCATGATGTTAGTTAGAGCCTTTAAACAGTGTAAGCATCAAAGCCTTATTCAGTAGCGATGATGCTAAGATAGCGAATGGTATAGATACGATATGCACACCACAGTAGATAGCAACGGGAACGAGCAGCACACCATAGACGGACGGCATACAGACGAGGCACAGTAGCAAGGGCTTACGCCACATGGCATATAACGCATATCTATCCTTCGCCTTGTCACGTTCGGCAGTGCATTCATGCTCGTATTGGTTACGTGCAGCAGGGTTCACACCATATATCAACTGCTGTAACTGCTGCTCTTTGCTAACCCAGTCTTGTCGTAGCTGCGGTGCCTTACCGTAGCCCATCAGTAGCTTGCGTAGCGGGTATAGTAGCCCGCCATCCAACGATGTGCCATAGAGAGCCCCTGTCACCGTACTGATAAGCACAGCAAGCAGGAGCATCTCAGACACAAGAAGAACTAAACACATGAAAGGGTCTCCTCTTTATCCTATCTGGCGTAACGTAATAGCACCAGCACCGAAGCCGGTTATTGTCATGTTGGGCGATGCAAAGGCGGCAGTGATGCTCGTGCTACCATCACCCTGTATCTGCGCGGCAAGGTTAGCGTAGCTGGTAGCCGTAACGGTGAGGCTCACAGGACCATTGGACACTGTGAACGTACCGGGGAAGGTGAAGCCACTGTTTTCAACATTGACACCTAATGCCCAGTTAGCGGCAGTATCGCTATCGAACGGAACGGAAGAGCCACCTACAGCAGTAAGGGCAGAGCATGCCGTAACAGCAGCGGCAAGGGCAGCGATGAAAGCGGCGAACCCGGGTGCTTGGCTGTTGACGATAATCATATGGCTATAGCTCGTACCGGCAGTGTGGAGATGTACAGCGTTGCTGGTCTCGATACCGATAGGGTTACCGGCTGCATTGACGGCGCACGGTGCGAGACAACCGCTGATAGAGATGACACACACCTCTTGGCAGCTTTCTATCCACGACACATCGGGTGCCTGACCGGGAATCCAGTTGTTTATCTCGTCAGGAAACAGACGGCGCAACTGTGCTACAGTCCACTTCGCCTCTTGACCAGCAACGGTCTCTGCGATAGCGAAGGTAGCGGAGCCTGTCGTCTGACGGTAGATATCCACTTGTAAGTGGCACGGGATAACGAGTGTCAAGACACCGCCTGCTACACTTGCTGTGATACCGAAGTTATCGTGCAGGTGCGTAGCATCGTTACTGCTATCAAAGATGTTCTCGAAGTAGAGAGCTATCTCGTTAGCCGTCATGGTCGATGTGCCATTAGTTGAAGCTGGCAACTCATAGATGTTGCTTGAGCCTACTTGCAGGTAGTCGCTAAGGTCGAAGTCGCTTTGTCGGCGTACTGCAATCTTGAAGGCGAGACCTACGGGGCATGCATTACAGTTGCCGAAGTCAGTGTCTTGGAACGTAATGGTGTACTGCTGTGGTATGCACGGCATAGCGCACTCCTTAGTACATACGTTAGCAGATGATGGCACAGGTAGCTTGATAGTGCCATTACTTGTTAGAATGCTCACTTCACCGGCGAAGTCCCCCGAGCCCGTCGTGATGAGCGAGGCACTAGGGTTCTTGATGAAGTGTATGGCGCTGTTTAAGTCCATACTATTGATGTTTGAGGTTAAAGACTATTGTTGCTTTCTATGCCCCATCTTGGTATAGGGGCGGGTACTGTTGGTGCGTAAGACCGACATACTGTATCATGCTCTGTTGGCGATAGCTCTCTATCGTCTCGGTATAGCTTGCGACACACCATCGTACTATCTCCATCGTCTGCTCATCGTCGAACACGCTATCCTGTACGTTGGTACCGTTATCGGCGACAGCGATGTACGGAGGTCGTTGTAGGTATGTGATGCACACCTGTTGCCCTATCGACTTGCCCGCCATCAACGTGAGTGTCTTCTTGTTGTGGCGGTAGTACATGTTAGGGTACTCGGGCTTCGGCTTCTTGTAGTAGTGATGCTCCACCTGATACACCATGTTGTCAGGACAGTGCATTGCTACTATCCAGTCAGACAGCGTGCCATCGGTATAGCATGGCTCACCATAGTACTTGACCAAAGCCTTAACAGCGAGTAGATGCATGTAGTCCGTAGGCAGTACGAACATCTCACCCTTGGGCGCCTGCAACCCTGTATTGACTATCGGCGCCGGGTTGCCATTGACACCGTTGGTCTCGACATGTATCGGGGCGAGGTCGTCAATAGGCTTTTGGTGTTGGTCGTAAGCCCAGTAGCGTAGGTTGATGTACTCCAGCATGGCACGCTTGATATGATACCGAAACTCGCTCGGCGTCATACTCGTCGTGTTCTCATGCTTTAGCTCATGCAACACAGCTACATATACATCTACTCCTGTCATCATAGCTATTGTCCTTTAGATAGTTCAGCCATCACCATCTCGCGTAGCTTGGCAAGGGGCGTGTTGTCGTCATGGTTGCTGATACCAACGCCGTTGAGCCATGTGCGTAACGTCTTGGAGTTGCTGTTCTTGCACTTCTCATCTGTCATCTGCTTGAAGTACATAGACCGGACGTTGCTCACTGCGGCACCGATATCGCTGTTCTTCTTGTACTCCACCTCCTCTGCCGTCTGTGCCTTCAACGAGGAAAGCAGATAGCTGAAAGCGTGGGTACGCAAAGCCATGACAGCCTCGCTCTCGGTGTTACCTAATAGCTCACCCTTGTCTTGCGATGCACTGGTGCGCTGTGTGTGGTACGGACCATCATGACCATAAGCCACTACCTTGCCAAGGCTGATGAGGCGATGCAGGGCAAGGTATCCCTCGCGGTCTTGCATGTTCACCATATTGACGACAACGGAGCATAGCTTATTGTCTAAGCACGCCTTCTTGAATGACAGCCGCAACGCCTTCGGTGTTATATCGCCGGTTAGAGGCTCGATACCTTTGTAGTGCATAAGCCATGACACCTGCTCCATCACCTCATCGCTTGTGCTGTTAGCAAGTGCTACGGCAGCAAGGCGGTTGTCGATGCTTTCTTCCTCTTTGCGTTGCTCCTGCTCAATGTCGAACACGTAGTAGCTCTTCCAGTCGTCTACCATGCACTCCTCGCGGCTCTTAGCGATAAGAGAGGAATGCTTGACGATGTTCCAGTAGGCATGCTGCACAGGGTCGCTGAGGTCATATTCCAAGAAGTGGAACAGAGGTATGTTCGTGTCAGGGATAACGACCTCCTCGCCACCGACGTTCTTCGTCTCACCAACAACAAAGACAGGTAAGCCTACCTCTTCGATAAGCTGCTCTACCTCTGCCTTAGTGAGACCATTGCGCCAGTCGCCAAGGATACGACCATTAGTACCTTTCTTCGGTACTGTGAACTCGCGTAGGTCGGTGCGGTCAATCTCAAGCTCTCCTTTACCTTGAACCCACATCTTACGCCCTTCATCGTACTTGTCCTTACGTGTGCTGCTTTGCTTCGCCAGTATGCGCTTGATGCCACTGCCAATGAGACCTGCCTTTTGCAGCAGCTTGATGGTGTCGGCACTATACGCACCAACAAGTGCTATGGTTGCTTCTTGTGTTTCCATGTGTCCTTTCTCCTATCGTTATACTACCTTGCGGAACTCCGCCATGCAGTTAGGGTTCAACAATGCGGCACCTGCCATGTCAAGGATGTGTTCGCCCTCGATGTCTGCCGTAGTGGTCAGTACACCACCGTTGGGGCGGCTCATACCTTGTACCTTGCCGATGACACTCTGACGTCCCGCCATAGAGGTAAGAACAATAGTATCATTGAAGGTGTCGGTTCCAAGCTGGTCGCCAAGGTTGACCATGATAGCGCGGTGCGACTGCTCGCTGCTACCGTCCTGTAGCTGACGCTTAGGCATCCAGCGGTTGTCAAAGTACGAACAGTTGGAAATGACGAAGATACCAAGCTCCGTTTCAAGGTACGTGAAGTTCGACTTCAAGCCCATAGAACCCGGTGCCATGCCACCTTGACCACGAAGACCAGCTTCGGTGTAGAACATAACCTCGGGGCTATACTTGAACTCGCGGCGCAACAGACGACCGAACTCGCTGCGGAACTCCATACCGGGCAGTACAAGGATAGTAGGCTTTTGGTACGTGCCGTCAATAGTCAAGTCCTTCATCATGTCTTCCAATATATAGATGGTGAGCTTGTTGTACTCGCGTTTCAGACGGCGGTTCGCTTGATGGTAGATACCGGTGCCTGACCAGTATGTACGCCCCTTGAGGTCGCGCTCGAAGTTACCATTCTTGTCGAGGTAGGGCTTGCCGTTCCAGAGCATGTTCTCGCGGGTTTCATACAGACGCTCCATCATGAGGTAGTGCCATTCATTGACCCAGTACGACTCCATAGTGCCGTCGTAGCCAATGTATGTCATCCACTTCTTGTTGTTTTGGTTGTGTACGGCATGACCCGTCATGTTCCACTCGTAGCGTTGTGTTGTCATCCAGTTGTGTGCCCAGTCGCCGAAGAACATCTGCGTTTTGCTACCATGCTCACTTGCTTCCGGCTTGATGTTGTGCGATATCATACACTCAGCACCTTTCACAAGGCGGTCAGCGGGGATACCGAAGTTATCAACATACTGCGATTGCTCTTGGAGCCACAACATACGGCACCGTACCTTCATCGTGCCACCGGCTTCAAAGACGGGAGGTGCTGTAATCTTCGCTTGGCTGGTCTGGTCGTTGAATACGATAACGTCGTCCATGTCACCAAGCTGACGGTTGAGACGCAAGTAGAACTCGGCACCACCGGCTCCTACATATCCATTGACGTCGGCAGGCACTGTCTCGACAATCTTGTACACGAACCCTGTCGGCGCTTTGATACGCCACGCTATCTCGTGGTTGTCCACAAGGCGTATGTTACGTGCTAAGATGTTGTCGCGCATGGTTGCTTGACCTTTCTTCTTCTTCTCGTATGCCGTAGCAGGGTTGTATGACTTGCCCATGTACATCAGTAGCTCAGAGAGCATACCTTTACGTTCAGCAAAGTGTTTCGCCACTGCATCGAGGATGTGAGGGCGTGTGGCACCAACACGGATGAGGTCGTTAAGCTCCGTCATCTTTTGGTTTGTCACGCCGGGAGGCAGACCCGGCAGGATGCGACCGGGTATAGGTGTACCCGATAACACCGAAGGCATGCTTCCGAATGATGTACTACTCATAGTGTACTTTCGTTTTAGTTAATAGATGCTAAAAAAACAAGTCGTGCTAATATACGACTATATCATAAAAGAGTTACTTTTTCTTCTTGTTACTCTGGTCCTTATACTTGTACTTCATGCCGTTATACGTTACCTCATCACTCGCTACGCCACCATCGGCACCGGCACCACTACCGAAGCTATCGAGCTTGTCAAACACTTCCTTGGTTGCTTTGTCGCTGACGTTCTTCAAAGAGCCTTTCTTGTGCTCATACATCAGACGCATCACATCCATCATAAAGACACCATCTTCATTGAGCAGTCGGAACAACTCGGGCTGTCCTGTGTCGCCCTTGATAGATAGCATCTCCTTGACGTACTGCTTGAAGGCTGCCTTGTCCTCTGACTTGCCATACGGTATGCCACCACCCTTCTCTATGTACTCGCTGGTCTTCTTATCTTCGATGTACTTATCGACCTCTTTGTTGTACTTATCGAGGCTCGCTTTGAAGTGCGCCGTCTCCGCCTCTTTCATCTTAGCAGGTAGCTCATCCATGCCTTTCTTGTAGTGGCTCACAAGCGCCCCGTCCATCTTCTTGCGCTTCTCCTCGCTCATCTTGGCATAGCGTGCCTCTACCTGTTCTGCGATATGCGCTTCTATCTCATCCTCGTTGTCCGGCAGTGTGCCCGCTTCATGCTCCGCCTTATATATCGTCTTGAACAGATGGTCTTTGACACGGTTATCGCTATCCAACGATAGCAGGTTGTTATACTGGCTCACTTGCTGATGATATGCGTTAGGATTAATGCCATGACGTAGTGCTGCTGCATAGCTTGGGTTCACCTTAGATAGCCCCTCAAGCATGAGCTCGTTGCGAAACACCTGCTTCGCCTGTTCTATCGTCATGCCCTTGCCTTTGTACTGCTCCACGTCATGCTCTATGCCGTACTGCTTGAACATACCACTAAGCTGCGCAATGACGTCATTGTTGCCTTTGTTGTCCTGTTGAGCATCACCACCTCCGTTCTCTTGTGCTGCGGTACTATCTTCGCCCGGCTCTGCGTTGTCGTCAGCATCGTCATCGTCGATATCCAAGTCAGGAATATCGTCGTAGTCGTTTATGTTAAGGTCAACGCCTAAGCCTGTCTCGTCGTAGTCCAAGTCAGGGATGTAGTCTTCATTGTCTTCAAAGCCCATGATGTTTACTCCTTGTGTTTATGTGTGTGTGATTGGTTACCTACTTACTCTTACCGGCGCTGCTCTTCGGCTTGCCACTGTTGCTGCTACCCATGCTACCTTTGATGCGTGCCTCCATCGTCTTGAGCATCATCTCCAAGCTCTTGTTCTTATCCTCCAAGCCCATCTGCTCACGTTGCAATCTAAGGTACTCCGCCTCGATGCTCTGCTCTACGTTGATGCTATAACGCTTGGTCTGCTCCTGCTGCTCGGCAATGTCCTTACGTACCTGTAGCTCATTAGCATCCATCTGCGCCTCCATCTGTGCCTTACGCATCGCTATCTCACCTTTCAACTGCTCCAACTGCTGCAAGACACCGCCCTTGACTTGCTCTATCTGGGCGTCTATCTGTGCCTGCATCTGTGCCTGTTGCTGTGCGAAAGCGAGTGCCTGTTGCTGCTGCTGCTGCTGTGTGCCCTCCACCGTCTTACGCATCTTATCCTCAAAGTCCTTCAATGCTATTCGTATGTCGTGAATGCTCTTCATATCGACAAGCTGTAACATCTGCCCCATCGTGATGCTACCATTCTGTACCATAACGTCAATGGCAGCATGTACACGCCCCATGCTCTCCTTAGCCCATCGTGTGCTACCGACACGCGCCGCGAACTGCTCATCGACACCTTTGGGGTACGATACGATGCGCTGGCGACCATTATCAATGAGTACCTTACGAGTACCATTGCGATAGCAGATAGGAAAGACGTTGCATAGCATCTCATAGACACGCTCCCATAGACGCTCATGCTCCTGCGGGTATATCTCCACCGATGCGTTACTCATAGCGAGACCCATCTGATACGTACCTACTTGGTCTGTCTGTATCACCTGTCCCTGCTGCTGCGGCGTAACACCTGTTATCATACGCACCATAGCTTCGAGCATCATCTTCGCTTCATTCAGTATGCCCAAGCCCTGCGATATGCTATTGTCGTACTGTTGAAACTGGTTGTACGATAGGTTCTTACGCTTGCCATCTTTCGTCACCGTCTCGATGAAAGCGATACCTTGCTGCACGTAGTATATCCACTCTGCCGGGTCCATGCCATCGGGCATCTGGCTCTTATCCATGATGAAGCCCTTGACACCAGCGAGCAGTATCAACGTCTCCTCCTTGAAATGTAAGATGTTGTATAGCTCCTGTATGTCGCGCGTCTCCCATACGAGGCTATGAGGCTGCCAGAAGCGACAGTAAGCACGACCGATGAGCGGTAGGTACACCTTAGAGAATGAGTTGATAGGGCGTGGCTGCCATAGGCTCTTACGCATGATAGGGTATATATCACCCTCATGACCGATGCGTACCGTATGCCATAGGTCTGTACGGAAGCGTGTCACTACCTTATCGCCGTCTTTCTTCTTATACCCTTCCTCCTGTATCTCGTACCATTGCTCTCCCTCTTCGTCGGTCTTCACCTTAGCATTGATGCGTACCTGCTCCTTATGCCACACCTTATATACAGGCACCGTTGCGCCACGAAGGTAATACTCTCTCTCATTGTATCCAACAGATGATAGCATACGACCATCGGGAAGCACGGGAACCCAGTGGCTCTGGTGCCATGAGTTCGATAGTAGCCTTTCGCGTATGTAGTCAGTCTCCTCTTCCGTTAGTAGGTGTCCGTAGTTATCCAACACCTGCCCAAACGTCATAGGGTCATAGACGACAGTCCAGTCTAACTCCTCGATTCCATACGTACTCTCGCTCATCTGATAGTACACCTGCTCGGGGCGATAGTACTTGGTCTCCGCCTCTATCATACCCGGCTCCCACCATACACCGATGATAGGCTCGTCCGTTATCATCTTCTCCTCGAAGGTGCGGACGTACATCTCCTCTATCCTATTGCGTTGTATGTACTCCATCAATAGGCTCTCGGTACTCTGCTCATAGATATCTTGATACGAATACTCGTAGTAGTTCTGTAGCTTCTGCCGCTCCTCCTCTGTCATCTGTAACTGCACATCGACCATCATGCGAGCCTGCTCTATGACGGCACGTAGCTGTGGTAGCACCTCACCGATGCGCGGGTCTTGCTGCTCCATCTGCTCCATCTGTGCCATCATCTGCTCCTGCATCTCGACACCCTTGCGGTATAGGTGGAACCCGATAAGGCGAGCCTGCAAACGCTGCTCCCTGTCTTGACGTATCTTATCCATGAAGGCATCGAGCTTACCTTGTACCGCCTGTGTGCTGACACTATAGACGCGCACATTGACAGGTCTATCGCTGATGCGACTGATGAGCGACTGTAACATAGGACGGACGATAGGCATGTGTCGCACACGAGCAGGCGATGTAAGTGTCATGGTACGCATCTCACCTGTCTCTGTATCACGGTACTCCTTATCTACGTTACGATATAGGTAGTCGTAGTCCATGCCCTCGTTGTTGTTGTTCCACAAGCGGCGACAATAGGCATTACGGCGGTGGCGCACATCATAAGCATCGAGGCTGTTCTCATCGGCACGATAGCCGCTACCGTCAACGTAGAACGTAGAGGCACCTATCATGCGGTTCACACGAGCCTTGATAGCCGTCATGCGCTCACCCTTGGGTATGCGATAGAGCGGTATGTCTATGTTATAGTTGTTCATACTCTTCGTAGTCCTCCTCTTGTGTTTACAAAGCCAAACATCGGCATGTCATCACTCGACCTCTCACCTGTATCGCCCGGTATGACACCCATGTGGTTATCGTCAAGCATATGCTCCCATGCCAACATATAGGCTATCATCTCGTCGTCATTATACTTCTTAGTCTTACGGTACGCCAAGGCACGCTCTACCTGCTTAGGGTCAACCATGAGGTGAACATAGTCTTCTATGTATGAGGCATAGTGTCCCTCCCATACGTGCTTGGTGTTGGGGTCGATACCGTACTTGTTCTGTATGCCGCTGTCTATCATCTCGGCATACGTTATCATAGGTCTCTCCTTGAGCAGGAACTCCCAGCCGTTGTTCTTGTACCAGTCGAAAGGAGCATCGTTACTCCACTCGATAAGCACGTTGCAGCGACTATAGTACATCTGCGCCATGACACACTGCTCATAGAATAGCTCCTTCTTATTCGGTCTCCACGTCAGCCGTGCAGGGAAGATGTTGTACGTACTATCAGGCTTATGATACCCCTTGGCTATGACGAAGCAACCCTTCGAGTACGCACTCTCACTCGCCTCGTCCTTGTTGTATGGGTCCATACCCGCCTTGTACAAGCCACGATAGAACGGCTCATCGAACAGCACCTCGTAGCCTCTCTCGCCTCCGTTGTTATTCGGTAGCTCCGGATGTTCAATAAGACACCAAGGATACAACGTGTTACCATCGTGGTCAACAGCACCCTCCATGCCTTTCGGTCGTGGGCACCACCGTACACCTATCGGCTTGACACGCTTACGCATCAATAGCGGTACGTCCTTCTGCTCCTGCTCCTTGGGGAATATCCACTCGAACCGCCCGTACATCATCTGCTCGCTCTGACGTGCAGCAATGAGTATGCGCTGTTGGTACTCCAGCTTCTCGACGTTGAAAGGACACTTGCCCGCTATGGTGAACGCCTCCGCCGGTGTAAGTGGCATCTGTGTCTTATACACCGTCTTGTCCTTCTTCTTGGCTCGTGTCGCCTCGATGAGCTCCATGCCAGACTCCTTGTACGAGTTGCCATCATTGTCCATCACGAGGAACATCCATGCCGGGAAGAAGTGCGCCGTATCGCGTATGCCCTCCTCATATACTTGGTCGCTAACGAGTATGTTGTAGTCGACAGGGTTGTAGAACATCTCCATCAACTGTGCTGCCCCAGCATCCATGTCCCCACCAGTACCACATATCGCTATGATACGACCATCCTGCCGCTCCTGCTCCTTCATGGCAGGTAGTATCATCTCGTACACCGTCTTGAGGTGTCTGTTGATACCCGCCTCCTCCAGCAAGCAGAACGTCGGTGTCTTACCGTTCGCCGCCTGTACGTTATCCAAGGTGGTGATAGCCTCTATCTGCGACAAAAAGCCCATCGCTGCGCCTACCTTGTCAGGGAAGCTACACTCGATGAAGTCCTTACGGTCGGGACCACCCTTACGTCGCTTGTAGAACTCACGCCCTGCGTTGACGGTCATAAAGGCATCTAAGCCAGTCACTACCTTACCCATCGTATTGAGCGAGTAGGTATCCTGACCACCGACGATGAGACCGCGCCCCATAGGATAGAACGTATAGTCATACGCTATCATAGCAGCGAAGCACTCCGAGAAGCCAATCTGACGTCGCTTGAGAGCCAATAGGTTAGCATCAGCATCACGAGCCTGCTCAACGAGGTCAAACAACTCTTTCTGTAGGTCTATGAAGCGAGGCACTATATAGCCCGCACCACGACCCTTACCACGTATGCGCCAGAAGTTGAGGTAGAAGTAATACTCACCAGTGATGCGTACACCACCAACCTCGTACCCCTCAAGGCAACGGCGCCGCTGCTCATACCACCACTCCTTGTACCATCGTGGATAGTTATTGCGTATCAGCTTACGACCCTTGGCTGTAGGGTTATCCCACTGCTGCCACTTGGGGTCGAACTTGGGCATCTGCTCCTCACGGTCATATATGACAGGTTGGAACATCTCAACACGACGGAAGCGACCATCGACAAAGCACTTTACCTTCTTCTTATCTACCTGACTGCCCCAGTAGTAACGCTCCGTCAAAGGAGCACTATCGTCCACGACCATGTTACGGTCAAGGTCGACAGTGACGCCTGCAAGTGTCCCTATGCCAAGCTTCTCCTTCGCTCGTTTCGCTACTGCCATACTATGGTTCTTATATCGCTTCTACCTCGAAGTCTTGTGAAACGGTGAAGTTGAAGCAGTCAGTGAATATCTGCGCTGTAAGATTGAAAGAGCCTATCGTAGTAGTATCTAACTGCAACCCTATAATGAAGGTCACGCCAGCAGCTACATTGAAAGGAGTAACTGGTACAGGTGTCACCGTAGCACCAACGGCTACAATGCTTGTTATGACCAACTCATTAAGTGGTGTTATGCGTATGTATAGATGTGGCTCTGTGTCCCCCTCTGTAACGACGATAGCATCCAATGTATAGTTGCCGGCACTGTTGATGTTGACGACATCATTGAGAGGCACTTCACTAGGCAGCGTAGTAGTAACAGCCGTTATATCCATAGAGCATGACGGGCAGCATGGGAATAGCTCCTCTGTGCCAGCAGTAAGAACAGGTGTCTCCTTTGGCGGCTGACAGCATGGCATTAACTGACTACTCAGGTCATTAGGATTCTCGTCGATAGCTCTGCTACTCATGGCGTACCTCCTTATCGTTTGTAGATTCACCCTTGTCGTCCTGCTTAGGAGCCAAGAGCCGTCCCTTGTGTGTGTCGATGTATTTGATGAAAAAGGCAGCAACAGCCTTCGGTAGATAGCCAAGGTCTGACATGTGCCTCATGGCACTCGCTACGTTAAGGAACAGTATGAAGAAGAAGTATGCCTTACCGAAGTATGCGAATAGCTCATCTCCACCTATATCAAAGGCTGTAACTAACGGTTCCATGTTATACGCCAAGGCAAGCGTTATCCAGTATGCAAGGACGCTGACGACGAACTTGGTTGCCTTATCGGTTTTGAAGCTCTCGCCCTTGATGACCTTGGCACTCGTAACGGCAAGGATGAAGTCAAGAAGCAGTACACCGGTAAAGATAACCAGTGTCCAAGCGGGCTTCCATATCCATTGTTCAATGAAAGGCACTTGCATCAATAGGGCGAAAGAGAATGCGAGGGGTAATACAGTGTGCATCTTATAGTGTTTTAGACTTCCCCACAGGCTACGAGCGAAGTCGGCGGGTGATGAGTAACCAAGTATCTGCATGATAGTGTTCTTTTTATGGTATGACAAAGCTTGTTTTGGGGTCAAACGTCTCTATGTGTTTCATAGCCATCTGTACGCTCCTTTGGCTACGTATTGCATCTGTATCGTAAGGACTGTTCTTGCAATCAGGCAGTCGGTAGAAGCAACGCTTGACACCATGTATGCTACACACACTCATCTCATGCATCTCGTCTTCCTCCGTTACTCCCTTGCTGAACACACCTACTACCTTGCTAAGCATAGCTATCAACCCTTTTGGATAGCCGTCCTCCAAGATAGTACGTGTCGATAGACTAAGCAAGTGCGTACACCATCTGCCACTCTTTATCTCTTTTATCAAGGCATCACCACCGGGGTTGTGGTCTCGCCAGCCACCATCAGCCCAGTGCTCTCCCCACATCTCCTCTACCTCTATCCAAAAGGGCACAGCACAGCTTGCAGCGGCGACAGTAAGCATCTCGTAGTAGCCACAGTCCAATAGGTTGACAAGCACCTCCTCGCCTGTCTCGACACATACGATAGCTGCATATATCGGCTTACATACCGTTGTTCTATAACGCTGCCATTCCTCTTTGCTGATGTACGATTGTATCACCTCTTTGACACGCTGCTTGCCAAGGTAGTTGCGACCAGTCAAGATATGCCAGTACGCCCACCATGACAGCTTACCGCTATTGGTCAATGGTCGGCGGCTCATCCATCGTATCTTACTATGCACAAGGTCAGTATATACCTTATCAGCAACACCAGTAGCGATAGCAAGGACGGTTAATAGACCACTGCTACTGCCTGCATACCAGTCGGGCTCGTATCCGCAAGATAGACAGTAACGTGCAGAAGCAAGCAATACGTCGATGCGACTGCCGCCACCACTACATGATAAACCCTTATATGCGTCATTAGATACCATGCTCAAAGAGTATATCGTCCCATAACGCCGCTATAGCAGCAATAGCTTGTCCGTTGTTTGCAGTCCAGCCTTTATCTTTCAATCCTAAGCATGTAGTGCCAAGCCAAGGCACAGTAGCAATACCGTCAAACGGAGCTAAGCCATTGATGTAGTTCGACAAGCCATATCCATACTCAATAGTGTCATAAGGCTGTCCCTTGATACCTTGTTCTTTGTACCAGTCAATCATAGGACCAACATCTGTCAACACTGTAAGCATATACTGCGGTATGACACTATGACCATTGACTACGGCTTTGTCAAGACGTTCCTTGCGACAAGTAGTAGCCAGCGGGTGATATGGACGTGTGGCATTCTCCATAGCAACGAAGTCGCCACCGAAGACAGTAACACGCTTCGAGTAAGAACCGATAAGGTAAGAACATACGTATCGCTGCACCGTGTTATCAGCTATCGTGTCAATACCTGCGTCTTCATTACCACCGCCAGCAGCTATGACAACCTGCTTCAACGCATCTTTCTTGGATATGAAGTCAGCCTTGCCTAGTTCGAGACCATTGATAGCTAAGAAGTCAGCTATAGTGCCTACCTTTTGATAACCAGTTTCAGTAGCACTATCGCTCCACTTGTAACCATCATCAGTGCCGTTGTCATCATAAGGAGCATCGAGATACGCGCGTACCTCAGTAGGCACTCCTTCAACGTCTATCGTTATTGTCTTTACAAAAAGGTTCAAGTATCCCATGTTATACCTCCTCCATTAGTAGTTTGCCGTTAGTGAAGTTGCCAGCCTGTCCGTTATGATACACCTTCATCACAACGTTACCATCAGAGTTGACCCAGTTATGAACAACAGAGAACGTATATGTGCGTATTAAGCCACTGCCGTTTTGACTGCTATGCGATAACCTACTCATAGGTATCTCTCCTATGCCGGGCACAACAAGCCACATAGTAGTAGTCCATGCCCCGCCACCACTCGGAGCAAAGCTAAGACTATACGTGAACTTGGTTCTACGTTGCAAACCCTCAAGGTTCCATGCCTGACTGCTCGTCGCTGTATAACCGTACCCTTGCTCGGCAGTGAAGTTGTTAAGTAGCATATTGTTACCCGCTACGTTGGTGTACCCAGCACTCGATATGTTAGTATCGCGCCAAGCATACGCCTTGTGCTTACCCCTCTGCTCAAACGATATAGAACGAGTAGAGGCACTAGTGCGTGTCATACGTACACATATAGTATCACTCTCACTCACTATGTAAGCAGCAGGGGTGCCGGCAGTGTATCTACCAACAACCCTACTATTGTCCGATGCGTCGGCTGGAATGCAACGTAGCTTCATGTTGTCGCCCTTATCAACGCAATAGATGTAACGACGGTTTTCGTATCCATCAGCCAAAGCATCAGTGTCAGGTAGTATGATAGAAAATGTGCCTGTCGTATCTGTTGCTGCGCTGATATTGACAACAAGGTCAAAGCCATCATACAATACGTTAGACCAGTCCAGCGTGTATGTGCCACCAGGTCCTGCAATGACAGTAGTGAAGTCAGCTTCTGTGATGCGCTTCGTAGCACGAGGAGGTGCGCTTATTGTAGCAGGAGACCATGCACTACCGTCCCACGATAGCACCTGCCCACTCGATGGAGCACTCACGCTCGCCGCTCTGCTACCTAACACACGACCTATCGCCTCGATGTCATAATCATAGCTATATGTAACACCACCGGCAGCACCAGTGATGATAACCTGCACCTTACTTGCAGTCAACTCCGTATCTGTACGACCGCCGCATACCAACTCTATGTCATACGTCCCTGCAACAGCAGCAGCAACGTTCATCGTTACACGCAACCCCAAAGGGTAAACACGTAGGTTACTAAGTGCTATGTTGCTTACATCAGGAACACTAACACCTGTCTGCATATCATGTCCAACGCATGGTATGTCAACATCGTAGCTACCCGATGTGTTGCCTATCGTTATCACCATAGCAGCGTTGCTACGTGTAGCGATAAGCCTGTTGTCTATGTTATTAGGTACTATAACCATGTTACACTAATGTTGTGGCGACAACCTGTATCACCTCACCGTTAAACAAAAGAAGACCGACAGCATTGCCCTTGTTGCTACGTACCTCCTGCGCCTGTATCTGTAACAAGCCCGGTCCTGCGTTGGCGTTGTTGTTCGTTGCAGCGCCAGTGAAGATAGTAAGGAACGACAGTGAACAGAACTGCTCAACGGGAGCCACCGCCGCATCGAAATACAAAGGAGGAACAGTACCACTACTACGGATACGTCCTCCTACATGAACACGGCGTACAGTAGGGTTACCAACACCGCCACCATTGCCGCGCAATACACCGAAAGTGTTAGTGCTACCATCAACACTAAGCTCCAATGCTACATTCATGCTGCCACTCATCTGACGTACATCGACATCAGCCATCGGAGCATGGTCTCCTATCTTGCCCTGTAGCCTCACAGTGCCACCACCATCACAACCTACCAAGCTGTTAAACACAGCATAGCTCCATGATGAGAACTGTACGTGTATATCCAAGTAGCTCAACAACGTGCAACGACCAAGCTCTAAGATATGACCAGCCTGCGCTCCACCTTGGTCACTCACCCTTACCTTCATGTTTACAACGGTGCCATCACCAAAGCCTACAAGCAAGAAAGCAGGCGTAATAAGGTCGTCCAATAAGAAAGCACCATCTATCTCGACAACACTATCGTTCACGTCAACACCAACACCGGCAGCATAACGTATCACATTGTACCCCGCTATACCACCACGTAGCTCACCTACCTTAACTCGACAGAACGTATTGTTGAGCGTTGTCGTTGGAGCAATAGATAGGAATGACCGGCTATTAAGCTGCACACGACCAACCTCTAACACGAAACGGCGGTAGTCAGTGCATAAGATACGACCTCCTTCAAAAGAAGCGAGACGTAACAAGTAGTCACTACCTACATTGCTCGCCGTCTGCATATCAGTAGCACGTGCCCACTCGATACGACCATAACCGTCAATACCTGCGATAGTAGCTACACCACCATCACTGAAAGGCTGACTAGTACCCGCTCCTTCAAAACGCAACGTGGCACCATTCATCATGAATAGCACCACACCATCTTTCACTACCTTCTCGGTACCAGCATCAGCTCCAAGCGTATAGATACCCGGATATACTACAACGGTATCACCAGCAAAAGCAGCAGCAACAGCAGCCCACGGCGTAGCAAAAGGTCGGTCAAAACGATATGATATACCGTTGACATCACTCCCATTGCCCGTTACAAACACTGTGTTCTTTATCTCTCTCGATAATACTACACTATACGGACCACCTACACTGCTCGTAGCCTGCAACGTACTTGTACTCTCCGTCCAACCAAGACCAGTGATGTTGCCATCAACTAAAGAAGCTAATGGCACAGCGAAAACCGCGCCGTCATTGCGCGTCAATACAAGGTTTGTACCACTAAGCTCCGCTTGTGATAAAAACACATCGTCAGGACAACACTGCTTGCGCTGCTCCTGTGTAGGCATGAAAGGACTACCACCCTCTTCTATGAAACCGGACATATACTATAGCTTTAAATGATATGGCATTATGTTGTCAGGCAACTCGAACAGATACTCAATAGCAACGTTGTCGTCCTCACTCGCCATCTCACTCGCTATCTTAGCACGCATCGTCTGTATCTGTAATAAGCTACGGTACTTCTCATTCATCTGCTTGTCATCGGTGCAGTTGATGTACTCCTCGCGCATCTTCTCCTCCTTCATACGCAACTGCTCATCGAACCGCTGCTTGTCTGTAAGGAACAGCTTATCGCAAAAGGCAAGCAAAGCAGCAAAGACAGACTCACGGCATACGTTGTCTATCACCTTGTCTAACTCCGACATCTTTATCTTCTTATCAACGCCGAATAGACCCATCGACTGCACTACGGTACGCTTGCGCTCGACAGGCGGCAGACCATAGTAGTCATTGTTCTTCGGTATGATTACATAGCGTATGTAGTAACCCATGTCCTTACGCATAGCTGGCTTACCGACATACTTCTCCTCCCACGCCCGCACCTCCGGTATCAGACGGGCAGCATCAGTAAGGTATAAGTCGCCACCTGCAATATAGAACATAGTAAGTACCTCCAAACAATCTTATACTACAAAACTACACCCTTTGTTTCACATATACAATACCATACATAATAAAAAAGCGATAAGCCAATAATGACCTACCGCTCTCCTTGTTTAACCCTTAAAACCATGTACTAAGACAACGTATCAACGCCGGCTTTTGTTGCGTTGCTTCAATAGCTTTTCGTTGAACTCGTTGAAGCTATCCATAGTAGTGTCATACATCTCGTCATAGTCCTTACACCACCCACCACTGCATACTATCACGTCGCCATCACACTGGTAGCAGTAGCACCAACGACCCGGCTCTTCCGCTTTCTCACTACCGTCCTTGTCCCATACATCCAACATGTACTGTATAGCATACTCCCTACTGTCAGACAAACGGGTATATACACTATTCCCGTGAACAATGCTATCGGGCACGCCCTTTAAGCTCTTAGTCATCTTCTTTTGCTTCGCCATTATTTATACCTCCATCTTATCCATAGTACGTCCATGTCACTCCACCACTTCACACCAAAAGTAAGACTCACCATCTCGTCCTTCACCATGCAGGCATCCATCACGCCCTTGATGATGTTATCCGTATCCGGCTTCTGCTCCATGCGCGTCCACACCTTAGCAGCCTTCTCTTTCTTGCTCCAGCTCTCCGTCACCTTGAACCATGCCACCACATCGACACCACTGACCACACTCGCCGGCTTTGCATACCGCCGTACCTCGTCCTTATACTCGCAGTACTCCATCCACCGCAGCTTGGCATTCCTGTTCTTACCACTAAGCCTCTCCAACGGCATGACACTGATGTATTTCGTCGTCCGTACAGCACCCATAGCACGTAGAGGCAACGGCACAAAGCCCATCTCCTTTAACTGCTCACCCGATAACCACTTGCCAGCGAACAGGTCTTGCTCCATAGTGAAGTCGTATGTAGGGTTAACCACTATCTTGCTACACTTCACATCTTGTATCACAATGTTGCCATTACCCGCTATCCGCTCCTCCGCTCTATGTAGGTCTTTCTCCGTCCATCGCTTTGCCATGTCATGCCTCCTTTAGCAACATACTCATCTGTGTCGCCTTTATCACACTCAACTCCCTTGTCATCATAACCCACACCTGTGTCCGTAGCCCATGCTTGCCTCTGTGTATATCACTGCACAACCCGTCTATCACACGCTCACACCGCACCAGTCGTCTCTTGCCACGTGTACTCTCAACCTCGAACAATAGCGCACTCATATGATACCATGCTTTATCAAGACACGCTCAAAGATACCAGCCATATACTCCACATCGACAGCACGCTTCTCCTCATCCATACGCTTTAGGTTAGCCTCCAACTCACGCCCCCATGCCACCTTCTTGCCGTAACTAAGCTTTTCGTACTCCTCACCTATATCACTACGCAGCAAAGCTTTTGCTTGTTCGTCTTCTTCTTTAGTTGTCATCGTAACAGTCCCCTCCTCGGACAACACCTTGTACATCGCTATCATCCATATCGCTAACGCCACTCTCATTCACAGGTAGCTTCTTACGCCACTGGTACCACGCCCACCACCGCTCACCAACAGACACCCACTCACTCACTAACCCACTACTACCCTTGCCGTTGACAGTACTCCATACAGCATCCATATCCTTATCATCTCCCAACCATAACCCTATATCGCGCAACACACCTAACCACCCGAACAGGTTGTACCCAGCACGCCCCCATATCTCACGCCACCGCGTAAGCATCAACTCACTCATCTGACCACTATCTATCGTCTTTAACCATTGTATATCCATAATAACCTCCTACTTTATTACCACAGCCCCAATAACGAAGCCAGCTACTGCACCTATCGCACCTCCCCACATACCCCACTTAACACCCATCCTCTTACTCGCCCGCATCTCCTCCTTCATGCGCTCCATGTACCAGTCACCCCTGCCACTGTACATCTCTACCTCTCGCTTCCATATATCACGCTCTCTGTTCATGATGCTCTCGCCAGCACGCAATAAGCTATCACAGTCCACTACCTTATCAGCCACTCCACCGCACGCATCAGCCTCCGCCTTTAAGCTACGCAGCAAGCCTATCATCTGTACCATGTCGGCGCTGTCAACCACATACACACCATCACCCTTGCCGACACGCAACGTAAGGTCGTCGTACAACGCCATATCAACCATCTGCTGCCCATGACACAACACCACACCTACCATTAACCATAGAACATATAACCATCTCATCACTTACCTCCTTTGTTTTTACGAAACCACTCCTCTATCTTCTTCCTCCCTCCCATCGCCTCCTTCCATACCACCATGCTGCTATCAACACTGCCCCTCCACGCCTCAACCCCCTTACCCCACTCTACCCACTCCCCTCGCACCACATCATGCTCCATCCGTAACTGTCGTATGCTGTCTTGCAACTCACGCTCCATGCGACGCAACTCGTCCTTACTCACACCTCCAACTCGTAACCAGCTAAGAACGTTACTCACCAACACGCCCGCAAACAAGACTATCAACACTATGTTCATCTTACTCATACATCACCCTCCTTTATCATATCCTCAACATAAGTATACCCACTCAACGCACTACGCATCTTATCGCTAAAGAATATCTCACGACTGCCACGATGACGAGACAAGGCAGCACACGCATCTTGAACCTTACTCCATAACTCCTCTTTGCTTTTAGAACTAATATCATGTAGTACATACTTCTTGTCGTACTCTTCTGACAAGTAGTTGTACACAAAGCTCAATATCTCCTCCTTACACATCCACTCTAACAACTCGTTCTTCTCTCTGTCTGTAAGCTCACTTACATTGTCAACTATCTTACTCATGGTTTAATCCTTCTTTTTTATCGTTATCATCACCAACCCGAACATCACCCCACCACCGCATCACCGGATGTACCCACACCCTGCTGTTCTTCACGTGCCGCTTCAACCACCCAGCACGCACCAAGTCTAACCGCCACCGGTCAACCTGCTTCATCACCACACCACTCATCTCACTCACCCGCTCCCGAACCATCATAACACTACCATCCTCCATCACATCGCCAAACATCATCAGCCAACTCCATAACCGCATCATGCCACCACCACCACTGCCCTTATGTAACGCCCGATACGCCCCGTCCCTATCCAGCTTGCGCCAGTCCACAGGCTTGTTCGTGTATCTACTACTCATCACGTACCTCCTTTTCTACAAAGATACAACATTCTATCCACAAAAGCAACCACTATATACCCTTTTTTACGCCCTTTTTACACGCACGCAAACCCCTACTACCCCCACCTCCTCATAACACCCCCCCGCCTCGTCAACACAAAGGCATATCGTAAACAAAGACACACACACGTACCAATAGGCACAAAGGGACACACACGTAGAAACGTAGAGGGCTTGCAACCATAGGCACAAGGGGACACCCACTACCCCTACCTCCCCCCTGACTGAAACCATTTAAAACCGCATCCACACCCCACACGGGGGCGGAATATAAGTGTGGAGAGTATATATCATGAATAATATGTTAACAGAGGTGGCTGCGGCTGACTTCAAAGCAAAGATGACTGTAATGACTGGTCAAGCCTACATCGGGGTAATACCTCAAGGCGAATACAAAGCTATCGGAATCAAGCCATCGAAAAACAAAGACCAAAGCGTAAAGTGCTATTGGGTAATCATTCGCAGCACAACGAACAGCAAGACTGAGTTTGCTATCACCGGACAGCAGGCGCTAGAAAACAATCTCGTCAAAGAACAGGATGGGAAGGTTGTACTAACGACTGCAAAACGCATCATTAGCCGCGAAGAGAATCAACAACCAGTAATAGTAAAAGCAGAAACAGTGGTCGTTGTACCACAAAACACAGAAGAATAAAGAATGAGGCAGCAGCAATGCGTAAGTCCTCACTCTTTTTTAAAATGCGTGTCTATACCGATGCGCTGTCGCCCGCAGAGATGCGAGTGGCTAAGGTATGCACATGACCGATGGCGATGAGAGTCGTTAGATGGTGTGTGTATCATGGTATATAAAGCGTGTGGATATACGGTAGTCCACATTGCGTATTCATGATACCGTGCGTGCCTGCGTTGGACGTAATAGGGTTCGATTCCCTATGCAGGCTCTATGGTGGGTAGAGAAAAGGGGGGGCGTGATGTTCCCTTAGCACATCTATCTGCTTGGCTACTGTTGGACGGCGAGTGCTATCGTCCTGATGCGTTGGTGTACGCAGAGAAGACACGATGTATGCGTGTGAACACTGACAACCGCTATGATGGAGTACGTCATAGTGTTGATACTCGGGCAAGGGAGTATCACGGCAACGGTGCGAAGAAGCAGGCTTATGGTCTGTGAGTAGTCTTGTATCACACCTACGTGTCATGCGTAGAACAGCCAGTGTGAGCGTGCTATGAGAGACAGACGTGTCCTCATGGTGCTGTGCGTAAAGGCAGACGTGCTGCAACCGTCCTATCATACAGGGGCGTCTCCCTTAGTGGAGTATCCTTAACCCTTATGCAATAGAATACGCATTGTATGTGGCATGAAACGGCGTGTGTATGCACGTTACCGCAATGCCACGTGAGGAGACAGACCATGCGAGCGGTACATGGTCTACGTCGGGGCACCGATGAGCGGGCGATAGAGCAGCCAAACAGCAAGGTAAGAGGCGGTGAGTATAGCACTGTCCACGCGATGCGTTACTATATGTCGTGGTAGTACACGGCGGAGGACTATACAAAGAGAGGCATACGAGAACGGTGTGTCGCATATACTATCAGTGATGGTATGTGCTTTCGGGTCTATCTCTCCCTGACGGCAACGTGTAGTCCAACGTTGTCATGATGTGCGTGTCGGTGGTCTGTCGTGTGTAGGACAAGCAGACAGACCACCTGCGGGCAGTGTGAGTATGCGTAGGCTCTTACGTGTACTCATGCGAAGCCGCTTTTTCTCCCTTCTACACGAGGGGACACCGTGCCGTACACTCCGGCAACTGTTGATGCACATATTAGTCCCAACTATATATGTGCACGTTACACTACGCATAGTGTTATGTATAATATGGGCGTGTTTAAGGGTCTCATCGCGGGGATTCTTCACACTTATTGCTCATATTACACATATCTATATGCGTAAACCGTTGGGAAGAGAGGGACGAGAGGGCTTAGTACGACCCTTTTGTGCCCTTTTTTATCGAACTATTGCACCCTTTTTAGTTCGATTCTTAGCGAGGGGTGCGTTACGTGGCGTGTCGTCGTTGTTGTGTGCTATAGGTTTTATCTATGGGATATGACGATGTGATAGATACGCTCTATGGAAACACATATACGTTTGTGATATACGTATAGTGTTGAATGATACTTAACCCTTGTGCATTGGGAAGCGCATTGAAGACCCACGATATTGTGGGCAGACCATATACGTGAAAGTGATAGCGTATATGGTGTAGACCGTTGGGATAACGGGCGAATATCACAGGAGGTATGAATGAAAGGATTCATACTTCCGCCCACTCTTGTAAGCGTTAGCTATGGCAGTATCAGTTTACTGAATACTCATATTGCTTTACGCAAAGAGTGGGCGGAGTTAAAAGAAGCCCTTTCGTATATCATACATCGCTCTAGTGATAAGGTACGCTATGAGTATCTTGTTACCGGCTATGAAGTGATTGATAAGCGCACTGTATTAGGTGTTCTTTATCATGAGCTATCATATCATGTAGAGGGCATGGTGGTATCGAAGGGGCTTAATGAAGACGATTACGCTCTTCTTCTTGAGTGCTATGGCATGAGAGAGGAGGAGCGTGATGGGTACTTCTATTCTCAGGCTGCTATCTTAGATGATAGTGGCTTTGATATAGGTACCTGTATGGGTGAGGTTCCGCGTGAGTGGGACTATATTGCTCGTCTTATACGTTCCGGCATGTCTGGTACTGTATGGATAGGTATTACTCATACAGGCAATGTACATCTTCATGTAACCGATAATGGTTATGTGCAAGATGTACGACCTATAGTTGAGAATAGGAGATATCCTTTGACTAAACATTGGCTTCCGTATCGGGAGTTATGGGTAGTCAATGGTAGTCACTTCTTCAAGCACATGTATAGTGTGTTAGAAGAGGTGCTGCCTAATGGGTATCGTCTTCCTTAGCGAGTGGCATCTGTGGGACGGGTGCTGTCTCATGCTTAGTGTTCGCGGTGCAGCGAGGCATGGGAGCGAGTGTATATGATACGCATACACTTGTTGGGAACAGACGTATCGTTGATGCGCCATGGTCGGTTGGTCGAGCTATACGGTGATGATACTGTATAGTGTGATAGGGTTCGAGTCCCTGTTGGTGCGCTATGTAGTCATGACAGACCTGCTTGGTTATGACGTAGGATATAAGGAGCGGGACGATGTGTACTATACGCTTGGTGGTTCTTGCGTATGGGAAGGGTGTGTCCGCCACGTGGAGTGGTACATCATGGAGGTTGCTGTGCCGGCAACTGATGGAGAGTTGGTACAACGATGCTAAGTAGTGTTGTTGTACAGGCAGTGTTAACCGTGCTGACGGTTCGTTCGTGTGATACGATACACACAGGCGTAGAGGCGAGACGGCTATAACGGTCTTGCAGGCGGTGCGATGATGTGCTGCTACGACATATCCGAGAGGCGTGTAGGATATGTAGGAGATGAACCCGCTTGTGCGTCATGGCACGTAAAGCAACTACTCAACCTTTAGGCACTGGCATTGAAACATTGAAACAGGCGTTGGTGCCTGTTGTTAAGAAACAATCTGCGCTGGAGGTGGCGCAAGAGAAAGAGAAGGCTGCTGAGGAGCAGCTTTCTTCTGCCTTAGCTGGGCTGGCTAAGGCGTTGCCTGCACAGCGTGGGCACTGGAACCTGCGGGTGGCGCAGGCACAGGCAGCGGTGAGTGCTGCCCGCCATGAGCGCGAGAGCGTTCAGGATGAAATGTTCGCGGCGGAGTGTCGCGAGCTTATGGCTGTTCCGGGTGTGGAGCAGCGTATTGGTGCTGTTGCCCGTCGCATCTGGGGCATGGTGGCAGGTGTTAACATGGAGGCTGTGATAGCAGCCGTGTTAGACTATGCACGCCGTAAGGGAGGCGTGTATGTAGGGTCTCAAAAGGGAGACCTGATGCTCCACAGCCGCTTGCGTAAGCATGTGGCTGAGGTCTGCGGGATGCAGACTATGGAGCAGCGTGAGCGTAACGCTGCTGCCAACAAACGCTATGAGGCGGAGTTGGCAGAGCAGGGTCGAGAGGCTGCTGCTCGTCTTGCGCGGGAGCGTAAGGCTGCCGAGGTGAAGCTCGGCTTGGAGCAGGTGGTGCTCCAGTCAGCTCTTGCGAAGGAGCAGGAGTTGAGTGCATTGAAACAACGCTATGCGGAGGCTGTCGCCGCATGTGCTGGTGATAAGACAGCAGCATTGGCACGGTTAGGCGTTGCCAGTGCTCAACGCTTCATCGATTTGATGAAGTGGGAGCGTGCCGAGATGGCACGTTTAGCTGCTGAGATGGCAGCGGAGCAAGAGCGGGCTGAGGCTGCCCGCAAAGAGAGCGAGAAGGCTCTCTTCACCGCCTTGGGTGGTGAGTTAGATGCGTTAGGGTTGTAGTAAGCAGCCTGCCGTATGCCCTGTAAGGTATGCGGTGGGCGATATGAATAGAGCGTGAAACAATGGTGTGTTATGCACTATTGGAGTAGCGCTTCTTTTACCTTCTAATGAGTTATATCATGAAACAGTTTATAGATAAGCTAACCGCTTTAGAAGCGTGTGATGGTGAAGGACAAGCTATGCCGTGGGTATGTGAGCAGCCTGATGTAGAGACGGTGTATAGAGAGTGTAAGCGAGGCGACTGGATGCTATGGTACATCTATAAGAGTGGCATAGCATTACAAGATAAGCGCAAGTGGATAGGGTGCAAGGTAGAGATAGCATTGCAGGTACAGCACTTGATGAAAGACGAGCGTAGCATCAAAGCGTTAGAGATGGCAGAGCTATATAGCAAAGGACAAGCAACGGAGGAAGAGCTGAAACAGGCTACTGCTGCTGCTTATGATGCTTATTCTGCTGCTTATTCTGCTGCTGCTGCTTATGATGCTGCTTATGCTGCTGCTACTGATGATGCTGCTGCTGCTGCTACTGCTTATGTTGATGCTGCTGCTTATACTGCTGCTGCTGCTTATGATGCTGCTTATGCTGCTGCTGATGATGATGCTGCTGATGCTGCTGATGCTGAGAAACATAAGTCTTTAGCCGATAGTGCTGATATAGTGCGTAAGTGGTACTCACTGGAGGAGTTATTATGAGAAGAGAAACGATTAACCAAAAGCTGAAAAAGGCTTTTGGTGGTGATGTGATAGATGTATGTCTAAGGGATGATGGATATGTTGGGTCTCATTTATACCATAGAGATGCAGTACGCGGTACTACTATTTTAGTAAAAGCTACGATAGTAGATATTGAGATGATTGATAAAGAGGATTACGGTGAAGACCGGTGTGGCTTTGTGTTAGTAACTGTTGAGTATGAAGGGAAGCGTAGTGCTGTTCGTATGTATTGGGAAGATATGTTTGACCATGATAATGAGTAATGCTTACTAAGTGTGATGAAGCCCTACATGCTATGATGTGTGTAGGGCTATATACTTAACCCAAGTGCATTGATATACGCATAGTCCTCGCCGGTATGGGGACAGATGACACGCTATAACTCGGAAATAAGAAGGCGTGTGGTACGACGGGGCAGATGCTGCTCCACCATCGTAGAAGTAAAGCAACATATCGTTCCGTAGCAGGATAGATGGCGTTGCGTTGTACCTTGGCGGCGTTGGTAAAGAAACGCATGTTTTTTTTATAGATACATTGTATGTGTATCTTGACGTATAGGAGAGGTAAGCTGTACTATACGGTAGGGGTGTACCCTTTAGTGAAATAACTGCTCTTAGACATGGCAACAATCGCTATGACTGCTACTTTTGTTAACCGCGTGAGTGGCGCGGTAGTCAGTCGGTGGGCTGACTTTGTGAGTGCGCTAGAGGCGGTGCGTTTGGGTGGTGTGTGTGAGTTGTCGGTGTATGGCGGTGCTCCGACGGAGTATGATGAGGATGGTGATGTGGTGGAGTATGGGTTCGATGTATGTCGTGGAGGTGTTGATGACGAGTTGTACATCATGGACGGTCAGTGGGCATGTGTTGCTGTGGTTCGCTTGGTTCGTGATAAGCATGGTGTTGTCAGTGAGGTGGTGCTCGTTACTGCGATGAGCAAGTATGAGTATCAGTATGTGCGTGCTGGTGGTGGTGGTGTTAAGTGTGTGTATCGTGGTGCTGTGCATGGGCTGTTGGCGCAAGAGTGTCTGTTCGATATGAGTGTGAGTGATGTACGGGTGATTGAGAGCAGCCGAGTAGGGTTTGTTAGTGGTATGACGATAGAGGCGTTCTGTTATGCGTATCGTTTGTCGTTTGCTCATTGGCGGCGTGCGCGTATTGGTGTAGGTGTAGATGCTACATGGATGGATGATAACTGTGTGTATCGCAATAGTGATGGTTCTGAGATGATAGATATCATGAATCATCTTATTGCTGATGGCATTACTGATGCTAAAAAGATATGTGATGCTTTAAACAGCAAAGGAGGCTTAGTTGGACTATGCATTCAGGATGATATTATTGAGAGTGTATCATGGAATGTTAATGGGTTGGTGTATATATATTGTCTAAATGGTAATAAGCTTATGATAGGAGAAGGCTGTTACACTGTATCTAATGTTCGAGATATGATTGTACTTGGGAAGCGTGTCATAGTAGAGGATACTGTTGCATATGTTGACGAGGAGATGGACGTGATGGATCAGTTGCGTGGCGTCATTGTCGGTAGTCGTGTGAAGCGTAGCATGGTGTTGCCCGAGACGTTGAATGAGTTCAACAGATACGATGTAGGTATTGTCGAGTTCATATATGAGGAGATATGCGAGGTTAGTGAGCATAGAGGCAAGCTGGGAGTACGCATCGAGTTTCCTAGTGCTGTTCGTCCGGGTGCGGGGTTAGGGACAACACATTGGGCGTACATGAGTATTAGCGACATACTGATGAAAGGTATGTTTGTGCAGCGCGTGGCTACTGGTGTTGACGTTCCCGTTATGCCTGATGATGCTGCTATCGGTGCTGCTATGCGCGACGGTGCTGAGATACCTGTTGATGGCAAGAGAGAGCCCAAGAGACGTACTGTTAAGGGCTATGTAGGACAGATGCCGTACTATGATGTTAGCGAGGTGCACATGGAGACGTTGACGAGTGGTTATGGTCCTAAGAATACTCGTTTTGTGCGTATGAAGGACGGGTATAGCGTACAGGCTGATGCGTTGAAGCGCAAGGATGGCACGTTGATACACATTAGTGGTCAAGGGTGGGTGTATATGAGTAAGGTAGGGTACTGTCTGGCTACGTTGAAGGGGGGCATGCACGGCTGGACGTCGCCTGTAGCTAACGGTGATGGCGAGTGGTTGATGATGAACCCTTGGAGTGATGGTGATGCTGTATTAGAGGTAGCGCAGTGCATCAGCATCAAGGAGAGCGGTGATGTGTTGTACATACGCCGCAGGGGTGGTCGTGATGGCGAGTGGGTGTCATGTGGCAAGTACATACATGAGGGTCGCATCGTAGAGGTGATGGCAGTACCGTTCAAGGGCATGCGGACGGTATTGCACCTGCTATTCAACGGCTACGGTGCTGTGAAGGGCTTAGAGGCGCATGGTGTAGAGCATAGCACTAAGAAGCTGCACAACTACGAAGTGCTTACGATAGGTGGCGTGCACTACCAACTGAAAGGCGATGGTAGTCTGCACCATATATCAGACCTTAATGTATGGCTGATAGGTGTGTATGAGGAGTTGGTGGGCAAGTATGACCGTGATGAGCTACTCGCTTATGTGGGTAAGATGTACTCTGTCTGCAAAGAGAAGCGGGACAACCATGTCTATCGTAGTAACTACAACGAGTGTTACCACGAGAGAATGAAGAGAAGCATGATGCTGGGCGATGAAGTAGTGTATGAGTACAGCGTTACCATATATCATGGAAGCGGTGATAAAGAGGTAGAGCGTGCATGTGGTGTCAGGGATATGAGTTATAGCTATGACGATGATGGCGGTAGACTGTATGAGCAGACGGAGGCTAACAAGCTACGTTTAGCGTATGCCTTGGGACTGCTTACTATTGACGACAAGGAGGCTGTGTTGGACGAGCTTACTGTTATCGCTGAGGAGCAGTATGCCGACTACTTAGTGAAGCGTGAGGCGTCAAAGGCGGTGCTTACCGATGAGGACAAGGCTGCGTTACGTGCTGCGTTCTCGGGCGACTGTACGTGGTTGGGCATGAGTGTGCGTTTTGATTACTGTGTCAAGGATGATGTGTATATGAAGTATGAGCGTGGTCTGTATCGTGGTGATGACCATTATATCCGCGCCTCGATAGGTAGTATGTCATTACAAGGCATAGGTATTGCGAAAGACGGTAATAGCTATATCGTCATTTGTACTGCTGACATGCAAGTACTGGTTTGGGAATACTTAGGTATTGGCACTATCGTGAAGGTGGAGGTGAGCCGTGCCTTGATAGGGTATGAGAAAGACGATGAAGGCAACATCGTGTATAGTGTCAATAGTGGGTTACGTGAGGACCTACGCGCTATGGTGGCGGAGCATATCGCTGTAGCTGGTCGTGTGAGCAGCGAGTATGAGTGGATAGACAAGGCGTATGGCATTGGGCACCGTAACGTCTATCTACATGTTGTCAGTGGCAGTCGCATGGATGACTTAGCGATGTTGTTCCAAGCGAACCATAGCATTGAAGCGGGCGGTAGTGATGTGTTGTATCGTATGTGGGACAGTGGTGCCAAGTGGAGTGAGCTATTGGGTAATAGTAGTGATACTAATAATGACCACGGTTATGCGCATGGTGAGTACCAGAGCATCGAGGTGAAGGAGTGGGGTGTGCGCTTAGTATGGAATAGCACATGGAATAGCTGTGTTAAGATGTGTGGTGGCTGGAACGAGGATAAGGACAGCATCAAGAGTGTGTTATGGGACGGCACTGTGATAGTTGGCGAGTATGAGCGTGATGATGAGTTTCAGACTGTGGGTGCTGCTATGCGCGAAGGAGCTGCTATACCTATAGAATATAACATTCTTAACAAATGGGACAAGATGTTATATGATAAGATAGGTGAAGTAGAGTATATACGCAACAAGAAGGTGTGTACCATGCTTGCCGACCTTATACAGTGTGGCAAGGCGACGTATGCCGATGGCGAGAAAGCGAAGTATTGTGGCTATATGAGTCGATGGACTACTGTAAAGGAACACATCGGTGTTGAACACGTATTCGTATGGAAGCAACGACTGATAGAACGCTCTTTTGGTGGTAAGACATGGCTCGACTATCCATGTTTCTCGTACAGATGTGTTTTCATGGCTTGTACGTTGCGTCAAGACAGTGTTGAGCGTGGTGGCTTATGGCACTTGAACTGGTGCAGTGGTGATGATGACTTAGCGTTGCACTATCTGTCGTATATCACAGAGCATGATATGAACATGGTGAAGGCATATATCTTAGAGCATCACACCAACGATGCTTTTCAAGATATGTTCAATGCGTGGTGTAAAGAGACTGGCTTGGTGAAGTATAGAAGTAGATGATATGTGTGTCGGCAGGTGTAGTACGCTATGCTTGCCGATGGTACAGGGTTATGGGTTCATACTCGTGGGTGGTTCGACTCCACCCTACCCTGCTATTGACCGTCACGTGTCCCTTGCGGAGCCTCTGACTGTCTTTCTTGTTCTCTCAAAACAAACACGCCATAGGAGGGCGTATAACTATGAGAACAGCTATTTTAAAGGCACTGATATTGATGTGCCTATCGTTTATGTGTACGTCTATGTGGGCGGTGTCATTGGCACAGCTTACAGGTGAGACGTACAGCCTTAGCCGCGCCTATGAGCGTGTTGTGCTAGGGCGTGAGGACGGTGCTATGGGTGCGCCGTACTCGTACAGTGTATGTGTGAGATGGATGCGTGAGCAGGGTGCACGTGTCGGTATAGTGTATGATGGCAGTGCTTCGGTGAACGTTGCTATCTTACATGCTGACGTATCGAACTATGTACGGCAAGATAGTTCGATAGATGGTGTCCGTGCGTTGCGCCGCATCGTTGATGAGAGCGAGTGTGATGAGTGTCGTGATGGTGTGGAGTGGACTAAGAGATGGTTAGATAGCATGGAGCGTGAGGTGCGTGATACTATGGTGATGGCTAGTGTGTCTACTGTTCGCGTTGGTGTGTTGAGTGTCGGTGTGTCGATGGTGAGTATGGTGCCTGCTATGGTGAGTGAGATGGCGAGCATCCCTTCACGTGGCTGGACGGTGGTAGCAGACTGTGGGTATAGTAAGCGTGTCAATATGCGTGAGTTGTATGATGTGATGATGGAGCGTGGCAGCCATGACGATGAGCGTGCGATGCGATGGGCATGGTGGTCGTTCATACGGAAGCATGGAGGCTCCGTACACCCTAGTGTGTTCATGATGCAGTGCGGAGGAGGGTGTGATGATGTAGAGAGGGCGTTACGTGCTGTTGATGATATGAGTGAGATGCGGGCATGGCACTGGCTGTCATGTAGGCTATGGGCGTATGAGGCGTGCTGTGCTATGATGGATGATGTGAGCGTGTTGCCGGAGTATAGTGCTGGTGGAAGTGCTGGTGTAGCTATGGGTACAGGGCTACATAAGGTGAATGCGGCTAAGAGTAGAAGAGCGTGTAAAAAACAAGGAGGTCGGTCATGAGAAAGACAGATATGACGTTGCTTGGGTATAAGCAAGGAGAACCTTTGATTGACTACACAAAAGACAATCAAAGGTGCTTATGTCATGAGGAGTTCTACAAGAAAGTAGATATTCCATGCGACACTAATGATACAGCGCAGATATGTGTGATATATACAGAGTATAAGCATACGTTATGCATTGTAGGCTCATATGAGATAGAGCTTACAGTACATGTTGGTTCTCTTTGGTTGAAGATATTGGTGTATAACGGCATAACAGATGACGATATATCGTCTGTATTGATGGATGCAGAGGTTCGTTTAGCTATGATGGTTGATGCATGGCGTAACTATAAAGGAGGTCGGTCATGAAGTGGCAACATGTAACAATAGCGTTGAGTGTTGTTATCGTAACGCTTGGTGTGTTGGTTGTATATGGCGCATATAAGGAAGATGGCGATTGGCATGTTGCATTGTATATGGTGATAGTCCCGTGCATGGCTGGTTTTATGAGTATATGTTGGTCTGTATCTTGTCTATCAGATGAATGGACACATAGCGGATTGTTAGATGACGGTGTTGACGATATAGAGGATATGTCATGACACCGGAGGAACGTCGCATACGTGAAGGCTTCTTCGGTGGCTTTCCGCGATGGGATAAGGTGTTCGTGATGATAGCAGCGTTGCTCGTGGTGTTGTCGCTGCTTATAACAAAAGGAGGTTTGATATGAGTGCAATAGGACTACTGATGTTGATAGGCGGGCTACTATTGATAGTGGTATCGCCTACCGTTGATGCTGATAAGCGCGTCCGTGCTTTCTGGTGTGGTATCGTGTGTGTCGCATGTGCAACCCTGTTCGAGCTATGGAGTTAATGACCTTTCGACTGCTCAAGACGCCGAATAAGAGCAACTACTATGTCGTCAATGAGCGTGGTGAGCCGATAACGGGCAAGTGTTATACAACTAAGGCTAAGGGCAATAAGCAGGCACAGATAGCCTTTACCCTCTTCAACGAGGAGACGAGTATGCCGCTAAAGGATGCCTACGATAGTGCCTTTCTGACCAGCGTGGTGCATGACATACTGATGAAAGATATGTTCACGCATGATGAGCACGGCTTATGCTTGCGTAATACACCCGATATGTATGAGTATAGGTACAATGTGGACAAGCTATATGCATGGGTTCGTAAGCTATGCCGTATAAGCGCACGTGATGAGATGATGATATACCAGCCGTACACACCTATAAAGAGTGATGTAAAAGCTATGCTACGCTTCGAGAGCAACGACAACCTATGGGAGTACATCGAAGAGTGGCACAGAGGTGATAAAGTACATGACTTTAGATGGTATTACTCGTCATATAGTTATGGTAGTGGACATACAATGCGTACACACTCCCTTGGTCGCTTGGTGCGTGGCATGATAGAGGCTGACCTATGGCAGTACGCTATAAGGTACGACAACAGCGGATATGTGGGCAGAGATACGAAGCTAATGCTGTACCGAGTGCCATTGATAGATGAAGAGTGGTTCCCTATACTTATGGCTGAGGCATCGTTTAGTATGCGCGGCAAAGACGGCATCATGCTATCTGCCAATAACGCCCTTGTGACTATCGACGGTGCAGAGAAGCATCCACGTTGTCTTGCCTTGGATAAGATATGGCGGCTGTTAAGCAGTGTAGATGAGACCAATGTAGCTCTTGGGCAACAGTTGTTAGAGAACGATATGTGGAAACAGTATAGCGATGAAGATCTCGTAGATGAGGCATGATATACTATTACACCCTTTGTGCGATGGCATCAAACAGAGTGGCTTTCACTACTGCCGTACCCTTATGGGATACCCGACGGAGGAAGGTAACAAGGCTAAAGGAGCCGATAGGGTCTTATATATCATGGCTAAAAAGTATATCGTAGTGCGCATTGAGCGCGAAGGTAACGCATTGGTAGCGAACGCAGCCGGTGCTACTAAGGGCTTCTCCAAGGCAGAGGCTCAACGTATGGTGAGTAAGGATTGCATCATGCTGTCGTATGAAAATGGTAACGAGTACAAGGCGTTGGCGGCGTCTGTGCTCGACGGTACGCATGCGGAGTGTAACAGCAAGCGTGTCGAGTTGTATGGTGAAGGTGATGGCGTAGGTGAGGAGGTGCCTGTCGATGAGTATGTCCTCGATGTGCCTGTCGAGTGCGACACTGTGGAGAGCGATGCATTCGAGGTTTCTCCTCTTGCCGACACAGCAGATGAGGAAGAGAAAGAGGAGGACGATAACATGGATGCTATTATGGCGCACGTCTACTCGGAGCTGAATGACGACGACCGCAACGTGTTACTGCACATCGGTAACGGCATGCTGACGGGTACGTTGGGCTATGTGCATGTGTCCGCTCTGTTCTTCTCGCTGTTCCCCGAGGTGAGCGATAACGTCTTACAGCCTATGTGGGATAAGCTCATTGAGGAGAACAACCGCATCAAGCTGGAGCGTGAGGTACGCATCGCTAACGAGAAGCGACGTGCCAAGCGCAACGAGCAGATAGCTAAGGAGGCTGTCGTTACGCTGTGGAAAGAGTTAGAGGCAAAGGGCATACAGCGGTTCCTGCTCGTACCGGAAGCTATCGAGACGGTAGAGAAGAAGGCTGTCGCCGATGCTATACGTGCTGCTGATGAGGCGGAGATGTGGGCTAACAACGAAAAGAAAGCCAACACCGTCGTGAAGCATGAGCAGAAGAAGGATGCACCTGTGCGCGAGAGCAAAGAGAAAGAGGTGGTATATGAGAAAGAGATGCGACTGCCTAAGAAGCAACAGCGTACTCCACGTGTAGAGGAGAGCCGTACCAACCAGTTGCAGTACCTCACACCGGAATACACACGTACCGAGGAGGAGAGCATGGAGATGATACGCGATGTCGTAGGTGCGTATGATGGCAATGGCTTAGATGCCGTCACCGTGATGCTCGCCTTAGGTAAGATGCTTGACACCTCGAAAGAGTATATGTTCCTACTGTTTAACGGCACTAAGGTGACGGCATTGGATAGACGTCAGGTGTTGCATATCGTATCCGAGTCAATAGCTTGGTTAGACAGTGATGACGTTGATGGCGGTCGTGAGTGCTTCGGCTGTACTGATAACGACAGCCTGTGGTTCGTCGCTAAGGAGGCGCGTGATATCGTAGGTCACGGCTCACAGTGGGCTAGAGAGATGATGAACAACGATGCTAAGGTGATATCGTTGTGGAACAAGCTCGTTGTGGAACGTGGCTTCTGCATCGGTGAGCTTATCGCCAAGGCGCATGGTGAAGAGAGCCTGTCTGCTAAGCAGGTGCGTAACATAGTGATGTTATATAGCAGTGTGTATGCGACGTTGTTCCGTGCCTTAACGAAGGGCAAGAAGGTGAACAAAACGAAAGCGTAACGATGACCGGAGCCTTGGGTGGTACTAACATACCGCTCAGGGCTCTTTTATCCTTCTAAAACAAAGGAGATATGGCTACATTGACAGTAGATGCAATAGATAGACAATCGGCAATAAGCATAGGTAACATAGACCTATCGCTGTGCTATAGCGTATCTGATGTAGAGTACGAGATACAGAAGCTACTGGTCGGAAGAGGACGGTGGCAAGATACACGTGTTCCGCAATGAGTAAGATAAAGCGTATCAAGAACATGACGCTCATCTTGGAGATGGACGACCTTAGTGAGCATGAGCTACACAAGGACCTACATCGCGAGATGATGGCGCAGTTCGTGAAGGGTCTTGACGATAGAGCACTGGCAGCCTTCAAGCTCAAGGTAGAGACAGTGAGCAAGCAGACTGCTATGATGTGGATGCAGGCGGTGCAGGAGATGGAGCTACGTGGCATTATGAAGAAGGTAACAACAAAAGACAAGGAGGCGTGATGGATATAGCTGAACTGATACGCATAGTATCGCAAGAAGAAGAGGTCATAGATGAAAGCGTTGGTCTATATTGGCTACGTCAGCAGAGCAGCATCGAGCAGGCATGGAACGACTGCGATAATGCTACGTGGATGTTATGGCTCATCTATAAGATGGAGCTACAGATACATGATAAGCGCAAGTGGATATCGTGTAAGGTCGAGATAGCACAATGGGTGATAGACCAAGGGTGGGATATGACTGATAAGAGCGCACGTGCATTTGAGACGGCGAAGCGATACGCTAAAGGAGAGGCGACAGAGAAGGAGCTATGTGATGAATACATGGAATCAGCATATCATGGTGATGACGGAGGGCATGGCGACTACTTCGCTGCTTTCGCTGTTCGCTTGTCATGGTCCTGTGATGATGTAAGACACAAGTATATCAACACGCAAGGTAGAGCATCTATAAGCTGTGCAGATATAGTGCGTAAGTACTATGCTGTTGATGACATAATAAAAGCAATGCAATAATATGGAAGCAACACACACAGTAGTAGTCATGTGGGTCTTCGACTGGCTCCACGAGATGATGATAAAGCATAGCATATGGCACACCCCTATCTTAAGTGATGGCAAGGTGGTAGGCTACAACTACGGCGTTCACGAGAGCAAGATAGTGAACGGTAAGATGCATAAGTGCCCCGTGTCGCATACCGTCAATGAGATAACTGATGTACCTATCGAGGAGACGATATCATGATAACGGTGGTGATGTTCATATATCGCTTCGTCCTTGGCAATGGCAAGCAGGTCGATGTCAAGGCGGAGAACGAGATAGAAGCGACACAGAAGATGATAGAGAGCAGCGATAACGATGAGCAGCAGGTGTACTCACACGAGCACGGCTTCAGACAGTGGACTATGGTCGGCGTGGTAGGGTTCGACACCGTAACGCTGCTATGGCTGTTGGGCTATATACCGCTATGGATATAGCACGTTGGCTATCCGACATAAAGGTATGCGATGCAGGTGTTCACTTCGCTATTGAGCACGAGTACCTGACACCGGAGCAGATGATACTACAGGTGTCAGAGCCGACGTGGATACTATACCTGTACGTTAAGATACACGAGTTAGAGGTCGGTCGTAGCGAGATGACGGACTATGAGAAGAAGCTCATACGGCACTACATCGCCGACTATCGTGGTCTGATAGCGAGTAAGGTGTTAGGTCTTACCTATATGTCAGGATATAACAGCAAGACGATGATGATGTACCTAACGCATCAGCAGAAAGAGGATGCGTGTAAGGTGCTATTAGAGCATCTACAAGACTTCATATTAATAAGAGGGAGATACCACTATGAAAGACACAAACGAAGTAACTGGGATAGTACAAGTCCCAATAGATAGCATAGAGCCGAAGGAGCATGATGAACGTCAAGCATGGCTAAAGGCTTGGCGCTACTGGAGTCAGCACCATAAGCGGTGGGTGGTGATAGGGCATAGCGTTGTCAGCGATAGCGAGGACTATAGTGCTATGTTGGCACGCCTTGACAGCAAACCTCGCATTGCTACTATGCGGCTGCTCGACCTATGCTACTGGTGCAGCGTAGCAGGTGCCTTACATATCATGCGCGACCAAGTGAAGACGATGACAGCGAACACCGTTGCCGATGTGGAGCGGCGGGCACTATGGTATGGTATCATGAACAGAGCATATAGCCATGTCATTGCTATCTGTGGCTGGTACATGGAGGAGCATAGACGGTACCGCGAGATGCCGGGCTATGAGCCGCTATCGCTCAAGGAGGACGTATGGCGTGAGCAGCACTACGAGCTATGCGTGCAGATGGGTACTCCGATGCCGTACTACACTAAGGATGTAACGCGCAAGACGAGCGACTGCCTACGCCGTATCATGGAGGCATGGGCTAAAGGAGAACAAACAGCATGAAACAGTTTATAGATAAGCTTACAGAGCTTAAAGCATGTGATGGCAAAGGACAAGCTATGCCATGGGTACGTGAGCAGCCTGATGTAGAGACAGCATATAAAGAATGCTATCGTGGCGACTGGATGCTATGGTACATATACTATAGCGATATAGCATTACAGGACAAGCGTAAGTGGATAGGATGTAAGATAGAGATAGTACGACAGGTGCAGCACTTGATGAAAGACGAGCGTAGCATCAAAGCGTTAGAGGTAGGTGAACGGTATAGTAAGGGTGAAGCAACAGACGAAGAACTGAAACAAGCTGATGATGATGCTTATGCTGCTTATGTTTATGCTGCTGCTGCTGATACTGCTGCTGCTTATGCTGCTTATACTGCTGTTGCTGCTTATGATGCTGCATGGGATAAGCCGTTGGCAAAGAGTGCTGACATAGTGCGTAAATGGTATTCTTTGGAGGAAATACTTCATGGACTACAAGGATAGGCTGAACCTCAAGGAGAGCCTGCACTGGCTCAACAGCGAGGAGATATACCAAGGCATGGCTGCCTACCTCATGACATGGATACAGCCCGTAGTGGAGCGCATAGAAGACGCTAAGGGTC
The DNA here is from genome assembly GCA_964487665.1 of uncultured Pseudomonadales bacterium. Taxonomy (GTDB): domain Bacteria; phylum Patescibacteriota; class Microgenomatia; order UBA1400; family MFAQ01; genus CAZARR01. Next base: position 52,489 of record CAZARR010000001.1, read on the forward strand.
ATACCTACCTCATTGGTCGCCTCATGGTGCTTGCTTATGAGAAGCGTGATGGCGTTGATGTCCCTGTGCCGCCACGTGAGGTGCCATTCGCCTTCGAGGTAGGTGAGCTATACGGCTTAGACTACATGGGTGATGGCGTATGGGTCAACGATGAGCAGCGTGCTAAGACGTTGAACATAGCGGTCAGCAGCCAACCGATGCAGTATAGGCTACGGATGGCACGTGAGGTGGCGAGTGCTATGATGACACGGCTACTGATGATGATGATGGTACGATACAAGGGTAGCATCGACATGGCGCTAGGTGAGTTCGGCAAGTGGCTGGGCAACAACAGCGGTAAGGTCGAGATGCCCAAGCCTAACGTTACACCACTATGAGAAAGAAGAATGTATCAAAAGCGAGACGTAACGACAGCAGGTACTACCCTATTAAACAGTATATGCTTAACACTGTTGAGAGGGTGTACCACTTCAAAAGGTTGTCGAGACGTGATGCACAGCGTTTAAACATAGATAAAGTCGATGAAGGCATAGACCTTATTGAGATGTTAGAGAAGTGGAACATCGACATAGACCACGAGCACGTCAGCGTACAGAGCAGCGGTGAGTGCCGTCGTGGCATAGTGTATAAGCATAAGCGTTTGATGTTGAAGCGCTTTATCGTAGAACAAAACAAGGAGGAATAGCATGGGATATAACATTGTAAGAACACCACGTGCCAAACGTATGCGTGCTATGGCAGCACTATCGGCACAGACGAGCAAGCGTGTACGCGGTCGTAAACGGGCATGGGCGAAGCGTACAGCGATAGCACTGGCGCATAAGATAAAAGGAGCAGCGCGTAGAGTGGTGAACAGCAGACGAGTGAAAGGCACTGTCTTGTTCGCCATTGGCTGCATAGCTACTATATCATGGAACAGTGGCTCCGTGATACTTGGACGTAGCGAGAACGACGCCTTCATGGATAGCCTCATAGCGGCAAGCATAGAGGCAACGAAGGGCGATACGATAGAGATTGATGGTGAGTGCTACTTCTGCCATGTCAAGGACGAGGAGGTGAAGCAGAACAGCAAGAAGGAGTCATATAGCAAGCGGTGGCTACACCCCGACAGCGCGTATGTCAAGCTGGCATACATGATGGATAGCATACACGGTGTTCCCGCTGCTATCACGTTGGCGCAGGGTATCAAGGAGACGGGTGGCGGGCGTAAGACGAGCGGTAAGAACAACTACTGGGGACACAAGCGGGAGCGGTTCACCGACGATGGTATGGAGCAAGGGTCATTCCTTGGCTATGACGACTGCCACGATAAGAACGGCAAGGAGATAAAGTGCGAGTTCAACCAGTATAAGACACGCTGGTGGGCTTTCCGGCACCACACCCGTAAGCTACTCAACCAGTGGGCGCCACATCGCAAGGGCGACAGCATGAAGGAGTGGGCTGACTGCCTATGTAGCGCAAAGCTATACGGTAAGGGCAAGGACTATACCAACATAGGGTGTAACAAGGGCGGTGATGCGGCATACAACAAGCAAATCCTACGCATCATCAAGGACTATAAGCTGGAACGCTTCAACTATAAAAGATGAGATGGGTGGTTGAGCAGACAGATATAGTACCACGCAGCAGACGTAAGAAAGCACAACAAGAGGGTATGTTTAACAACACCCTTGTCATGGTATCTATCGTCGGTAACGCTGAGTATAGAGGCAGGGTACAAGAGACGATGTACGTCAATGCGTCAGCACTATGTGAGTACGATGCTAAGGTGGAGTGTATCAGCATTGCTCGTGAGACGATGAGTAGCGTTGATGCACTGATGCAGTTCTGTAATAAACAGGAACAACAACTAAAAGGAGGTCGATAATGCGTAAGACGAAACACCAACGTATGATGGACAGAGCACAGTCTATCGTAGAGACAATGATAAAGGACGCCATGCGTAGTGAGCCGACACAAGACTATGTGTATATCCTCATCGAGAAGGCAGGCATGCTACGCGATGAAAAGGAACTCGAACGCCTCTTCACCAACGAGGAGTACGATATACGCATCGCTATCGCCGATATACTCGATGCACACATCGGTATCAGCATGGAGGACGATGACTACAGACCGTACAAGGGAGTTGATGTAGTATGCGAACAGTAGAGTTTAAAGGCAAGAGCTATACCTTCGTGCCAAGGGCAGTGGACTTCATCTTCATCGGTTCACTGCCCTTTTACTATCTTTACACCTTCATGGAGGTGGTGCGCGACCACATCACTGCCGGCACAGTGCATAAGATAGACGACAAGGACTACTACCCTACCCTTGTCGATAAGGTGCGTGAAAAGGCGGAGTACATCAAGGAGTGTAACAAGGCACGACACGATAGCACGATGGACTACATAGACCACTACTACTACCAAGTGATGGCGGGCGATAGACCAACGATGCACGGCGATATGCTACGTGGCGATGTGGTACGCCGTATGGGTGATAGCAGACAGGTGACAGCACTACCGGGTAGTAACTATGACAGTGGTCTTGTCATGTTCCAGCGTGTCAGCGAGTACGTCAGCATAACACTACCGCCGCCGGAGAGTTGTAAGAGTAACCACCCTCACGTCAATGGCAGCCACTACATGCTCGTACTATCCGATAGGCTCGTAGTGCACGTCAATGGTAAGGAGGTGAACAGCATACCGTACCCCGGCGATGAGCGCACCCGCTCCTTCATAGAGGAGTACATCGAGATGTATGACATAGACAAGGAGGTCTTCATACAGCCGGAGCAGCACATAGGAGCTATCATCGACAGCCTATGGGCATTGAAGCCAAGTGGTGGTAAGAACTGGTTAGGGTACAAGTTCCTACGCTGTGTGGAGCTACTACGACAGTTCGAGTGCCGCGATAACGGTGTCGAGTACAAGCCTAACGAGATAGGCATAAGCTCCATCGCTATCATGCACGTGGACAACGAGCTACGTCAGGCGTTCGTCAAGGTGGCACACGCATGGGTGTCGTACCTTGTGCTCAAGAGCGAGAGTGGTATCGGCGAGGACTACATCAAGGGCTTCGGGTCGTGGTGTGATGAGGCGTATGAGCAGTGGAAGCTACACGATAGATACCATGAGCTACCCGACTGCAAGGTGAACCTACAGAGCGATAAGACGGTGAGCATGGCTGGCAAGATACGCGATATGATGCAACGCATGGCAAGCGATGTTGCTGCTATGACTGATGAGCGCATGGTTGATGTGATAACGATGTGCGGGCTTATAAAAACAAAGGAGATATAATATGGCAAAGAAAAAGGAGTTCTCACCACACATATCTGACGCTATAAAGGCGCAGTATCCAAAGCTTGAAGAAGCATTAAGCAAGCCACTCACGCCCGATGATGTGGAGTGGAAGAAACAGATGGTGTACTATGGCAACACAGAGGTGTCGCCTTACGTCACCAACCGCTTCTCGATAGCAGTATTGATGGAAGTGTTCGGGATAGGCAACATACAGAACAACTTGCAGCACATACCGGTAAAGGAGACAACAGAGCGGTGGCGAGGTCAGCGTAAGGACAAGGAGTACTACACCGACCAATACGGAAAGCTGAAAGACAAAGCCGTTGCCGTAGAATGCGAGAAAGAAGAGAAGCATATCACCTACGGGGTGGTTGGTTCTATCCTTGTTCGCGTTGGCAATGAGTGGATAACACTATGCGATGGTGCAGAGCAATCAGACATAGAGCCATTCAAGGGAGGTATCAGCAACGCCTTCAAGCGTGCCCTTGTATGGTGGTTCCCGCCTGTCATGGAGCTATACAGCTATCCAAAGGTTGTCATAGAGGGGGATGTCAAAGATATAAAGGACTACGCCGAACATCTTAGCTCTATCACTGAACTATACAACAAAGGCAAGGTTCAGCACTTCCACAAGCTGGTATGTAAGAGCGACGGTATATACTTGCACAACAAAAAGATAAGCGGCAAGAACTATACCGTTGAGCAAGAAGGAAAAGGAGATGAACCAAAGAACAATGATGAGCTGAAGAAAGAAGAAGCCTCTTTCAGCAGCATAGCAGCCAAGGTGGTAGGTAAGAATATGACCATCGAGGCTGACGGTAAGATGTGCAAGGGTGTCGTGATAACGTACAGCAAGAGCATGAAAGATGCTTTCTTTGAGTATTGTAAGCACAATGCCCGCAAGTTCATCTTCGCTGTCAAGGGGTCTTCCGGTACGTTGCACTTTGCACAGAACGGCGACTCCGTTGTTGTCATAGAGCCCGGTGAGGTGGACTTCTTCGTATCCAAGTGCTACTTCACGTTGCTTGAGGCGAGCATGAAAGCAACTAAGTGATGCACTTCCTACTCGTTATCGTCGTACTATGCTTGGGCGTTGTTGGCATCATCGTCATATACGCCCTTGCTATGTACGCACAGACACGGTGGCGGCGACACAGGCTATGTGTGCAACGCGCCCAGATACAAGAGAGCATCAAGCGCATGACCAAGCGGGCTAAGGAGCTACGCATGGAAGGTCGTATCTTAGAGGCTCGTATGATGGAGACAGAGGTGATAAAGATGAAAAACATATTGGAGGATAGAGTATGAGACACACACCACAAGAGCTAAAGGAGCATGGCTTCTACGGTTACGCAGTTATCGTGTACGCAGGTGAGCCACACGTATTTATAGGTGTACCATGTAAAGACTTACGCGCAGTCATAAGTGCATACGATGTACAGGTAGTCAATGGATTTCATAAGCCGCAGATGTTATTCTTAGGCAACTATGAAGGCGACAGGGAGTATGCTCCACAGTGGACTGACGATGGATATACCTACTGCTCACATGTGATGGCAAGGGTACGAGGGTTCAACGGGTTCCCCGACTTCCTTGTGCACCATAGCGTCATACAGCACCTCTTCGGACTACAAGAGATGAAGCACTTGAAAGCGGATGTAGTGATGCCTAAGATAGAACGCTTTGTCAACGAGCTTGTCAATGAAGTACTACAAGAGCAAGTGGAGCAGGTAGTCTATGCACCGGTAGGCACCGTTGACCTTCCTACGACACAGTACGATAAGCGCGAGTACAGCACCGATGCTAAGAGCACCATTGTCGTTGAAGTCTTAGTAGGTAGCAATGGTATAGGGCTGTTGCAGATAATGAACGCCTTGAAAGAGAAAGGCTACGATAACAAGCGGTACGGTGATAAGCCGTTCAAGACACTCATAGAGTTCAATAAGGTACTCAAAGAGGAAGGTCTTATCGACCTTGTTGATAACGGCTTCTATCAACACGTAACAGACATAGGGCGTAGCTTCGGGCTGCATGACCTGCACTTCCCTAAGAAGAACGCATGGTTCTGGAACCTGTATGATGCTAAGGTAGTCGATATCCTTGGCGACATATGGCTCGATGCAGGGCTGATGGTACAAGACGGAGTATACTATAAGCTTGTAGGCGTACAGGAGCACCCTGAAGTGCAAGGAGAGCTACCGATATGAGCCAGTTCAGAGTAGCAGATATCATTAAGCGCATGGGGATACAGCATGCAGTACAGGTACAGCATAAGATATGCCCACAATGGATAAAAGACTATGCTGCAACGGTGAAAGGCTACTGTTACGCCGTGAGCTTAGTGCGTAACCACCAGTCGCTTGTGAGTGGCGATATGGTGCTGATGGAGGAGCCTACTATGGTGGATATAGGCTTCAAAGGAGCGATGAACGCTATCATCAACAGACAATCATTGAAGAGAGCGATATTCAACCACGATGGTCGCGTTGAGACGACAAAGACGTATGATGTATCGGTGGAGCTATACCCGTACATGATAGTAGATGGTAAGACAGTGCCGGTGGAGAGCTACGTCCTACTACACGATGGAGAGGATAGCATATTGTTCTATCCTTACAGCACAGGCTTGCCTAAGAAAGAGCATGCAAGCAAAGATGATAACATATTCACAACCAAAACAAACAAGGAGTAACATCATGTCGCAAGAAACAGCAAAAAAGTATTACGCATTCGGTTCAGCAGTACAAGAGGGTGTTTTGTTCAACGATACAGAGTTCAATGGTAAAACGATAGTCGCTTTCCGTCGCATAACGGATACGATGTATGGCTTCACGCTCAACGTTGATGTGACAACGAGCGAAAAGGACGCCAATGGTCATAGCGTAGTAGCAGAGAAGCGTTCTTTGCAGTTCACCATATCTGTTAAGAATGGTGCATCCGAGATAGCACAGTTGAAAGACAAGCTGTTCGGTGGTGATAAGAAAGTGTTTGTGCGTGTGTCTTATGCGCCCGAGTTCTACAAGGATAAAGAGGGCAAGTATGTGACAAGCCTCAAAGCACTGAACATAGAGTTGAAAGATGTAGAGAATAACGGAATCCTTGACAAGGCGATAGAACGCCTCACAAGCCAGAAGACGTACTTGGAGAACAGACGTAAAGAGATGGAGAAGAACGGCATTGTTAAGCCGGTGAAGAAAGAGGAGCCTGTTGTGCAAGAGAACAAGAGCAACGACTACGATGAAGACCTACCGTTCTAAGGTAGGGTAATGATGCAACGGGCGTATGGGCAACTGTACGCCCCTTTTTTATCATGGTAGAAAAAGACTTAGATAGAGAATATAGAGAGTACCTGAATGATATATTCTCTATAGACCCATATCTGCAATCACGCACTGTTATGTACCTCACCAACAAAGAGCGTAGTGAGCATATATCGGAAGATGAACTGATTGATGCGTGCGCTAATAGAGGTATGGGTGATATACTGAAACGGCTTGACCCTAATGCTTACAATGTAGGCTTTCGTGAATGGGTTGAAGAAAACGGATACTAATATGCAGCTAAAGGAGATACGACAAGAGGGCGACTGCTTCTACTGTGGCGACTACTTGGTAGGTGTCGTCAATAGGATTGACAAGGTAACGATGCTGATGTCAGGACACGAGTCTATAGCTTATTACTTCAAGGTGATGGAGATAGAAGAGTTCAGACAGCATTGGACAGACGGATGGCATAATCGGTTTGTACGCAAGTGTGGTGATGGTGTAGTGTGTAGCCATGAGAAACGACTACATGAAAGCATGGTTACATACACAGATGAGGAGCGTAACAGCTACTACGTGTATAATAACGAAGGTGGTAAGATAAAGCAGGGGATACTTAACGTGATAGCTAGTGATAGCTCATACTTCAAGGTGTCTAAGATAGAGATAGAACCTTGGAATGAGTATAAAGTGCATCACAAAGGAGCAAAGGGGCACTATCTATTCAAGGACTTCTACGATAGCCACTGGCTGTTCGAGCAGTCATGCAAAGTGAAGGAGATGATACGGCAAGGAGGGTACTACTATATGTTCAACCACGAGAAGATATACAAGGTGTGCCGTAACAAGCATGAGACGTATAGCAGCAGAGAGGGAGAACATTGGTATATGATGCCACAGCACTACTATCCTGTATATAAAGACAAGATACTCGTGAAGACGATGAAAGAGAAGTGCGAGGAGTTGGACAACATCTACGCACTGATGGATAGCTTCAACGATGACAGCAACGCTTTAGGTAAGACACTACTAAAGGCGTACTACAAACAACACAAAGGAGGCAACAATGAATGAGCAGGAAGTGAAAGACCTTGAAGCAAAGGCAATGAAGAGCCAAACGTTGATAAGCGAGATAATAGAGATAGAGAAAGACATCTATCTTTTAGAGATGTACAGCAAGGTTGATGGTGAGATAAGTGCTGGAAATGATATGAACGCTTGTCCGAAGAAGATAGTGTTGCGTGGCTCTACGAAAGACCGAGCGAACACAAGAGAGATAGAGGTTGGTAGCTATTATTGGATGCAGATGGTATGCCGTATTCTGACCGACAAGAAAGCAGAGCTTGACAATAAGCGCCGTCAGCTTGATGAGATGTTCGTAAAGAACATATATGGTGTCGAACCAAAACAAACAAAGGAGGACTAACATGGGACTATGGTTAGGAAAGGACCTATATGACTACAATAGTGGTCAAAAGGTAAGAGTAGTCGAAGACCTGAATGAGCATCAGGTTATCGTTCGTGACATCGAGATACAACATGGAACAGGTAACATGTTCAATGAGCGTGTTACTGGAGACAAGAGAGCTGTTGATGTATCAACCCTTAGAGAAACATGGGAGGAATGCGGCGCCTATAACTGGTATCTATATAAGTGCAGAGTGCTTGAAATGGAAATAAAGAATAAAACTAAAGAGGTTGCTGACACAAAAATACAGATTGATAAAGATAAACAAGCGTTATCAATCGAAAGAGACTACAACAGAGGAGTGTTGAAGTGGCTCAAAGAGATGAACAAAGACGAGAACCTGAAACAATGGGCTGAATGGTTCAAGACGATGATGGGTGTCATAGATGGTACAATGAAATGGGCACTCATTACACATGAACATGCAACTCCAAAAGTAGTGCCACTTGACAAGTACCTATGGTGCGACAGTCAAACGAGCAATGTACCTATGGTGTCACTGTTTGGCATGAAAAGCAGTGGAAAACCTATGATATGCAAGAACTCGTATCCAGATGGTAGCGGTTCATGGTGGACATCGTTTGAGGTGTTCGAGACGGAGCAACAAGCGAAGGACAGAGCGTGTGAGATAATGTCTACAAGAAAGTCGATATCTGACCTTGAAGCCATGAAGAGCATAGGCTATAAGCCCACCAAGGAACAGATTGAACACTACAACAGTGGAGCATACGGCAAGATAGAGTACATTAAAAACGAAATAGCTAAAAAGATGCAGGAAGTAGAACGTCTGCAACAAACAATCATCAAGGAGGACTAACAACATGAGCAACGAAAAGAAAGGCGCAGGTCGCCCAGCAAACCCTGTATTAGCAACAGTACGCAAAGAAGATGTAGTGATGGAGCGCAATGTACGCCACCGTCACCTATGGGACGTAGAGGGCTATGACCCCAACGATGTGTCGCTCTATGGCGATAGCTTACAGAAGATATGGGATAGCGTACAAGACCAATGGGATAACAAGGTGCTACGCTACACACAGACGCCTATCATGTACAAGCGTGAAGACGGTAAGTACGTTCCGCAGGTAGGCAACACGCGCACGCTGGCATGGCTGACATACAGCAAGGACGACCAAGAGATGGCTGTCGAGGTACGCAGCAAAGAGATGAGCGAGGAGGAGCGCCTATCGGAGAACACCATACGTACCGACATGACCGAGCTCTCCATTGCATATACGCTGTACGGCAAGAAAGGAGCAGAGTACAAGCGTGCCGTCATAGCAACAGGCTGGGGCGAGACCAAGTGTAAGCAGTGGACACACATCATGGCTACGCTGCCTAAGAGCTACTGGCTGTGGATAGAGCAGAAGCGCATCACAATAGACACCGCTATCGAGCTATGCACACAGGATAAACGCCTCATCGCTTTCCTTGAGGGCGCACTCAAAGGCAATGATGTATGCGAGGATGCAGATGGCGACCGTTGGAGAAAAGGAGTTCGATTCTTGCTATACAAAGCTATTGGTCATGGAGTAGAAATCATACAGCAAGATAGTATGTTGGTGCAAGAGCCCGTCATTATGCCTATATCCGATGCTGACTTCGCTATACCGTACAACGATGGCATGACGACCGACTGGTACGTGATAGATAGAGAGGCGTACCGCAGTTGGTACGATGAGCGCAAAGCTGCACTGCTCAAACGCTGGGGCTTGGACGATATACAGGAAGGAGAAGAATATCGCGGTGGCGTAGCTTACGAGAGCAACCGCATACAGTACGAGCCCTACCTTGGCAAAGGGAAGGCATGGTGGTACAACCACTACGTCATGGTACAGGTGAAAGACAAGGCGGAGCAGCAGGTCAATAAGGTAGAGAAGCTATCGCAGGCAGCAGATAAGGCAAAGGCTGCCGAGTATGCCGACAAGCAGCTATCGAAAGAGGCGCAGAACATACTCGAAAAGTCGCGCGACACACTAACACATGAGGAGCTTATGGAGATGCTAAAGGTGGAGCACAGTATGCACAAGGATGCTACGTTGCATACCCTACTCTACTGTCTGCTGTCATGGCGCGGGTCGTTCCTACGTGAGAGTACCAAGCGAATGCTGATGCCGGATTATGACCGCCGTTATGCCCGCCTGATGGAGCAGTACATGGATGAGAAGCAAGAGATGTTAGGTGCAGAGATGGAGGCGTTGCGTAAGAAGAAGAAAGCAAGCGTTGATATCTTCTTCGCTCCACATGTATTCATACCTTGGCAGACATACGCTGCCGATGTGCTTGCAGGGCATTGCTTCTGGGTCAATGGTGAGGCGATGAAACACATCAAGGAGCAGTGTAAGATACTCGGTATATCCGTATCTTGGCACGACAAAGAGAAGGCATGCGCCATGATAAAACGAGGCTTGGATAAGTGGACTACGAAGTGGAACGAGGATGAGCGTGCTATGTATGAGCATAAGAACAAGCAATGGTCTGACACCAAGGAGGTGATGAGAGGCTATGCACAGCACCTTGCACTATGGCTTGGCGAGGATATCGACGATGAGAACGGTCGTGTGGTGTGCCAGACGAGCTACGATGCTATCAACAAGGCGTTCATTGACTTCATACACAAGTGGTACAAGCGTGATGTGTATCTCAAGTGGATGGGCAAACCGATAGCGCAGTGGTGTGGCGAGCGTGCCGATGGTGGTAAGCAAGTGTATGATGTGATACTCGTCATGGTGTCATGGCTGATGGATAACAAGCAGCGTGTACCTAACTACGGCGAGACACCCACAAGCCCTATGCCGGAGAAGAAGGTACAGGTGGTAGAGACGACAACGGAGATGGAAGAGGAAGAGGACTACGATGAAAGCGAGTTCATCATGGATGACGCTGATGATGACAGAGATTACTCAATGATGGAAGATATGGGTGACTAACAGTAAGACGGTGGGACACGCCCTATTACATGGTGGTAGGGCGTTGCACCCACTATAAAACAAAGGAATAGAAACATGGATAAGAAGAGACTACAAGGGTTGTTCGACCCTGACCGCAGCCCGGAGAAAAGACAGCAAGACGCCTTAACGCTTGCAAGCCACATGGTGATGACACGCATCGGCTTGGAGGTTGTCAAGCAAGCTGGACAGAGTGCTATAGACTTCATACGCATAAACAGGTACAACCTGCCTAACGTGGTCAGTAGGCTCAAGCTGATGGTGCAGTTCGCTAAGAACAACAAAGATGTCTATGACAAAGACATAGTAGATACGCACATAAGAAAGGACAAGGTGAAAGAGGATATGGATAGTACCAGTATGCTACAAGGTGCTGCTTTTGTCGATGTGCTCGGCATAGCAGCATCATTACATCCTGACGACATAGATGAGTTCTGTGATGAGATACGGGCTGTGAAAGACAGGCTTGTAGCAAAAAGAATGGAGGATAACAATGGAGACTAAAGGCACACGCTTCTTGCGCTCGTTGGTGGCTGGGTGGATAGAAGACCACGACACCAAGCATGACAGCGACCCACCAAAGGCGTTACACCATATGTGGATACTACAGGTCTATGCTCACGAGGGCTGTACATACGAGAACATACACGAGATAGCCCGCATCATGGTCGAGATAGACGTCGCTTGTGCAGGAAAGACAAGCATGAACTACTACTTACTGAATGCCTTTCGTAACATACTGCCACGTCTATACGAAGCACTCGGCATGGGTGACATAGAGGTTGATTCAGACCAAGACGATGAACAGAGAGAGCATCTTATCATAAAGCCTGACATAGACGATAACCCTATGTTCGGCTTTGATAGCTACCTGACAGACTACATCGAAAGCGAAGCGAACCGTGAGCCGCGCACACAAGATGATGGTGATAACAACATACCACTTCTTAGTCAGACCGACATAGCTACTTACTACTGCTGGACACTGAATAAGGCACAGGTGGAACGACTGCTACGTAAGCATAAGGATATCAACGGCTTGCCTTACAAAACACATGACAATGGTAGGCAGTTTGTCAGCATCTACGGCACTGTCAAGGAGCGAGATGGCGAGAAGTACATATCTATCTACGACTACGAAGACGGCTATCGCATGGCTCTCGATGCGGGTTATGGCGATGAGCTTATAGCAGCGGCGATGGTACACCTACAACAGGAGGCTAAGATATGAACAACAGCAAGTGTAAGGTCAAGGTAGAGATACACGATGGCATGGTGCGCATCATCGTCAAGGCAGATGATGGTCGTGCCTTCGAGTTCGACATGAAGCCGGAGGTGGCATGCAGCCTCGCAGATAAGCTACACAGTGCAGTGTTTGCACTAATGAAAAAGGTAAAGGAGGTACATGAAGCTACATAAGGCGCTCAAGAGCTTCGGCATAGCACTACTATCATTCACTGCTGCTACGCTGGCAGCTAAGGGGCTGACCGATGATGACATACAGACGGTGATGTACATACGCGAGGAGTGGACTGTACGACCGAAGCGACGACCGCGACAGGTGAAGGAGTGGCGCGATGCTATCGACTGGGCAGACCTACAGCTTGAGGTGCGCGAGGTGATGGTGCTGATACTGCTCGACCACGAGGATAACGTCATTAACACATACCGAGTGGCAGAGGGGAGTCGCGATAACGTAGCAGTGTGTAAGCAACTGATACTAGAGCATATCATAGCCAACAGAGCATGTAAGGCTATACTGGTGCATAACCACCCACGCGGTGGTAGCGTGAGCGATAAGGACGTGTCGTTCACTAAGACGATGATAGATGCTATCAGCCACCATAACTGCCGTCTATTGGAGCACTATGTCGATACGCACGATAGGGTCTATGGTATCATAAACAAAGAAAGCTATAACAAGGAGGACAAAGCATGAGAAGCATCATAGGACTAAAAGTGAGCAGCAAGGACTTCATAAGCCTTACTAACAACCCGCTTGTCAATAGGACAGGGTACTTGTCGACGTATAACGACCGTTTCAACAGACTACCTATCTATCGCTCCACGATAAGCGATACAGAGATAAGATGTGGCGTTACGTCTATCGATATAGAGTATTCTATGCATCTATTAGCATCGTGTATTGCAATAGGTTTGGGTGAAGGGCATGAAGTAGAGATGGAAGTGATGGGTCTTGAGCACAACGCACCTGATAGTGAGCGGCGCATAGGAGACTGCATCTATGCTGTACAGATACGCTATGACAATGCGTTGTACATAGGTTCAGTGCGTCGTTATGACATATCTTCTGGGAAAGGTCATATATCGTGGGAGCTATATGCAGAGAAGCAAGACACGGAGCTATATGGTGATGATGTGATATACTGTGGCGAAGACTACGAGTGCGACAACTACGTTGATGTGTTGCAATCGTTGCCACTATCGTCGCGTCAGTGCTTCAACTGTGGGCTACCACCAGAGCAGCATAAGACATGGTTGGAGAACGCCGAGAACCACTTACAGCAAGAGCAGCAGCAGGCACAAGAAGAGGACGAGTGTGAGGCAGCGAACAACGATGAGGTCGTCGAGGTGCTGATGTACGACGGGCACGAGATGCGCCTCAAGATACTCAAGGGAGTAAGCGATGGTATCATATACTCATTCGTCGAGGGCTACATACAAGAGAAGAAGTATGATAGCGCCAAGAAGCGTAGCTACAACTACGACATGTACAACATGATGCGTAACACAGACGGCACACGCCGTCAGGTAGAGATGAAAGGAGAGAACGGTGAGCACTGGCGCGGAACCTTTGAGCAGCTACTCGATGGCTCCGATAAGCTGGTGATGACGAGAACGAAGTAGATGAACAACGGGGCTATCACAAACGGTAGCCCCACTTTTTATATGCAACTGACACAAGCAGACAGAGACAGCATACGCGAAGCGATAGAACGCGAGATGCAGAACGAAGCGATGTACCAAGGGCTTACCAATGGGCACTCATATAAGATATGGGAGATGATGCACGGTAAGACGAAGGGCACTACGATAGCGGAGGTCATAAAGGCAGTGATGTGGTTATGGTATAGCAATAACCTTAGCATCTTGAACATAGCAATACCATGGCACTATCTATTCGTCAAGAAGATAGGCGATAAGCTGATGTCGTACACGACGGGTTCTGGTAGCATTGATGCTTACGAGTGCGTCGTCAAGATACTAGAAGAGATAGAGCTACCTTGTATCATGGTGTGGGTAAACAGCAACCAGCAGCCGGCAGAGGTGGTGCACATGCCACTGTTTCAGTGCGGTGATACAATGTATGTTGATGGCGAGCCAGCAGGTGTAATAGTAGCCATAGAGCGCAATATATTGGCACCAAGCGTACCATATACATATACATTAAAGAACGGTATATGTGTGAATATATATGCAGATAGTGGAAAGAATGGTGAGTACACAGGATTTACTCGTGAAGGAGATAGTTTTCAAGTGTCTAAACACAAGGAGGATAAAGCATGAGCCTATACAACACAAGCACTCCTTCAGAAGCGTTAAAGAGCAGCTACGATTCGTTCTACAGACCAAAAGACTTCTTACCGCAAGATGAAGAGAGTATTAACAACCTATTGATGCAGCGCCGGCAGTTAGATGGTTTAACAGTCAAATACATCAAGCATCTATATATTGCAGATGTAAAGAAATGTATAGACCTACTCGCATCTGCACGTCATACAGAGTCGAACGTGGACTTGGCTCTAAGCCTTATGTTCAACGAAGACTTCATAGCGATGCATGAATGGAAAGACTTGATAGCGATGCATGAATGGAAAGACTTGATGAGCACGCTTGAGAAGCAAGATGGATGGCTATTATCGGAACGTGCACAGATGGTACTACAGCTTTTCTTCGGTCTTGAGGCTGCCATTAAGATAGCGATGTTGTACGAAGTAAAAGATAGGTATATATCGAATATCAGGATACATAGCCACCAAAGAGGATGTTCTTATATGTCGATAGAGTTCTCATTACGACACAACAACATAGAAGTATCAACTCATCATGTACGTAACCTACAAGCCAACTGCTATGACGATGTAAAAGATAGTGAGATGACACTATTGGCTTTCATGGAGCATATCATAGAGCGTGGCTTTGCACTGGCTCATATCGTAGCACAGATAGCTCGTAAGCAAGAGGAGATTAGTGACATGATGAATACACGGTTTAGTGCTTTTCGTGATCTTATAGTGTATCCAAAAGAGCCAAATGATGGTGCAGAGCTTATACGAGAGGCATTCAGCGAAGCTCGGGTGATGATGAGTAACGAAAAGCTTAAAAAGATAGGAGGCTACAATGAATGACGAACAACAGGAGAATGACCAAGTAGTGTTCGAGGCATTGCAGAAGCTACTAGTTAACCAAGTAGCTATGTTCGACCACGATACCATCAAGCGAGCGTATGAAGCAGTAGAGCAGTCACGTAAGCGTTACGAGGCAGCAGGTTTTCTTGTAAGCTCGCCACGAGAGTACAACGATACTTGTAACCGTATGAAAGTGATGAAAGAGGTGAACGATGCAATCATGCAGTTGGTGGATGCAGTCAACAAGCTGCATGAGGTACAAGCTATAAAAGGAGGTAAAACATAATGGACACATCATATCATAGGCTGCACTGCGCTGACATGAGCCTTGTACGTCAGTTCATTATGGAGCACTTCGTAGAGCGTTACGGTGATAGCCTTGCACACTCGCCTGTCGATGAGGAAGGACTAAGCAATGGCTTATCCACATGGGACGAGCAGGACGATAGCGCACTGATGGAGTACAGCACTAAGCACGTAGGTGTCGAGTTCATCATGGTACAAGCTGACTATGCGGGCACCACGTCGGAGCCGAGTGGCATATACGCTATCTTCAAAGATGGTGTCGTTACCTTCATCCAAGGCATACGATGGTTCACCGATGACCGTCCCTTTGTCTTTGAGGCATACCTGCTATCGAAAGACTGGTGGCGCGGCAATGGCGACGACTACCACAAGAAGCAGAGTAAGCACAGCATCATAGTCGATGAGACGTGCATCTACTTCGGCGAGGAGCGTTACCGCAAGCCACAGAGCGAACAGGAGGCGGAGTGTATGCTGTATATGCTCGGCATTAACAACCAGCGCCCGGAGGTGTTGGACATACGGAGACTACCATGAGCGAAAAGGTGATACGATACTACATGCCAAGCAGTGGAAGCGAGGGCGACTTCTTCATAGAGAAGTGGTGCATGAACTGCGCCAGCAGCAACCAGTACCAGAGCGATGTCATAATAGTGCAGCACGGCTCGGTACAATGCAGCATACTCGATGATAGCATGATGAGCAACCACGTTGACCAATGGCGGTATGGAGATGATGGCAAGCCTATGTGCACAGGGTTCAAGCGGCACGATTGGGAGCAGGGTGCGCCACAGAGTACTACGCCAAACCCTAACCAGTTGGAGATATGGGACGCCGATGCGTGTGTCATAAAGAAAGAGATGACACGCGATGAGATAAAAGACGAAGGAACAAGATAAGGAGTAACAACAAAGGGGGTACACCATCGCGGCGTATCCCCTTTTTCCTTCTATGGCAAACAAAAGACCAATGAAACACCTTATCGTCCAAACGTATCTTGTAGCATCTGTAACATCTCCGGTTGCGGGTGTATGTCGCTCTTACTGCCCTCTTTGCGTAGGCTCGTATGGCTCACCAAGCCCCTTTTTCCTTCTATCGCCGCTGTGTCAGTCCTAAGCCACGTCCAGTCCATGTAGTCCCTCTTGTCGGGTATGAAGTAGCCACCATCGCGTAGTGCCTTCAGTAGCACCTTGACAGCCTCTATCTGCTCCGGCGTATAACGCTCGAACCAATGGCTGCCATTCCACTTAGTATCATACCGTATGCACATCTCCTCGTCCATATCGACACGCACCACATGTCCCGTCTTGCTATCTTTGTACTCGCGGTATGGCTTACCGTTCCTATCCTCCTTCAATGCGCCCCAGCAGCATATCTCTATCCCTATGCTACTCTGCGCCATGTACATCTCGTGGCTCTTACTGATGTGCTTATTGTCAGCCCGCATGTTGATATGGTACGCCCACCATGCCAGCGGTGCCGTCTGTAAGATAGTACCATCGCTGCCAATACAGTAGTGCGTAGCATATCCCTTATCGTCGAAGTGCTGCGACACATTGAAAGGGTTACCACCACTGACGGTATGGTGTAGCACCACCATCTTCTTCACTGTCGTCTCCTCGGTGAACTGCTTGACGTTATAGTTCAAGTGGTCGTAGCTCCACTTCACACCTGGCATAGAGCGCATATCCAAGTCGTCATAGAGCGATAGTATCATGCTCATCTCATCATGACTTATAATGCCATTGACAGGCAAGCTCATCATCTGCTGTAAGCCACGTACCGCCGCATCGGTAGCACTGCCATAGTCACCATCGACTACAGGCTTATACTTGCCATCCGTTAGCTCACCGATAGAGTGCTGTATCAGCATCACCATGCGCTTATGAGCCTCGCCGCTCATCTTCCATGTGCCATGCGACGGCTCTGCGATACCGCCTTTGCTATATCCTCTCGTGTTTGCTATCATAGTGTTTAGTCCCCATTGTGTTACGGTGATACCCGTATGCGTAAGTAAACGTTGAATGCTCGTGGTGCTATCGTCAGCGGTGTTACAGGGTTAGCACCCCACGTGTCCGTCGTGCCACTGAAAGCATGGCTATGTATGCCATCGGTCTCTGTGTTGGTAAGGTTCTCACCTGACGCACCACCACCGTTGCCATCGACAACGACATAGCCGGCATCGGCTTCATGTACCCGTATCTGATGCGAGTGCTGACCATCGGTGTTTGTCGTACCTGTGAAGTCGTGCGTATGCTGCGGTATGTTAGCCTCTACGAGAGAGATGTTATCACTACCCGTCATGGTACCTAACGCAACGCTGCTCGTCTTGACAGCACGTAGGTACGCATCACTCGTTTGGTTAGGTAGCTGAAACGTAGCACCACCACCGCCATACGTATAACCTATCTTGGCAAAGAGGTCTGGATAGTTGGCTACGAGTAGCACCTGACCATTGGGCTCCATGTACTTAGCACCCCACAGACCTGGAGGCTCGATAGTGGCTTCCACCTTGGCTACTGCTTTCACTTGCTCGGCATACAATGTATCGGCGATGAAGTCGGTGGCATCAGCAAGGGCACGCTGGTACTGCGCCAATATGTTCAACGCTGACTGTAGCGTAGCAGGAGCATTGAGAGTAAGCGTAGCAACGCTATACGGGAAACCACCTTGTAGCTCTTTGACACTGACGTTCTGTGTCGTGTTGATATCATCGGCATCATAGACGGCTGGTGCAGGAGGGACGAAGTTGAGTGCTATCTCGATATCCTCTATCCCCTTGCCGCTCTCGTCATCACCATCAACAGGAGTACCGCGCACCACCGGCGTCAGTGTTACGTTAGCTCCTGCTATCAGCTTTGGTAGCTGCTGCGGCTGCACGAACGTCTTGAACCCCAAGGGGCTCTCACCCGCTTGGTCGCTGCCGTCCCTGTTGTTCACCTTGTCATCGCTTGTGCTCTTGACTATGCCAGCCTTCGTCTTTGTTGGAGTGTCCTCTACATGGCGGAAGAAAGGCACGCTATCGAGTAGGTCGCGAAAGGTCTCCTCCGTAGGTATGTCGCCATTCTTTAGCTTATCCAATAGTGGTCCAAAGAACCACTCCCTTTTCTGTCTGCTCATACGATATGATGTTTATACGTTATACAATAGGTTGGTATCATCGGGCATGCTCGGTGGCACATCGGCACGTCGTTGCTTATCCACTTGGAACAATATGCTATTACAGCCTGTGTTGCCTTGTATCTGCATGACGGAGATACCATCGGGTAGTGGTCGTACACCGGCGATGCGTAGCAGTGGTCTTATGTCCAGACCATGACAGTCAGCCTCCTTGATGAGGCACATCACCATGTCGTCCGGCACGAAGCTACCAAGGGGCAGCACATCGGGGCAGCCGTCATCATCGCTATCCGTTGCGTACCATGTGTTATAGTCCCATGCACGCCAATAGACCGATACGAGGTAGAACAGCACCCGTGTCAAGGTGTCGTGTCGCTTATGGTAGCCGCTGACATCAATGCCGAAGCGTGCCTTCTGCGGCACTACGGTAAGGTAGTCTTGATAGTATGGTCGTGCTGCACTCAACAGGTTGCCATACCACTGACTAAAGCAGGTGTTGAACAGTGCGTTATCCACAGCACCCTCCCCCACCGCCGCTTATTGTCGGTGTGAATGGCTGATGCAGCGTAACGGTACTCGGCACTATGCCATTCTCGCCACAGGCACCACACGTCTTATCTGTCGGGCAGCCACAGCCCTCTATCATCTTATACCATCTATCCCATAGCAGCACTGTTGGCTGTAGTCGTGCGAGGTTCGCCGCTTGGTCATCGTGTAGGTTGCCGAACTGCCATATATGATGCTCCTGCAATAGTGGCATTATACCCCATACCGTAAGGCGCATCACCTCGTCTAACCACTTCTCTCCCGTTGGTGGGTTCTCACAACGTGGAGCGCAAGGGTCGTAGCAACAGAGCCATTCGCGCATCTTGGTCTGTAAGCAGTTCCAGAAGCGGCACCACTCCCATAGTGTCGTACACCATTGTATCTCTACATCAGTCAGTGTACCTTGCGCCAAGGTGAAGACAAGCTCGGGGCACTCCTCATTGAGCGGTATGATGATACCTGCTATCTCATCAGGTCCGGGTACGTCAAACGGTGTCCCTGCATTCGATATGCTACCTATGACCAACGAACGGAAAGCATTGAACTGGTCGTTATCTGTTAGGTCGTAGTAGCTCGGTGGTGGTGTAATCTGCTCAACGCCGTCTATTAGTACCGACGTAACGAAGTCGTAACCCGGAGGCGATGAGGGCGCGAAGTAGGCGCATGCCTTAACGACAGGGCTATAGTTGACACCATCGACAGTCCAACGGTTCACCACTGCACCACCGATGTAGCCCACGAGTAAGCGATAGCCTGTAGTGTCAGGGTATAACACGTCCCATCCACCAGTCATGACGTTACCCGGCGCGAACATATTAGCTACATATGCTTGTCCTGTACCTACGCCATAGTTGGTTAGTGCCGTCAGCATGTTAGCGGGCACACCAAGTGTCGAGGCACCATCAACACCTGCATCGTACAGTGTTATGTTATTCACTGTGTCGCGCACTATGGTGATAGCATCGCCTACGTTCTTAACCCCTATGTCGAAGACGGCGATATGCATTACAAGGGCTGTCACATCAACGGTGTCAGTAACGGTGAGTACCTGACAGCCACCAGTACCAGTAACGGAGTACATACCATCTGCCGGCAGTATGATGTTGTACGTTCCGAGTGGTG
This sequence comes from uncultured Pseudomonadales bacterium, assembly GCA_964487665.1. Classification (GTDB taxonomy): domain Bacteria; phylum Patescibacteriota; class Microgenomatia; order UBA1400; family MFAQ01; genus CAZARR01. Next base: position 72,916 of record CAZARR010000001.1, read on the forward strand.
CTATGGTGAACTGCACGCTATAAGGAGTGGAGCCCGACGTCAGCCGCGTAACGGTAACGGTCTGCTCACACTCCGTCTTATTGTGTAGCGTGTAGTCGTAGCACTTGCTCTTCGTTATCCGTATATGGTCGTTCTCATTATACGGTGCTTCACTACATAACATATTATCGTGTTTTAAGTGTTACTAATACTCGTTATCCCACTTGCCATCAGCACCACGTTCGCCAATGATAAGGTCTTCATATAGCATCTTGGTGTTACGATATGTACCAGAGAATGACGACGCCCAGCCATCTGCTACGTCACCGATGTACTCCTTAGCATCTTTATCTCGCTTGCTGATAGTGCCGTCCTTATTGACTATATCCTGCTCGAAGCCAAGTCTATAAGGTAGTAATACCGTCTCCCATACATTGCTCACTGTGCCGCCAAGCATAGATAGTATAGCATTAGGCTTGCTCTTGACATCGTTGTACATAGACAACGGATAGCCGGCAGCAAGCTGTTCGCGTAACCCCTCGACGAAGACATAACGCACCGTCTCCTCACCCATGCTATCCTCCTTCTCCTCATCATCGTCGAGTAGTGCCTGCAAGACAGCCATCCCTATACCTACGACAGCGCCATGTAAGATAAGCAATAATACGTTACGAGTGCGCCAACTGTTCCATTCTATCTTCTTACCACTACGCATATCACGTACAGCCTTGAACATAGCACCTATGGTCTGCACTATGCCCTCAACAGGACGACCAACCCATACCACCTTACCATTCACTACCGTCTTACCGCCAAGCAGGTCTTCCTCATCCGATGGTCTATACCATGTCTGTAATAGGTTGAGCATATAGGAACGCATCGTCAGTGCAGCACGACCCAAGCCGAAGCCTTGTAAGTGCGACTTCATAGTAGGGTCTGTCATCTCGCCAGCGAAACGCTCCACGATAGCACGTATGCGGTGCATCTCCTTGGTGTCATACGGAGCAGCCAACGTATCGCTATCCTTTGCCGTTATGCCCTCTCGCTTCTGTCTATGCAGCGTGTCCTCCAATAGCAGCTTACCATTATCTGTCAAGACACCATCTTTGTAGAAACGCTTATCCTTAGTCTGGTCATATACGAGCTTGCCATCAACCATATCGAAGGCATCATAGATACCCTCTTCTATGAGTTGTGCTGTCATGCCTAATAGCTTGGTGTAATACTCACCATACCACATACCTATCATGCCGGTATCGTTGTTCAAGGCATTGCCCTGTGTGGCGTTATAGCGTAAGTGGTTCAATAGGTCACGCTCGCTACGCCCTGTCGTATGCAGCAGCCTGTTGATAGCCTCTACCTTAGCCGACTGTGTAGTAAGCTCCGATGTAGCACGCGCCACCGCCGATGTACCGAACAGACCACTACCGCTGACAGCATTCATCACACTGCCAAGTAGCACCTTAGAGGCGTTCGACACCATGTTCTTAACAGCAACGAGTGGAGCGAAAGCGAGACCAATAGAGTACACCGCCTTCTGCGCCACACCGACTACCTTATCAACCTCCACCATAGCACCCATCAGCTTTAGCTTGATGCTATCAGGCAGCTTACCGAATAGCGTCCTATCTGCATATACACGTACCACATCTTCCAAGTCCCTGCTATCAACACCACGCTCGCGTAAGCTACGTATGATATCCAATGCTATCTGTGCATCCTTGGCAGCACGAGACAGTAACCGCGCCCTTGCACTCTGGTTGATAGTGAAGTTGTATATGTCTTGTACGTTATAGCTTAGATTACGTTGCATCGCCGCCTCTGCATCACCATCTACACGTAGCGTGCCGTCCTCATCAACGGAGATACCTAATAGCTTCATGCGTTGCTTACCACCATAGAGCACATCCTCATCGAACTGCTGCCACAATAATGAGTAGATGTTAGGCTTGTCAACACCGGTGTCAGGGTCGTAGAAGCTCTCACTCGGCGATTCGATGTTCATCAGGTTATCAACGGTGAGGCGCACATAGTCGCTCATCTGTCCCTGCTCTAACGCTGCCTCGGCACGCCGTGGCATAGCAGGTAGCATACCACCTTTCAGTAGCTTCTCTGCCTTCTCCTTAGATAGACGCTTACGTTCACTCTCCTCCTTGTATCTAACAGTACCATCGGTGATGTATAGGTACTGTGCAAGCTCATCGACAAGGCGTTGGTGTATCTCCTTTCCAAGCAGTACCATCTCACGTGTGAGACCGCTGTTAGGGTCATTCAACGCCTTGATAGTATCGGCATCGTTGAGGTCGGTGTGTAAGGCATGTATAGAGACGGTGATGCTCTTACCATTAGCATCTAATGCCTGCACCTTCTTGAACATAGGCATGAATAGCTTATGCGCCCCACCGAGAATACCGAGCTTCTTATGCTTGTTGTTAAGCTCCTTCGTCTTACTCTGCATCCACTCGATATGAGGCGTTATGGTAGTACGGACGGAGCGCAGCCCCTGCTCTATGCTATCACGAACCCACACCTTGATAGGGTTAGACCAACGGCTACTATCACGTATCCACTTCTCATCGAATGCCTCAAGCCCTATCGTCATAGGATTGTAACGACGTGTGCGTAGCTGTCTGTACCAGTCGGAAAGCATGATGTACTCGTCATCTTTCGCTATGCTATCTCTATCGCCATCATGTACTGTGCTGCGTAGCCATGATAGCCTGTTATAGACAAGCTGCTCCAGTATATCCATCATCTCGACATCGCCTTGCTGTGCCTTCTGCGCCGTCTCCATCATCTTATCTAACCATGTAACGCTATTGCCTTCCATGCGCGAGTGTAACGTCTGACTATATGCCAGTACGTTATCCAATACGTTGCCCATGTAACGCTCGGCATCGAGTAGGCTCTTATCCTCCATGATAGAGAAGACACCACCCTCTAAGCGCTCCATGATGAAAGGGTCGTCCATGATGATACGCTGCACCTGACCAAGGAGGTCTGTCATGAGACGGTGCTGCATCTTAGAGGCATCCCATGACGATGCATTCACACTCGTAGTGCGCTTCCCTGTCGCCTTCATCAATGCCATACCTATGACAGCACCCTTGAGAGCCAATCGGCTGCCCATAGAGTTGTCTAACCGTATGCCACTCCTATCACGACCGCTGCGTACCAACACCTTAGACAACGAGTGGTTGTTAGCACTAAGGTACTCGCCTGTTACCATCCATACCTCGTAACGCTCCATTGGCGTATCAGCATCTTTGACGACTACCATGCTCTCATCGGTAACGGCAGCAGCAGGGACACCAAGCTTAACGATTTCATCACCTACTATCGCCTTATCGAGACCGGGGCGGAACCCTATCGCCTTTATCCATGTGCGTAGCTGCTGTGTGCGTAGCTCCTTAGTCTCCTCCTTAGAGTATAAGGACCAGTCTTTCCAGTTCGTTGCAGCAGCAGTGTACATCGTATCGCTGTCTGTATTAGTAAGAGCATTGAGCCATGCAGCAAGACCATCAACGGGGCGTACCATAGCCTTGACGCTGCTCTCTAACGTAGCAACGGTGGCACGCACCTCGTCTTCTGTGTATCGCTTGCCATTCTGATGCTCCCATGCTATCACCTTGCCTGTCGGTGTAGTCCATAGCTTATGACCGCTGCGGTAGCTATTCATGGCACTACGCATCAGCTTGGCACGTACAGGGTCGGTGCTGCCATCTCTACGGACGAAGACATCATCTATGTTACTCATCGTCATGCCACGTACAGCCGCTGTCGCCTGCGTCCTCAATGTCTTAGGCATGATAGACCACATAACAGGTGTTATCATGGTATTGGCTCCCTTCAACACCTGCTCTATGCGCTCCGATAGCTCGCCAAGGGTAGAAGCCATATTGACAATGGTAGTGTCTCCTTCTATCGCTTTACCCAATGTCTGTCGTATGGCATCATTAAGGCTCATGCCTATCATCGCCTCGACACCTTGCTGCACCTCACGCTTGAGTCCCATTGACACTATCCCCTGACCGTAGTAGTGCCCTGTCTGTATCAGGTATGCCATCGCCTCCAACTGCAACGTCATGTCATCGGCTCCGGGGTGTAGCTCCTCCACGATGCGCCACAATGGTGTCTCTCTAAGTGCATCTATCCATCTGCTCCACTGTGGGTCGTTTATCATAGCAGCAGACCATAGGTGTCCCCACTCGTGCAGCACGGCACCACTATCGGCAAGCTGACGTGATAGATAGACGATAGGAGTACCATCGGCTCCCGTCTCTATATGTGCAGGCGTGTCATAGTCATCAACCCATACTGTCTGTATCGGCTTATTATCGAACTCGCTACCATATATCATGTTACTACCGAGCAGCGATACAAGCGACTGTAGCATATCCTCGCCTTGCATCACACTGGTACGTTGGTTCAAGGTGCTGCGTACTATCGTATATGATGCGTTGCGATACACCAACTCCTCGCGTTTATTCATGTAGCTATCACTAACACCTGTCACTATCGCTATGCTACCGTCAGCCATGTGCAATACATCACCTGTCTTATACGGGTGCCCTGTGACACGTCGTATTGTTCCTTTGCCATCGTTGAGGTGGCTCGCCATCTGTGTAGCATCGAGGCGCACCTCACGCCACTGTGTACGACCATGATACATGACACCGTGTATGGCAGCCTCCTTGTCGGTCTGCTTGTCTAACCATGCCTTAGCGACACCGCTATTGAGCGCTGCTATGACACCTGCTATGTCGCCATTGGCATACTGCTGTATCACACCGTTGAAGATAGTACGCAATGTATCAACGCTCTGTCCTGTCTGCTCCGCTATATCGGCAAGCATCGTCTCTGTACCTTTAGGGTTTACACGTAGGCGGGCATAGCTGTCATCGCTGCTATATGAGGTCTCCGAGATACCGACCTTGGTGGTCCACATCTCGATATCGCCTATCAGACCACTGCCACTACGCACCGTAGCATGCTCTATACCACTAAGCATATCACGCACCTTAGACCACTGCGATGCATCGGCAGCACTCATCTTACCGATGCTCTCCTTGGCAGCATGAACCCAGCGTACAAGGTAGTCTGCTACGTTGCCATAGCTGCTATCATCACGTAGCCGTACCTGCTTACCCGTACGTTGGCTATTAACCATCTCCATCAGCGATGCAATGGCACGCGGCTCCGTAGTGCTAAGGATAGCAGCACGATATATCTGCAATAGCCTATCCTCCTCCGATGCTATGAATGCCTGACGGTCTAACGTTATGGTCTGCTCTCTCCAACGTCGCTTGATGCTCTCACGATGTGCATAATACTCATTCATTGACGATATACGCTCACGACCGGGCTGTACCTCGAAGGCAGGCTCACCGTCTCTTGTGCTGCGCCATAGTGCCTCTACCGTCAAGCCACCAACGGTAGGTAACGATGTGACAGATAATGGGCTGCTGTCGAACACACCGACACGGATAGCACCGATGCCACCATAGCGAGACCATGATAGGTTAGAGGCATTGCGTAGGTTAGCATGCACCTTGATACGCTTGCCGGCAATGTATATGTTAGTGGCATAGTCCGATGCTGGACCGTTAGCACCGATAGGCGGCATACGCTCACCTTGTGCTACACCCTTACTGTCGAACCGCATCAACGGTACGTTGGTATGGTCAAGAACCTGCGTGAAGAAGTTACGCAATAGAGCAGGTAGCTCCTTTGTGTTGTCTTGCACGACAGGGTTAAGCATAGTGTCGATATGACGGCTATATGCCTTATGTAGCTTCGGTGTTATCACCTTGGCAAGACCACCCTTACGGCGGTACTCGAACCCGAACCGTAACACCTGATATAGCTCGAAGAGGTCGCGTAGGTCAGATGGTATATTAGCGAATCCTGTCCGTAGGCGTTGCATCATCACATCGTCATACTCGGCAAGGCGGGCAAGGGTGATATGCTCTGTCCCTCCCTGCGGTATTATCTCCATCTCCTGCAATAGGAACTGCACCTCCGGCAGTCCTGTCCAGTCGAGAGAGCCGGTACGTGCCTTAGCATTACGCACCTCTGTCGCTAATAGTGCAGCGAGGTCAACGATAGCTCTGTTACGCCCCGGTGCTGTACGTAGGTCTATGTTGTAATACTTATTATCATGTAGCTGTATGTACGGAACACCATTATGTGTCCTGTTACGCTTACGTAAGGCATTGACCAATATCTTCTGCGGCTCACCATGCTCGCACCAATGCGCTATCACTGCCTTATCGAACTCCTCGTATAAAGCATAGTATCCTGTCTCGTATAGGTCGTCTTGCGCTGTGCTATCTAATAGCCCTCTATACATCTCCTCTACACGCGGGTGGTGGAACAGCCATAGGTTAGACACCATACCTTGCTGTAATGCTACTGCGCTGACCTGCATCTGCGTGTCAGGGTTGATAAGGATAGCAGCAAGGGCGTCACCCTGCTGTGCTACAGCATCGACGTAGTTGGTCATGCTCGACACGCTACCACCGCCGATAGGCACCTGCAATGCTATATCCTTGCGTACCCACTCGAAGCCCTCCTGCATTGAGCGATGTCTGAACTCGTCCTCCAACGATGCGCGTATCATCTCCTGCCGCTTGGTGTCTGACGGCAGTCCAAGTATAGATGCTATGTTATCGTCGAGCCACTGCGCTGTCTCACTCGGCTCTACTCCTGCCTCGTTATAGGCAGCTATCACCTTCATGATATCCTGCACGCTAAGACCTGTCAGTGAGCGCAACGACCGTATCAGCTTATATTGCTCATGCGGGCTGTTAGGCACTCCTTGGTTCAACCCGGCAAGGTCTTGTACACGACGTAGCCACTCGCCACTAAGCGACTCTATAGCAAGAAGGCTCAACGTCTCGACATGCAACGGCGATGAACGCTTGGCATTATACTCTATGCTATTGATGGCACGACCATAGCTGCCGAGCTTCTGATATACCTTATATAGCGCATCACGCATATCGGACTGCGATGATAGCACGTTCTGTATGAACTGTAACGCCTCGCTATCCTTTAGCATCTCCGCCTGCCCTGTCTCAAGCATCTCCTTGACCTGCTGTAACGATATATCCTCTCCTATCTCACCACTATCAAGCATGACGTTATATGCTGCCTCGATGCGCTTATCTATCGAGCCATGCACACGAGCAGAGGTGCCACTAAGCCCTCTCCATTCTACCTTCTGACCGTTGCGTACCATCTCGGCTATGTTGACCCACATAGATACATCTTGGTTAGGGCTTATAGACAGCACCATGTTGATATAAGCCTCGATAGCAGATAGTAGCTCCGCCTGACGTGATGCCATACGCTGCTGTCCCTCTAATAGCCTATCACGACTGTTGTTGCGGTCTTCCGTTATGCGTGATAGCTTAGAGTGTACAACGGCATACATCGACGAGCCACCTTCTGTCTTGATGAGTACGCTCTTACGTCGCTCTATCTCACGTGCCACCTCCTGCACTGTATCGCTCTGGTATAGTACTGCTATCTGACGTGCCACCTTGGTCTTACGAACAGCATCGCTATCTGATGGAAGAACGACAAGTGAGGCACGATGCTCATCGCTGCGTTGCTCCACATCGAACAGATGCTCATAGTGTCTATCCATCCAGTTGTTAAGCATCTCTGGCTGTGATACTGCCGCTAAGATGCTATTGCCATTCTCGAACGATGCGCCAAGGACACCAAGTACGTTCTCCTTCATGTTATCCGTACCAAGGTTCACAAGGGTCTCGATGAGAGAAGGGAGCGTAGCATAGTTATCCGGTGTACGCCACATCACCGGTATGGCATTACCATCGCTGCCTATCATGCTTCTGTTGAGTACGCGACCATCAATAGTAGCAGCACGGTATAGCATTGTTAGTACCTTCTGACCATTGGCGAACGTACCAACGAGGTCTCCCTTGAAGTTGCTATCACGCACCTCCTTACTATTAGTCATGCTGTTAGGCATCACATAGCCCTGTAAGATATGATGCGCCGACTCCTTGGCAAGGTCGCGCCAGTCGTCAAGCTCGATAGGCTGCTGTAGCTGCATCGCCACTTCGGGGTCGTCCCATAGTGCTACGGCATCATTGAACAGCAACCGTTTGTTATCGAAGGCAATGTCATCAATAGGCTTACCAAGCACGCTGCTCGTCTGCGGCATATACGATACAGTCACCTCGTCCGCGTCATGGTCTTGACCTGATATGATATTCTGTAAGCCATTGCCATATATCAGTGAGCCGGCACTCGGTGGTAGGAAGCCGACGACACGATAGCGAGCAGCACTACCAGGTCCCGATGGTGTACGGACGCCGAACATCTCGCGCATGCTATATGTACCCATGATAGCATCAGTCATACTCTCTATCCACTGCTCTACTGTTATACCTGTCGTCTGCTTGAGGTACTTATCCAATAGACCACGCACCTGTATCTCTTTGCCATTGGTGTCTATGAATGAGTAGCCATTGATGATAACACTGTTTATCTTGTTTATCATCTTATCGTCCATCTTAGACCATAGCACCTTACCGTCCTTGTCGTAGTAGTCGTCAATGACATAGCTACCACCTGCCGTATTCAATGATGCGACAGATGCTTTGATAGCATTATTGATGGAGCGTGTAAGACGTGCATTCGCTCCTGTGTACTCATCGACGAGTAGCTTCTCTACCGCCTTGCTTGCATCGCCGAGCCAGTGGTTCAGTAGCTTATTGTTAGCCAATAGCTTCTCTGCTGTGCTTGTATCAATAGCTATCTCATCGCCAACAGGGATAAGGAACGGCAGTATGTTATTGATGTTATCCGATATGAGCTTGTCTATGTTCTTACGAGGCTCATCACCTCTTATCATATCTTCTATCTTCACATCATTGCCGTTCTCGTCATACCAACGTGTGATATGATGTGGCTGTAGCCATACTGGTAGGTTGTACTTATCGCCGACAGGGTTAGGAACGAACACCTCACCATCTACCATAGCGATGAGATGCTTCATGCCATTGTTATAGGCATACTCGACGGTCTTCTGTTGCGCCCACTTGCGAGCATTACGATTGCCCGCCATAGTGTACTGCTGCAATGCACCATCATAGACTGCATTCAACGTATCACGCTGCTGCTGTGTCATGGTGTCATCAGACCATGCTATATCCATACCGAAGGCACGTAGCTTACGACGTACAAAGGCGTTCTGTACGTTACCGCCAATACGCTTGGTATCATATACCTGCTCATCGGTCATCTCTGTCCCTTGTGGTACAACGTTGGACTGCACGATATAGCTATCGCCCTCGCTATCATACACCTCTACTACGTCGAGTACGCTGCCCGGTGATACGGTAAGGCGCATAGCAGGTAGCTCCTGCTTTAGTATCTCCTTGCGTATCCATGCCGAGATAAGCTGCATGGTACGAATGCGAGTACCGGTGAAGTCCTGCTTTACACCCGGCTCACGGATAAGGACAGATAACATACTCGTGTCCTCGTTGTTAGCCATAGCCTCCGACATGAGACGCTTCAACGTATCACTCATGGTGCCGTCCTTAGCCTTCTCCTCTACCGCCTTCACTATCTCGTAAGGTGTCATCATAGGAACACCATATACCTCACCGCCTAATACCTTATGTGCGAAGGTACGCATGCCATCGAGATAGACGGCAGCCCAGCTATCGGTGAAGTTACGGACGAGACCCTTAGCGTTATCGCTCTTGACAGGCAATGCCATGAAGATAGACGACATCTGCACGAATGGAGCAGCAGTGGCATCATCGGTGCGCTTGTTGCTATCCAACTGGAACCGTAGCTGTGCGTTATCCAATGTATGTGTAAGCTGCTCGAATGGCATACGACCCTTGGCGTTGCTGCGTATGACCTCCAATATATCCAAGTCGGAAGCACCGTCCTGTTTCATAACAGATAGAGCCTCCATATTGATACCGGAGCCATTGACAGCCATTGTATATCCTTCTCCATAGCTATTGAATGCCATATAGCTACCGTCGTCCATCTGCACCGATGCTCTCTTCTGTTGTACTCCAAGAGCAGTAGTGTCTTCATCGGGAAGGAATGATATGTTGACTACGTTATTCTCGTTCTTCTGCGTACCTGATAGTATGTCGATGATAGGATAGTGCGTATCGAAGTCATCACCCATAGCAGCCTTTGTCTCGATATGCCATTGCACCATCTTACTCTCCGCATCTTCCAAGCGTAGTAGCTCCTCCGTCTCTGTCGATGTGTTATAGAACTCCAACCACTTATCATATACCGACGTAGCAGGTAGTATGCCATAGTGCTGCACCTCTCGCAATGGTCGCCCCATAGGGTTATGCATCATCTCGAACCATCGCATCATCATCTTACTATTGAGTAGCTGATGAGCAGATAGCGGATAGTCCTCGTCCTTGTCCTGCTTGGTGTTGTCGTTTACTATGTCGTACTCATTGTTCAAGGTCTTCTGACCTGCTTGTATGTTATGCACACCGGCAGCACCACCGAAGCTACTATGCATACGAGCAACGTAGATAGGAGAGGTGAAGCGTGCACCATCGCGTATGTCGATATCGTCTTCCTTGATACCACCAACGGTAAACCACACATGGTCATCTTTCAGTGGCATGACAGGCAACACATTGGCATAGCGACCAATGCCATAGATACCACCAACGATAGGCTTATGTCCTGTACCAAGTGCTGGGCGTGAACGCTTACTCGGCGCCATAACGATATCGGCGAATGCTGTGTTACCGAATGATGTGCGTATGTTCTGCTGCGGCTTGAGCATAGTGCCGGTATCACCCTGTATGAGCGACAGCGTAGCATCATTGAATAGCTGATGTGCTATTAGTGCGCCAAGCCATAGGCGACCATCGCTGTTGAGGTTGAGGTCTTCACCTTTCTCGTTCTTCTCGTTAGCCTTATAGCCATATAGCCTGTGCTTACGCATGAGGTCCTGCTGACCACGAGCGAAGAGGCTCTGCAATAGCTCGTACTGGCTGTTACGGTCAAGGCGCATATAGTCAGCATCGCTTGGCTCTACACCATTGCTATCATAGTGCTTGTACAGTATGTCGATGAGGCGCATCTTCTTACTACCCTTCACCGGCTTATCGAAGATACGATGTGTACGTGATAACCCTGCCTCACTGTTATATACGGTAGTGCGCTTGCTCTTACCTGTTGGCTTCATCGTCAGCGCAAGCAATGGACTCGCCTGCCCAAGCAACACCGTCAATAGGTTGTTCTTAGCATTAGCCCCTATCCTACTGTTACCGACAGCATAGCGTAGTGCCTCCTTGTCAAGCTCCATCTTACCTAGCATCTCACGCTGACCGGGGAAGACACCGTAGTACTCGTTGATGATACCTGTTATAGCTTCCAACATCTTATCGTTACGGTCAGCATTTGTCATGCCCTCATATAGCTTACCTGACCCCGATACGATACCAAGCAGGTCCCACATAGAGCGTGGACTGCGACCCGGTAGTATGTTGATGCTTGCAAGACGTGCCGCATCGAAGTGCTGCGATAGGTCATACATTATACTACCATCGAAGGCATCATCGAAGGAATACTCGCTCTGCTGCTCTACCGCCTGCTGATCCGCCTTATCTATCGGCATGACGTAGAACTCACGGTATAGCTCTGCCCCTGTAAGCTCTGATTGGAAGATGATGTTATTACCATCGGCGTTGCTCTGTGTGGAGCGTGCTGCGAGGTCTATGCCGAAGCCAAGGGACGACTTGCCATTCACCGTCGTTACCACCCAGTCCTGCGACGGTCGTATGCCCTGCTCTCCGTAACGCTTTAGTATATGCGCTATGGCATCTGTATCAACGTTACCATTGGCATCTTTGTATAACCCTTCCATCAGCGTAACGCCATCCATTATCCAACTACGCATAGCAGATAGGTTACTATCGAACAACGAGTAGTTAGACTGCTCACTCGCCTTTATCTTAGGCGGGCGTGCACTCCACCACTGCTGCCATGCTGTCGATATGCGTGTCCCCTCAAGACCAACAAGCTCACGTATCGGTATGTCGAACCCTGCGCCCAATGGTAGGTTCTCCGCCATCAGCTTATCATAGTAGTCGTACCAACGGTGTGTCGAGTGTAGCTGTGCCTGCTGTAAGCGCATGAAGTGCATCGCCGTCCATAGCAGCAGGTTATCGGTGTCGAGGTCTATCTCACCATATAGTGGGTTCTTATCATCTCTATATACCACATAGACACCATTGCTATACATCATCTTCATACGGTCGCTCATGCCTTCGGTGAGCTTCAAGATATTGACATTAGCTTGTATGACGGGCTGCTGCCGTCTGTTAGACTGGTTAGTAGCAGAGAACAGGAACGCCGTCTTGCCTTTCTTGACATTATCGACGTTAGTGCGTATCACCACCTCCTCAGCCAAGTAGTTATCAAGGCGTGTCATCTTCGATAGCTCGATACCCTTGAATGCCTTTAAGCCCTCATACGTCACTTCGCGCATGACAGATGCAGTGCCGTCGATGAAAGGGTTAATGACCTGTAAGCCATCGCTTGTCTCCATGACGTGGCGTGATGATGTAGTGAAGCTACCTCGTAGCTGTTGCAGGCTATCGAACATAGCATTATACTCCGGTGTGCCGAACGGTACCGTTGTCATGTCGTTCTCCAATGCTCGTATCTCGTTGTCAAGCTCTATGCGTGCCTGCTCTAATGGAGCCATGAACAGAGAGCGTGTATGGTTGACACCACGACCGAAGGCGTCATGGTAGAAGTTAGACAACCGATGCTTGAAGACCTGCTTGCCGTTGATGTTATTATACCTGTCGGCTGATATGCCGCCTGTGATGTACGCCTTAACGTTGGCATATTGCTTCCATAGGTTATAGACCCCCAAAGGGTGGTACTCGGCATTGCTCTCTAAGCCAGCCTCTTCGTCTCTCTCTTCCTCGCTGCTATACACATCTATCACCTCCTTGCCGTAGTCGCTATTGCCGAACTCTGCCTCTAACATAGCATCTAAGGCGCGTGCCTCTGCCTGCTTGTCGCTGTGATATAGAGCAAAGCGCTTCGCCGTAGCAACAGCACGTAACGCCTCCACGATAGGACGTGCTACGTCATCTTGCTTATCACCGGTAAGGATGAACTGCAATAGTGGCTGCAATGGCTCGTCAATGCCGACATGATGCATCAGCGCTTTCATCAGGTACTTACGGTCATTGACCTGCATGGTACGCAAGGCATCCGTTATAGTAAGCCTTCTATCCGATGATAGGCTGCCAAGGACGGTAGTTACATCGACACCGTTGACGTCTCGCTTCCACTTGAACTCGTAGGCATTAGATGCGCTATTATAGAACATCGTTATCGGCTCGTCCTTGCTCATCTGCCGTTCTATCATGCTCTTGACGAGTGTGCCATCGGCTCCTACCCAGCCACCGTAGATACGACCCTTGATGTTATCTAAGACGTACTGCCCTCCTTCGAGATAGTCGATATCGAGCCTTGAGTTCTGCCGTTTATTGGTGTTATATACAGCAACGCCGGGCTGCACCGAGTAGTGTGATGAGTAGAATGAAGCAAGGCTGTTAAGCTGCTCCTCACTCCACCGTCCCGCCTTGTCGATACGAGCAAGCAGTGCATCGCTATCCATAGTGAAGACGTGTGCCCACTGCTGCCCCGATAGTATGTTCTGCTGTATGTACTCTATCAGCTTCACTTTATCCATGCCTGCGTTAGCCTTGGCATATGCCATCGCTTCGACCTGCCGTTGGTGCTGCTCGATGAAACGCATCAATGAGCGTAGGTGCTGCACCATAGATAGCATCACTATATCATCCGGCGACGCCTCTGACTGCTGTGCATAGTATTGTAGCTCGTTATCCAATGCTCTAACCCACGCATCGAGACCTGTGCCTTGCATGTTATTCGTTATACGGTCTGCTGCCTCGATGAGTAGCTGATGCATGATAGAGTGGCGACCAACGGTATCGGTCTCGTTGCCATTCTTGTCGAGTAGTGGTATAGAGGCAAGCATGAGCTTCAATAGTGTGCTTTGACGGTCTAAGCTGTTCGTCTCATCGCTCTCACGGCTACTGACTGTATCTTGTATGTAACGTAGCTGCTCAAGGTAGTCCTGCACGTTGGCACGCTTCTTAGCTAATATGCTGCTACTGTCAATGCCGGGTAACACCTTATCCCATAGTGCTATACGCATAGGCTTAGATAGCGACATGATAGCCATGAGGTCATAGTGGCTCTCTTGTGGTAGTCGCCCTACCATGTTGGTCTTATCTTCACGTAGCTCTAACACATCACCCCACGTCATGCCTTTGATAGGGCTTGGCGATGACATGATAGCAGTACTGATATGCTCCACCTTGCCAATGAGTATCTGACCACCACGCATAGAGGCTGGCTTATAGTTACCATCGTACTCATCGTAGTAGTACAATACCTCCGCTTCGATGCCTGTTGGCGGTATATCGTTCTTCGTTACCTCTACAAACTCATCACCGTAGCGCACCACACGGCTACCTACCATAGCGGTAGGATAGATACGCTCGGTGCGTAGCTGTATAGGCTGCATCTGCTTGTCTCTATAGCTCACTCGTGGCGCATTGCTGCCAATATCTAAGTACGACAGATAGGCGTGCCGCTGTAGCCGCTCCTGCTCATCACGTACAAGCTGTGCGAGGTTCTCCGCTGTGCTATCCGATAGGTCAGCCTTGAACAGACGAGTGCCAACCTGCGCTCTCATGCTCTGGTACATATTGAGTGCTACGTTAGCCTCATTGCCAAGACGTGCGATGAAGAGGTGCCACTGCTGACCACGAGGAGTGTAGTTGAGACGTTGCCCCTCGAAGTACTGTACACCTGTACCTTCTATCTTGGCATCAACGAAACGCTTGGTATAGTGTAGGTCATACAGTATGTCGTCTATGCGTGTACGTACAAACGGCATATAGCCAACCATACGATTGATGGTATCTAATAGCCAACGCCATGCCTTCGATAAGCCACGTAGGTTACGACGGTCTGCCGCATAACGCTGTCCACGCTGTGCTATGAACTCCGCTATGGCAGTCCTATTGATAGGCAAGCCCTTACGTGTCATCATACGTATAGCATCGGCATATACCTCATCGTACTGCTCGGATGGTAATAGGAACTCGACTACAAAGTGTGTCGCCTCATGCCATACCACCTCATAGCTCGCCATGCCGTTCTTGGCTCGTGCCACTACGTTACCATCGGCATCAATGAAGCCGTCTTCATTCTTACCTGCAAGGATAGCACCGGTGTTATCCCATGTCATACGACGTAGGAACGGCATGGCGAGCTTAGCGGCGAGTTCACGTTCGAGGTCTTCCACCTTAGCATCTAAGACAGTACGAACCTCCTTGTTGTCCTCTACTGTATATGGTCTGTATCTGTTTCTGCTTCTCGATGGTGCATTAGTGTTCGTTGCAGGTGTTGCAGGCGATATAGAGTACATGTTACCACGTAGCCCTACGACACCATCGGTATGCATAGTGCCTGCCTGCGGTACTACTGTAACGGTGCTGCCATTCACTACTGCTGGCTGCGGTATGTACTTGTCCTTTAAGAATGTCGGCTCACCGATGATACGAGCAACGAGCTTGTCAATGGTGCCTGTCACCTCAAGTACAAGCCTATCGTATGTCGCTCTGTCAATAGTGCCTTTCTTAACAGCATCGTCAAGGTACTGCCACGCCTCTGTAACAGGTACGTTATGCTGTACTCCCTTATCGTCTGTTACCGTCATCCAGTACTCTTGTGTCGTTGCCTTGTTGTTATACAATAGGCTTGTTAGACGGTGTGCCTTGAACGATATGTTACGTGCCTTCTGTGTCGGTGTGTCGGTGATGCTAAATGCCGAGTTGATATGTTGCACAATAGCAGCGAGTAGGTTGCTACGGATACCATCAACCTGTGTATCACCGAACATGAATGAACGTAGCTCTATCTTATCTGTACTGTTGGTGTCCTTATGCGTTACATGTACATAGGTGCGTACCGGACGTATGGCATCACCTGTGCGCTCCTGCGTATAGCCTGTTACCGTCCACCCTGCTCTCTGTAGCTGCTGTATGAAGTCATCGTTGAATACCGTCTTAGCACCTTGGAATAGCTGCTGACGTAGCTGTGTCTTACCATCATCCACCGAGTAGTACAGTGGTGCGCCACCGCTCTCTATCGTCTGCGCCAAAGAGGATAACGCCTTCGAGTAGGGTAGGTGAGCCTGTGTCGTATATACACCTGCCTTATCCTTATATGCGAAGCCATACGCCATGTGTATGTACTGCTTGCCACCCATTGAAGATACAAGGGCAATAGCACGTACATCACTCGTTACGCCATTATAGGTACGACGGTAGTGTATGACACGCAATACTGCTGTTACACCACGCTGCGGTAAGGTAGGTATGACCCCGGCATGAGCATACGTGCCATCAGCAACCTCATTGATAGATACTGTGGTACCGTCGTCATTCAATAGGTCGTCCTGTGTCATGAACAGCACCTTACTCTTATTGTATGCATCGAAACGCTCCTGCTCACCACTAGCAACGGGCTTCACCTCCTCCTGTATGTTAACGTCGGCGGGCATGGCTGACACCTTCTCTTTGATGATGCTATTGCCATTGCGCCATGTGATAGTCTGCTCCGTGCCATCGTCTTCTATGCTATCTAACAGCATGACAGTGCCATTCACCTTGTACTGCTTACCTGCTTCCAAGGTGGTATCTAACCCTCCGTTAGCCTTCACTATGATAGACGGCATCTGCTGCACGTTAGGTGTCGTAGTGACGGGTGGTGGCGGTACTGTGCCGGACGGTGGTGTGTTAGATGGAGTATTGGTATTGATAGGTGGTACGCTATTGTTCTGCTTGCCATAGACATCGTGGAATGCCTTACGTATAGCAGCAACAGCCATCGGTGTATCAGCGGTGCTTACCTGTTGCATATAAGAGAATAGTATGTTAAACCTATTCTTTATAGCAGCAGGCAAGGTGTTGTGGTTGCCATTCACTGCTCCTGCCGCCTGTGCTACCGCCTCAAGAGAGCCGACAAACGCTTCCGCTTCATCATACGATAGGCTGTTCTTAACACCTGTAAAGGCATTCTTCGCTGCATTACCTATCGTCTTGGCATCGAAAGGGACACCACCGCTTGTCTTACCTGCACTGCTTGATGCTTGTGCTACAACAGGCATCTTAGACTGTCCTTCCATGCTCTTCTTGATATCGCTGCGGCGGGCATCTAATAAGGCGCTATCTACACGTGCGAAAGGAACATCCTTAGCCTCTACCGGGGTGTTGTTCATCGAGGTATTGACACCGACAAAGCCGACGAAGCTCTTAGCGCGACTAACACTAGTGAGCCAGTAGGCAAACCACTCCGAGCTACCAACATCAGCTATCTTGCCTGTCATATCGACAAAGACCTCATCGAACTCCAACCCTTGTGGCTTCAACGACTTCTCCGTTATGCACCACACCTGCCCATGCTTCAAGCCCTTTGATATGTAATAGTCGTACTGCTGCTTTGTATAGGTAACGACAACCGCTCTGCCTGCATTGATACGAGCCATCATCTCACCCTCCATAGCACCAACATCGACATAGTGCTTTACTCCAAGCCACCCTTGTGTAGTGTCGTTAGGTGTATGATGTATAAGGCGCACGGCACTACTGAACCGCTCGTGGTCAGGGACGGTGCTATCGAAGATGTTAGCACGAGCCTCCGACTGTAACATAGCGATACCTTCGCTCCCTGTGCGATGAACGTAAGCCATGTTGAGTGTCCGTACTATACCGATGAACTCGGGTATGTTAGGCGGCTCACCGGGTAGTCCTCCCGTCTGTGCAGCATCACCTATCATCTTATAGCTTGCTCCGTTATGTACCACCTTGGCAGCATCCCATATCTTATAGAACTGCGCCTGCTCATCGTTCGTCGTCAACGTGAACTCATCGAATAGGTATGTGGTGTCAGATAGCTGATGGTTCGCTGTATCGGCTAAGAAGTCGGCTACGCTGTTCCATACCTTCAAG
Organism: uncultured Pseudomonadales bacterium; assembly: GCA_964487665.1. Taxonomy (GTDB): domain Bacteria; phylum Patescibacteriota; class Microgenomatia; order UBA1400; family MFAQ01; genus CAZARR01. The sequence continues at coordinate 91,005 of CAZARR010000001.1, forward strand.
GCAGCACCATTGGCTCTCTGTATGCTCTCTATGATGCTCTTATTAAGCTCACTGCTATGACCTATGATAGCAAGGCGTGTACCCTTTAGCTGCTGAACCCCTTGACGTGCGAGTACATATAGCTGTACTACACCACTCGTCTTACCCGTCCCTGCGTTACCTGCGATACCCATAATGGCATTGATGCGGTCTATAGGACCACCAACGATAAGCTGCGAATATAGCTCCGTTACTCGCTTCATGCTGTCGGCGTGCCCTTTGTCTTTCAGCTTCTGTGCATTGACATCATGTGCCAACATAGCCTCTACGGTGAGTACCTGCTCATGCGATAGTGGCACCTTGATGATAGGGTTACCATCTGCTGCCGCTGCATCGTCCGTTATAGCCTTCGCCATCGGCTGACGTATAGAGACGACATCACACGCCATAGTAACGAACAACATCTGCATCATATAGCGAGGACGCATGTTATTCATCATCTTACTATCGCGCGTGCCGTTCTTATCTGCCCGCTCGCCATGTACTATATGGTCTTCGTTGAAGTCGTCCCAGCCGGAAGGGTTAAGACCTGACTTGATGAACTCCGACTCATCGGTGAAGTGCTTCGATAGCTCCGCCAATAGACCTGACACATCGGGTAGCTTACCGCTGCTATCCTTGGTGTGTAGGTAGTAGTGCCACCACTGTTGCAGACGTAACGCATCTTCTGTCGTTATCTCATTCAGTGCCTTGCCATAGCCCACTACATCACGTAGCTTGACCTTATTGCCGCCTATCTCCGCTTCGCTATCTTGTGTGGCACCTGTAGCAGCCATCAACATCTCATGTAGCTTATATCTACCTTTGGCATCAGTCTCGCGTATGCGCTTCTGTGCAGCATCGTATATGCCACCCATGCCTTGTAGCCTTCCGAGGTAGAACCGTACTGTCACTAAGGTATTCTTGATAGCAGCATAGATGGTACGCATCTCCGTCATGGTGCTACGCAACGCCGTTAGCTCCGCCTCGATGCGCTGCTTATCAGCTTCCGTAGTGGCACCCTTTAGCTCTATCTGCTTTTCGAGTGTCTTGCTTTGTAGCTCAAGCTCCTGCTCCGCCTGCTGACCGAGCCAGTTATCCGCTATGCCCAATAGACGAGCCTCCTTGCGCGATATGATACCATCACGTACCGCCTGCATTATGACAACAGCATCCGATAGTATGCTAGACACATCGCTAAGGTGCTTCTCAAACGCTTTCGCTTCGTCTATCTCTGCTTGTCCAGCCTGTGCTCCCGGCTTGCTAAGTGCCATGAAGCGATGCGCTAATAGTGTGCTTATGTCATCGCCGGTAGGTAGCGTAAGAGCCTGCTGTGTGAAGCGTGCCCCTTCGTCCGATAGAGTGAACTCCTTATCCGACGTCCCTCGGTCAACGGTGAAGGCTCCCGTCATCTCGTAATAGACAGGGTTGCCTTGTGCATCAATGAGTGGCTTGCCATCCTCACCTTGCATCTGCACTCCTGTAAGAACAGCACTTACCAATGCCTTCGGTTGCCGTGTCTTAGGGTCTGCTCCTTTGTATGTCCTATCTGACACCTTCTCTTTACCACGTGCCTGTAATGACTTGTCAACCGCGCGTAGCGTTGCTATCATACCATCGTAGTAGTCCTTGTCATCTTGATACTCGAACTCGTCCTTGTCAACTACTGTGCGCCGCTCCTCCTCGGTCATGCTATTGACACCACTCATCTCCACGTTACGTTCCTTCTCTATCCCTTTGCTCTCTACGGCTGCTGCCATGACCTTATAGCGTAGTTCACTTAGTCGCTTACCTTGCTCCTCCGTCACTGCCTCGCCTGTCGCCTTGTCAATAGATTCGATGAGGTCAGCAACCTGCTCTATCGTCATGCTATCAATAGCACCACTATCGACGACCTGCTGTATGGTGTTAATCGCTACGCTGGTGTCAGCATCAACCTGTCTCTCCTGCGCCACTGATGCTTCAGCTCTACCGTTTATGTCCTTCACCTTAGCGAGCCGTCCCGCTACATCATCTGTAGTAACGAATGGTGTACCGGTAACAGCACCACTCTTGATATCCGATATGGCGCCACTGATAGCATCTGTATATGATAGCTTCTTGTCTTTCGTCTGTTTGCCAGCAGCTACATGACGTGCATTGGTAGCATTGATTACCATAGCAGCCTTAGCCTTAGCCAATAGCTCGCCACTCGTTATCTCGGTCACCGACTTGGTTGTAGTGTCCAAGTCCTGCTGTGCAGTGATGAGCTCCTGTTGTAGCCGTGCCTTATCTTCCTGTGTCGTAGCCGCCGCCAACTGCATGTTGATGTTATCTACGTTGCGCTTTGCACGCTCCTGTGCTATACCACGCTCCAATGCCTTAGCAGCAAGGGCATCATCGCCACCCATCACGTCAGCTATCAGTGCCTCATTGTTGAGACCAAGACGTTCCTTAGCAGCATAAGCGAGACGTAGCTGGTTAAGCTCGCCCTCTAATGCTGCCTTGTACGCATCACCACCATTGATATTAGTAGTGCCGTCTTTGTTCTTCAACGGGTCTTGATACCAACCCTTAGCGTACTGCTCGCGTATCAGTGTCTCCGCCGCTTGTTGCTCCATGACAGTAGCAAGCTGTGAGTGGTACTTATCGCGCATCACATCAGGCACCTTATTGACACCATACACAGCGGTACTCAATGCGCCACCGGCAAGACCACCAATCATACCACCGATGAAGCTACTACCTATCTGGTCTAAAGAGATGAAAGGGTCGTTAACACCAAATGCTCCGCTACCTTTCACCGCTCCGGGCTGTGAAAAGAACTCGTCATACATATACTTGCTGAACTCATTGAGTTGTTCCTCTACAACCTCTTCGTATCCCTCCTCGAACATAGCCTTACCTATCTGCTTACCTGCCGTTCCTGTCCAACGCATAGGAGCAGATACCACCTTAGCGATACCACCTACAATGCTCTTTACTAACTCACGCCCTTTGCTCACCTTAGCTTGCTCTGTCGATGCTTGAGCTATCTCGCCCATGAGCTTCTTGTGCGCTCCACTGGCAACGGTGTCTCGTATATGTGTACCTATCTCATCTTTGAGTGTGCGTATATTGAAGACTGCATCCGATAGGTTGCTTGCTCCGAGCTTGTCTAGACCGTACTCGCTAAAGAGCGTAGCAAGCCCTGCAAGACCCATAAGCCATATACGGTCTTGCGAGTTGATACCATTGGCTTTCATCTCCTCATTGAAAGAGTGCATGGCGTATGTAGCACCCATAGCTAAACTGGTGCCACGTGATGCTGTGTTAGCCATAGCTATAGCCCCTGCACCACGCATACCGATGACTTTAGCGATGCCTAACGATGCGCCACGTGTGATATATGCAGCAACAAACTGTCCTATCGCCTGCGGTACGACACTACCGGTCAGCTTCGCTATACCATGTGCGCTCCAGTTGCTTGATTGCTCTGCCTCCTCACTTAGCTTGCTTTGCTTGATGCCTGCTATGTTCTGTAGCTCGTTGCCCCACTTCACTAAGTCTTTACCTACTGCGTCAAACATACCATCTGTCGTCTCATCTATGCCATCAAAAACCCACTTTAACGCGTTTGTCCAGCCTAAGCCCTGTGTATAGCGCCACAAAGCATCATTGTGTTGCTCCTTTGTAGTAGGCTTATCATAGCCGCCAAGGATACCGCCAAGAAACTCCGCCCCTGCACCACGAGTACCATAGTATGTGTCCCAGAACCAGTTTACCAACCCCGAACCGAGTGTAGTCCATGCGCTACTCTCTTGCTCCTTGGGACCGCGCCATGAGCGCAACGTGCTTTTAGCTGCTACAGAGGTACTAGGCACCTCGTTCCATTCGCCTGTCTGTTGGTTGAGCATAAGCATGTTCTTCACCTTATGCTTCGCACCACCACCCGGTATGAGCTCCAGTTGCTCACGGAATGGACTGCCGAACATCTCTGATAGGTAGTATTCGTCGAGGCTGCCATAGCTACCGTCTTTTCTCTTGTACACACCCTTTGCTTCGGCTATGCGTTCCGGTGTGTCGGTGTTGAATGAGCGACCATAGATATCGAAAGCCTTGCCTATCTCGGCATCGCCTACCTTACGTGTTGTTGGCGCCGCCTCCGAGAAGACCGCTTCCGGCACACCACGTAGATGAGGCATGATGCGTAGTGGCACCTGCTTGCGAGAGCCTATCACCACATCGGGCTGTGTCGAAAGAACAGGGTCAACGCCTATCATGTCGATGTCGTCGTTTAGCGTGTAGTCTTTCATGCGCTCCTGTATGACACGCTGTGCATAGTCCGTTGTTACCTTACTATGCATCTCGATAAAGCGAGGGTCGTCATGGTCATTGATACCCATGCCACTAAGGGCTGCCTTGTTTATCTCGAAGCTCTCTTGTCTTGACTTCGGCTTGACGGTATAGCCAGCCTTGGCTACTTGGTCGCCGCCAT
>CAZARR010000002.1:0-83694 GCA_964487665.1 uncultured Pseudomonadales bacterium
GGCAACCCATCAGGATCAATCTTCGGTTACTTTACGGGAGAATGCAGGTTGCCTGTCACTAATTACCAATCCCCGGTGTAATGACTGCGTCGCCCAGATACTGCGCCTCGGCATCTACCAAAGGTTCCCACCTAGTTTTATCTATTTCGCGAGGTTCTATATTTATCATTGTGGGGGCATAATAAACCCGTTTGCCGGGATCTTTCATTACTCCTCCCTGAATCGCGTCTACCACCATCTTATCGGAGATCACAGCAACGGTAAGATATATCCTCTCATTCCCTGGGAATTTCCCCCAAGGTGCTTTCCCGCGACTAAATTCATATCCGTATAAGTTAACCTGACCACCATTCACCGGAATTGTCGTTCCATAGCTAATATTTGGATACTGCGCATCAACATATCCTTCGTCACCAGCCCTTAAATTATTTCGAACAATACCAGGAAGATCAAAAACCCTTCCAGAAAAAACAAGCACCGATATAAGGAGGGCACCTTCCGGGTCAGCACGCCTATGGACAAATGACCCATCTGACTTCCTTATTTTATATACCAAATTTTCAGCCCAAGCATCGAAAAACGCACGCGCATCATTCTCGCTCACTCCATCGACACTGGCGTAATTAGATCCTCTCGAATCTTCAAAATATACCAAACTACCCCCCTGACTGTTTCCAGTCTCTCCAAGTGATCGGGAAAACCGGACCACCAAGCCTCCCCACCTGAGAAATCTAATTTCGCCTTCTTTATTCTTCCACACATCTGTCCCCCACTCTGGATCAAAAACCTTATTGAGTGTTTCACCGTTGTACACAATTTCCGCCGCAAGTATCTCGCTCGGTGTCGTCTCTGGCCTAGGAGTGGCTGTAAGTTTGGGTTGAGGTGTTGATGTTTGGGGAACGTCGCTTGCCCTTGGCACTGCATCGACTTTCTCATTTGCCTCAACCAGATCTTCGCGCACCCATCCAAGCCTACCGTCAGCAAGCTTCACCTGGTACCAGGTTTGCCCATTCATTTCGGTCGTTGCCACCACTTCCATCGTCGCACCTGGTGCAATCGGCCCCAACCCGTCATAGTCAGAGCCCGGCCCTTTTCTGAGATTGATGTTTTGGTCACCTCGCACCACCGCCCCAGGCGTTACCTCAGCCGTTGGCGACGGAGTCGGAAGTGGAGCCAAACCTGACCTTGCTAATCTCAACAACTTGGGGGTAGCAGGTACATCAAAAGAAGCCCTGTCGTCGATAACCACATATGTTCCGTCTACCCCTCTAAATATCATTTGCCTCACACCCTCCTGCGGATTGTCCAGTGCACCCAACGCCTTCGAAGCAATTTGTCCTGGTCCATCACCCGCGGCCGCTTTCTGGTTTGTAACGTAAATTAAATAATCCATCCCCGTCCTTCCTCCCCTATAAACTATCGCAACTATCCCCGTGGCTTCGTCAACCGTCGCCCCGGCGTCTAAACTTTCTAATCCGTAACCAGGAGTATATGCAAACAATCCTGGTTTACCGTCCCTCCCCACCACCTCAACCAAATCGAAACCAACCTTACCGTTATCATCTCTGGCCCGAACTCGCCATACATTTTCGGGGAGATTACCGCCAGTATAATCTTGGATTCTCTTCACCTCACGTCTGAACGGGCCGTTCTCCTCAGTCATTTCAGCCAAATCCATACCAGTCACACTGACCTCAGCTCCATCTACCGACCGGTATTCGGCTGCTACTGGGCGAACATTTAAAAAAGAGGTCCCCAGAGCCACTGGCCCAGCGAAGACTGCGCCACCGGCAGCGAATATTCTCGCTAAAGTAGGAAAATTGCCGTGTGGATTTACCCCAAGTAAGTCAGGATAAAGTACTCCTTCCATAGTTTTATTCACCCTCCCAACAGTTCTTTGAATAAATTCTCCTACCCTAATCTCACCGGGTGTCAAAGTTCTATCGGGGCTCATCAGCTCAGCCCGCCAGCCACTTCCATCCCCACCGAACCGGCCGTCATCCCCACTAGACACACCCGGCTGTTCGCCACTCGAAGTATCTTTCATTTCTAACCTTTGCATCGAAGGTTAATAGTATTAAAACTTACCACTTTTGTCAAGCTATAGGATAATACACAACAAATACACAGGTTATCACAACGGTGGACCACTGTCACCATCCCAACCTCCCTCCCCCGTCTGAGCAGCCTCCACATATATACGACCATCCCCGGATCTACATTGGCGAGGCATTGACTCGAGTACTGCGTATCCCGCTGCAGCACAAGAAGCAAAGTCACTGACCTCGACATTCTTTATGGGAGCCACAAACTTACCCGAGCCAACCCGACCTCCGCCCTGGACAAAAACCATCGCCAAAAAACCCACGAGAACAAAAATCATTACCGCTTCACTCACCGCCAAAATCCTCCAAAACCTTTCGTCCATCACCAACAAATATACTACTCTCGTCTACATCTTGTCTACCGTTTCGATCCCCAACAAAAACAAACTATTTTTAATCACCTGCGCCACCGCCTTTGTTAATAATAATCTGAACCCCTCTTTCTCACTACCAATTATCTGGTGTTTATTATAAAAGGCATTAAATCTACTAGCCAGTTCCACAACATAGGTAGCTACATCATTTGGAGCAAAATCAAAAGCCGCCATTTCCACAACCTCGGGGAACCGGGCCACCCACACCATCAGCCTCCTCTCTTCAACCTCAGCCGGATTATCAGACGCACCTCCTTCTCCACGCGCTTTTGTCATCACCGAATTTGCTCTCGCATACGTATATTGCAAATACGGCCCACTGTCTCCATCAAAAGTCAGCGACGTCGAAAAATCAAAAACAGTATTTGTCATTCTCCCTACCCGCAAAATACTATACTTAATCGCCCCCACCGCAATCTTTTCAATCACCTCTTCCATTTCCTCATCCGACACAAACTTGCTCTTCTCAACCTTTCCCCGAATTACCTCTTTGGCTTGATCAATCAACTCATCAATAAAAACTACGTTTCCAAATCGCGATCCCATCTTACCCGATCCTTTTATACTCATCCAACCATACGGAATATGAGTAAAATCCTCTACTCTACCCATCCCCAGCTGTTCACAAACGGCAAATAACTGCTTTAGTTGCAACGATTGTTCCGGCCCAATGACCCAAAACAGTTTCTCCGGCTCAAACCTCTCTTTTTTCAACTTAGTTAGCGCCAAATCTTGAGTAATATAAAGAGCAGTCCCGTCCGATTTAATCACCACCGTATCTGGTAAATTATATTTACCCAAGTTGGTCACCACTGCTCCTTCTGACCTAACAAAAACTCCTTTTTTTAACCCTTCTTCAGCAATCTGTTTCCCTTGTTGATAGTGCTCATGTTCGTGCCAAACCCAGTCCCACCTGCTCTTCAATCTTTTTAACGTCATATCTTGCCCCTGATGGGAATACTCCATCACTTGTTCCCACAACGCCCAACTTTCCTCATCCTTATTCTCCCAATCGATTACCATTTTTTTTACTCTCTCCTCGGTCTCTTTATTATTACGAAAATCTTCAGACGCCTTGACATACAGTTCGTCTACAAATCGATCTGGTCTCTTGCTCACTTCTTTTGGTGTCCACCATTCATCTTTGTGAGTAAACCAATAATGCAAATCAACCATCTCTCTTTTGTCTTTTCTGGCAAACTTCAAATATCCCCACATCAACCTTGCAATGGAAATTCCTCGGTCATTATCAATACAATCTCGAACAACCTTAATATTCTCGAATTCCCAAATATTCCCGATAGCCATTCCTGTTACATTGTTTCGCAGGTGTCCCAGATGCATTGCTTTGTTTGGATTCGGAGAAGTGTGCTCCAATAACCATGTCTGACCTTTTCCTAGATTTCTTGACCCATACTTCTCTCCTTTTGAGATAACCTCCTCTAGCTCTTTTATCAAAACCCCACTTTTCAACCAAAAATTTACAAAGCCATTCACAAACACTATCTGTTCCAGATTTACCACTTCACCCAATATGTCACTCTTCTTTAACCCCTGTACGATCACTTCCCCCAATTCCTTCGGGTTTTCAAATCCCAGCTCTTTCCAAGCCACCATCGCCACATTGGTCGAAAAATCCCCATTTTTTTCATCAGCCGGATATTCAACTACAAAATCGCCTGTCACCACACCCAAGGTTCCAAGCACTTTTTGTATCTCACCACGCAACACATTCTCGATCTTCATTTAGACTATTCTACTTCAACTATTTTTATGGCCAATTGACCGTGCCTTGGTTGGTGATCAAAAACCCCACAATAGCGACCACTATCGCAATCAGTAGGGCAACCAAACCTTTGTTATTTCCCATAATTTGTACAAACCCTTCGCTCAAATCGATTAACACCTGAGCAATTCTTTTTCGGGTTTCAATGTCAAAAAGTATACTAAACAAATCCCGCCCGACATCCTTTGGGGTTGGCTCACCTTTTTTACTGGCCATACTAGCTAAATATTATGACTCAAATATTTCTCCACGTCCAAAGCCGCCATACATCCCATAGCCGCAGCTGTCACTGCCTGACGGTAGCGAAAATCGGTTACATCCCCGGCCCCAAAAACCCCCTCAACAGTAGTACCGGTTGGGTAATTATGTAGCCAAAGGTCCTTGTTGTTTGTCAAATCGGACCTCGTCATGTTCGTAATCAAATACCCCTGCTCGTCCAAACCCAACTGCCCGACAAAAATGTCTGTCGAAGGTATATGCCCTACTGCCAAAAACAACCCATCTATTTCCATTTCGCGCTTCTTTCCATCGTCAACATTTTTCAGCCTAATTTTCTCTAGCTTTTCTCCACCCTCAACCTCTACCACCTGGGTATTCCACAATACTTTTATTTTTTTGTCACCTAACACTCGCTCCTGCATTACCTTGCTGGCACGAAAGCTGTCCCTACGATGAATCACCGACACTTCACTTGCCACCTTTGCCAAGGCCAAGGTGTCCTCCATCGCTGCGTCGCCACCTCCCACCACCGCCACCTTTTTGCCCCGAAAAAAAGCCGCGTCACACACCGCGCAGGTACTCACCCCCCGGCCCAACCACTGTTCTTCTCCCAAACCCAACATCCGACCTTTTGCACCGGTAGCAACAATGATCGTTTTAGCCTCAAAAAGTTCTTCTTCAACCCACACCCTTTTTATTTTTCCCGAAAAATCAACCTTCGTCACGTCTTTGTTTATCACCCTAGCGCCCAATTTTTCCGCCTGGCTTCTCATATCATCCATCAAGGTCGGACCCATCACCCCATCCTTAAACCCCGGATAATTTTCAACGAGGGTTGTCCACATCAATTGCCCACCCACCTGATAACTGGCAATCTGCACAGGCAACAGGCTGGCCCTAGCAGCATAAATCGCACTCGTATACCCCGCCGGGCCCCCTCCAATTATTATCAACTGCTCCATTCCTACACCAATGCTTTTTTGATCATGTTCTCGTATCCCTCTTTACCGGCAAAACCCACCTGGCGATTAATTTCTTCACCCGCCTTGAACATTACTACTGTAGGAATACTCATGATTCCAAATTTCCCTGCAGTTTGTGGGCTCTGGTCAACATCTACCTTAACCACTTTGACTTTTTTATCATAAGCCTGAGACATCTCTTCGATAATCGGAGCGGCCATTCTGCACGGACCACACCAAACCGCAAAAAAATCCACCAGCACTGGCAAATCTGCCTTTAACACCTCCGCCTCAAAATTCGTATCATTCACCTGGACGACTGTCATATTTTGTATTTTTTACTAACTTCTAATTTACTCCAAAAGCTTAACATATATAATGAATTTATTCTAAAGAAAATGTTACGAAAAAGTTTCAGTTTGCTCGGTTATGTATTCGTCCTACTTTTACCTGCCCTGATTGTCTACGAAACAGTCGTATTGATTATTTCTCCAAAAACAAATCTTGACCCCCGATCAGACGCCAAAAGTCGCTCGATGCAACCCATTCCCCCTCAAAGATTAATTACCCAGATTCCACCTCCCCACGGATCAATAGCCAACTGGGTAAGCTCGATTACAGGCCAGGTTATTAACCTCAACCACTTTGGCGCCTATGTTATGATTCCACACCAAAACACATTATTCATAGGATATAGTTTGGCTCATCCGGCCGAACAAAACGGGGCATTAATCACTCAATTCGAGAACAACCAAATATCGGCTATTTATCCTCCCCTATCTGAGCAGGGTGTCCACGACATGGAAATTTCTGGAACCAACCTCTTCATACCCGGCGTAGACCCCAGTGAACCAGGGAACCCTCCCTGCGAGAACGAATGGCGTTATGGTAATTTCTACAAAATTAATCTTAACCAAACCCCTCGAGTCGTAACAAAATACCGACAATCATCTGGTTTAAACTATCTTGCCCACATGTGGGGTGTTGATTCGTCTACAACCGAGCTTCTGGCGGCCACTTCAACATGGAACGATCCCAGCTCCAACCAGACCCCTTGTAGTTTATCGGTTGGCTACCTCTTCAAAAGTAACAATCAAGGACAAACCTGGACCAGAATTAATCCCCCGGTAAATAATAATCGGGTCTACGATGTTATCAGATTCAACCAGCGACTTTATGCCATCTCAGGGACCCTCACCCAAACCATCCTTACCTACAGCAATGACAACGGCCAAACATGGACACCGGTATCCAATGTAAACATCGCCTCATACAATCAACGGCTATTTATCTTTAACGGCGAACTATATGGAGCCGTAAACTCATCAAAATTATTCAAAGTTAATCAAAACAATCAATTCGCGAGCTTCAATCTAGCTCAATCAAATCCAAGTGCAATTATGCCGACAATGTCGTACGACAGCCCATTTTTCAACAGCATTACCCACGATGACACTTATATCTACATTATGACCAAGGATAAGCGGGTGGCTAGATCAGTTGACCTAGTTAGCTGGGAAACAGTCTCATATATTCCCAGCACCACGGACCTCATCTCTATAGTTTATTGGCCAAATCGAAACGCAATCGTTGTTTCTAGCAAAAGCCAACAGGGGGACATCTGGCTTATACCGCTTTCAACACAACCCTCACCCACCCCATCTCCCTCACCATCACCCTCGCTTTCGCCCCCTCCACCCACCCCATCGCCAACCCCATCTTGTCAGCTGGCCCAGCCACAGCTCCAGGCAACACCAAGTACAGCAACAGCCAACGCCCAGACTGAAATTAGGTTTACTGTTCGGGTTACCAATCAAAACAGTACAGTCTGCCCCCCAGAAAAATTTGATTTTTCTCTCACTCCTCCCAATTCAAACTGGAAATCTGCCACCTCCCCTTACAACATCAATCTTTCATCTGGCCAATCAGCCGATATTACCGTATTTTTAGTTGCTCCAGTAAACAGCCGAGGTATTTTCAACACTACTTTCAAAGCCAAACCCCAAAATCTCAACTATCAAAACCAGACTTTTTTACCAACAAACATACTGGCTCCTCCCGCCCCAGATCTCGATTCATCGTTGTAACCACTCTTCCCACTCAAAGCCCCAATATTACCATCAATCCCAGCAACCCTGTCCCGTAAACAAAACCTTGCATTTCCTGATTTGTCACCGTTCGTTTTATTTGCCAAAACCACTCCTCCACCCGATCTTTCTTAAACAAGAAATCCCACCACAAATCAAAAAACATATGCACTCCAATTCCCAAAATCAATCCTCGTCCAAAAGCTCCCCCTGCGGTGATCACAGTCCAAAAACCCAAAAGCAACCACACTATCACAAACAACACACTGCGCATTACCAATCTTTTGTTTCCCCCCCGTTCCGTGACGATCTTTTTTATTGTTGCCAGCCACCCATTGCTCCGAATCGCTCGGACCAAACTTGCCCCATATCCTTCTTCCTCTACCAATCCCTGAATTAGTCGATCGGAAAATACGAACGAAAATCCGACAAACAACCCCATCCACCACCAGACCAAAGACAAACCGACAACCCACCGCCCAGTCACCACCCGCCAAACGCAAATTAGTGCTCCAACAACTAGTAGTACCAAAAAGTGCAGGGGTAATTTTTTATTTATCACCATACTAAATTTAGCACAAAATTTATTCACTCAACGATCTCCCACACTTTTTATTCCGATTTCTGTGATCAAAGTATTATTTTTCAATTCCAATACAAACTCAACTGTGCGAGCTACTTCACTCGGTTCCAGTGCCTCGGTCAAATCTTTATTTACCCCGGATTTTTCAAACAATCGAGTCTTTAGTTTACCCGGAAAAATACCCACCACACGAATTCCCCAGCTACCCAGCTCCTCTTGCCAGGATCTCGTCAAGCCGGTAACCCCAAATTTACTAGCTGCGTACACACTTCTTTCTGGTCTTGGCCACAAACCCGCCTGAGAAGAAATATTAATTATTACTCCCCCTCCCCCCTCTTTCATTAGCGGGATTACTTCATGCGTTACATTTATCACACCCAACAAGTTTGTCCGCACTGTCTGTTCCGCCACCTCCAAACTTGTATCCTCAATTCTTCCCTCTACCCACCTCCCAGCATTGTTAATCAATACATCTATCGACCCCTCTTCCTCCTTCACTCTTTTTATCACCAACCCCACCTGTTCCCGATCACCCACATCCATCACCATGTATCTACATCGCAATTCTTTTGCAACTTTTTTCAATTCATCCTCATTCCTAGCAGCAACAACCACACGATATCTTCTACTCAACCGCTTTGCCATCTCCCTACCCAACCCGTCACTTCCACCAGTTATCAACACAACTTTGGCCATAGCACTATAATAGCGCATACCCAATAAGATATGCCAAGATCCCCCGATTCACCTTTATTCGATCTACCAGAATTATCCGAACTCAAAAACCACACTGTTATAATTTGGGGCAGAATTTCCCGAGAGCATCTGATAGCCCTTAGAGGAATAACGATTCTAAATTTTGAAGTTATTCTTGGCCTTCCCGCCAAATCCTGGGCCTTGTTGGTTTATGACAACGACTTGGGAGCCTTTTTTGTCGTCCCCTTTGAGTGGATATACAAAAGCCAAATTGACCCATCTTTGTACCCCATTCTCACACCCGATTTCCGTCTTAAGGATGGTGAACCACACCTCACCAGCCCAATTGCCTTTGACCAAATGCTCGAACAAAAAAATGCCTGGCCCTCGAGAAAATCCGTGGGGCCAATCAAGCTCACCAAGTAAGCAACAATCGCTTCGAACTCGCGATCAAGATTTAGGTTTGACCTTCGTCTCCGGTCGGTAATATTAATACCCCAAGTTCCGTTAGGAGAGCTGTAGCCGCCAACACACTCTCCCGACTAGCCGAGGGTAGAGGCGGCACAGCCCACTCACCACTTTCCCACATCTCCTCAAATCCGGGTTCAACAGCTGCGTGAATTGATAGATCCCTCCTCCTATCTTTAGCATCTCTTCCTAGCTCAGGTAATGCTGCCATAACCGAAATTATACACCCACTATAATCTACCCATGTTCGAATTTAGTATCACCGGCAAACTTCTTGGCCATGGACGAACCGGAGTTTTTCAAACCCCCCACGGTATCATCCACACCCCTGTTTTTATGCCTGTCGGTACCAACGCCTCGGTCAAATCCGTCCCCACCGAATGTCTTTTTGATCTCGGTGCCCAGATGATTCTTGCCAACAACTATCACCTTTATCTTCGCCCAGGCAGCCATCTGATTCACCAGCTTGGCGGTATCCATCGTTTTATGAACTGGGATCACCCCATTCTTACCGACAGTGGTGGTTTTCAGGTTTTTAGTCTGGGAGAACCAAAAAAACTACGAAAATTAGCTGAACTTACCAAAAATACTACTCTACGCGATCCAAACTTAATCGAAACCTCTAACGAAGGAGTTCGTTTTCGCTCCCACCTCGATGGCTCTTCACACTTTTTTACCCCCGAGGAAGCCATCAAATCTCAGCAACTGATTGGCGCTGATATTATTATGGCTTTGGACGTTTGTACGCCCGACCTAGCCGATCGTGACACTTCCCAAATTGCCCTTCGCCGCACCCACTCTTGGTTAGCCCGTTGCAAAACCCAATGGCAAAAAACTTGTAAACATGGACCCAGTAAAATTAACCAGCAGGCACTTTTTGGCATCATTCAGGGCGCCATGTATCAGGATTTACGTCGAGAGTCTGCCCAATTTGTAGTCGATCAAAACCTACCCGGTATTGCTATCGGCGGCGAAACCATCGGTTACAACATGGCTGGAACCACCCAAGTGATGGACTGGATCCGCGATTTGTTGCCCGACAATAAACCCCGTTACACTATGGGGCTGGGTCTCAAACCATCCGATTTACTGACAGCCATTATGGCTGGCTCCGACATGTTTGATTGCGTTGCCCCGACCAGATTAGCCCGTAACGGTGCCCTCTATACTGGACAAGTTAAGGTCAAAGACAATCGCTATTACTTCGAAAGCGAATTCCCCCAAGAACGCTTAAATATTGCCAACTCACGTTTTAAAAATGACCCCAACCCTATCGATCCACGCTGTGACTGTTCGACTTGTAAACATTACTCTCTGGCTTATCTGAACCACCTGTTTCACAACAAAGAATTACTCTACTATCAATTGGCATCTATCCACAACCTACGTTTCATGATCAAAATTACCCAAGACGCCATCAATCTTTCTCCCTATAGCCCGAAATTTGCATTATAAAATTCAAGGCTCCTATTTTTTCAGTCCTGGCTTTTTCAGCTGCTATCTCCAATTTCACGGCAATTACTTCCAGGCTCAACTTTTCGCCAAAATACATTTCCAACACTCGCTCCTGCTGTTCTGTTAGGACTATCTCGCTTCGGTGTCCCAACCAATACTCATACAATCCCCTCTCGACACTATCTCTTACTGCCTTTCTTGAGAATGGCTCCTTGCCAAAAACCAATCGTAATGCCTTACCCCCCTCCTTTTACCCAGATAATCACATCCTGACCCACGAATCCCAATTTTTCCTTCTGGGGTGATAAACCCAACGACTGAGCATAGCTGAACAAAGAGTCGAGCCAGTTGACTCCTGCTCTTTTGACAATTGGCTCATCAACAACACAACAAGGCAAAATTGCAAAACTCTTTTTGAACTCAGCCGCTGCCTGAATAATTTTCATGTTCGAGCCATGCGCATGTAGCCCAACCAGCAGGTCAAAGTTTGCTCCATCCCTAACCTCAAATTGCTTGTTCAACCTAGTCAATCCCTCTTGTTGTGCTCTCGCAAGCCGTACTCTCTTGCCACTTTCCAGATCCCGGTACTTATGGGTAAGTTTTTGCCAGACCGGATCAATAACCACGCAATCAAAATCCTTCTGATCAAGTAAGAAGGATAATAACCCCTTTCCCCCACCCACATCAGCCACACGACAAGGTAAGTACTGTTTTCCAATCCACTCTGCAAAAACCTGAAATCTAAACTGGTGCGGTAGCCTTCTTTTCTTCATATCATTTTATCAACATCGCATCACCGAAACTAAACAGTTTATATTTCCCACTTATTGCTTCGCGATAAGCTCTGCCCAACAAACTACTTTCAAAATTGACAAATTTCGCACCAGTATTTGGTCTCGATACAAATGCACTAACCAGCATTAATAGCGTACTTTTTGGCAAATGAAAATTAGTTACCAAGGAGTCTGTTACTTTAAATTTATACGGGGGGTAAATATAAATTGCAGTCTCCCCGTTTCTTCCCGTCAGAAATCCCTCCTCATCACCGCAGCTTTCCAAAACTCTGGCACTGGTTGTCCCCACAGCAATCACCCTTCCTCCTTTGCTTTTAGCCCTGTTAATTATTTCAGCGTTTTCTTTCGTCAGCTCAAACCACTCACTATGCATTTTATGTCTAGAAATATCATCAACTTTCACCGGACGAAAGGTTCCCAGTGAAACATGCAAGTCAATTCGAACAACAATTACTCCTTGTGCCTCCATTCTCTCAATTAAATCGGGGGTAAAATGTAAACCAGCGGTTGGGGCGGCCACCGAACCTTCCGCCTTCGCATACACCGTCTGGTAGCTCTCTCTTACTAACTTTTCACTTTCGTTTGTATGAATGTAACTGGGTAAAGGAGTTAAGCCAATTTGATTAATCAAACTATGTAGTTCCGATTCCCCCATGTTGAACACCATCGTCGTTACTCCATCGCCATCAATATTTTCTATCTTAGCTTCTAACCCTCGCTCAAATACCACCACACTTCCAACCTTGACACCAGGTTTAGTCAACACTTTGTATTTTGTCCCTTTAGCCCAATCCAGGATCAACATCTCCACTCTACCTCCAGTTTTCTTTTTTCCATACAACCTCGCGGGTACCACCCTACTGTCATTCAGAACCAATACATCACCACACTTTACATAATTACTAAGATCTCTAAAATTTTTCTTTCTGATTTCTTCAGTCCTCCGATCTACCACCATTAGCCCGGCGCTATCGCGTGGATCGGCCAACCTTTGTCCGATCGCCATTTCGGGGAAAGAAAAGACAAAATCACTCAACCTTAGCATTTGCTTCATCCTTTATTCTTTTCACCTTCCACATAAACAGTTTCCCTGGACTCTTTGTGTTGGTTGCACCTTTCACAAAACTTCGAGCTTCCTCCAAAATAAATCTTGGTGTGTTTTTACATAGTCGCATGTACAAACTAGTATGCTCAATGTCACCAAGTTCCAACGCCAACCGATAAGCATAGTCCTGCCACTCCCGACTAATCCTCCGTTGCTTATTAGTCTCAACTTTGTAATTACTCAAGATTCCACCCAATGAACTGAATCCTCCTGCCATAGACAAGAGTTGATTATAATCAACTCTTGTGTCCAATAGACGACTGATTATCATTGTTTGTTTTCTAGGCATTGCCATTCTCGCCCCCTTTTCATTCAAAATAATTCCACACTCCACCACCACCTCAATCGCGATCGTCACCCCATCGTCACCCCCACCTGTGGTTACGACGCTTATTACCCCAACCCCCACACCACCACCTTCGCTGCCTCCCGCCACCCCCCAACCAAAGGGCCCCTGTATCAATTTACCGGTTCTAACCTACCACCACGTACAGCCACAAACCCAGGCTCTGGCAAAACACCAGACCAGTCTTACTGTCTATACCCCTGTCTTTTCTCAACAGATGCAGTACCTCAAAGATAAGGGTTATCACTCTATTAGACCAATTGATTTGGTCAATTGTTTCAACCAAGTGAGCTTGCTACCTTCAAAACCAATTCTGATTACATTCGATGACGGCTACGAGGATTTCCACACCGATGCATACCCAGTCCTCAAGCAACTTTCTCTCTACTCTGTCATGTTCCTTCCCACTGGGTTGATAGAAAATCCTGATTACCTAAACTGGAATACCCTTAACTTCATCAACTCCGAAGGGTTAGTTGAATTCGCCAATCACACTTGGTCACACCAACAGCTCAAAACTGATACACAAACTGTCCAAAAAGAAATCTCGACTGCTCACTCGCAATTGTCCGAACGCGGACTAAACCAGACAAAAACTTTTGCCTACCCTTATGGAACTGTCAGCTCGCAGGCAATTTTATCGCTCACCAAATTGAGATATCAGCTTGGCTTCACCACCAAACGGGGGACATTTTTGTGCAAAGACAATCAGCTAACCCTACCGCGTATTCACATCGGCAATTTACCCTTATCCGCGTATGGTCTCTGACAGGGACATAACAGCCTCACCGACTTCCTTAACGAATAGCTCTTGCTCCCCCTCCGAAAAATTTGCCAACACATAGTCCTCTCCCGACACCCCCCTGTCTCCATCCCGACTATCAACTCCCAAACGAACTCGCCAAAATTCTTTTCCAATTGATCGTTCCACAGAAGAAACACCGTTGTGTACTTTTGGTCCCACTCCGCGTTGCATCTTCCAGCTACCCAATCTCAGATCCAAATCATCATGAACGACCCATACTTCCGCTAATTCAATCTTAAAATAATCAATCACCCTTTGTACTACTACCCCCGACTCATTCATGTACTTACCGGGTTTTAGCAAAAGTAAATTATCTGCCACTTCATTGACCCAACCTCCCCATTTCTTCTTTTCCATCCAACCAGCCCCATCGCCCAATTCTACAGCCAGCCTATCCACAAAAACAAACCCCGCATTGTGCCTGTTGCGCCTATGTTCCTCACCCGGATTTCCCAAACCAACAATCAGTTTCATTCAGCTATAATTCTACCAGCATGAAACATGCTATCAACATCTCAGTGGTCATTCCCTGTCTCAACGAAGAAAAAGATCTTCCCAACCTGCTTCACGACCTGGCGCGCCAAACCTCCAGGAATTTCGAGGTAATTGTGGTCGACGGTCACAGTGATGACAAAACCATTGACAAAATCAAACCTATCTCCACCAAACTACCTCAGTTTCACCTCCTTAGTACTTCCAAGCGAAACGTATCATTCCAACGAAATCTCGGCGGCCGTGCGGCAATTGGTAAGTACATCATTTTTATGGACGCTGACAATCGGTTGCCCAAATTTTTCATCGAAGGCATTAGCTATCGCTTGAACTCCCAAAACACTGACGTATTTACCACCTGGTGCGAACCAGATAGAAATACAGCTACTGCCAAGGCAATTGCCTCATTGTTCAACTTTGGGATCGAAGCGGGAAAACTGACTGATGTTCCATATGCCCAAGGGGCGATGATCGGTCTCTCGTCACAAAAATTTCGTCAAACTACCGGTTTCGACGAAAACATTACCTTCACCGAAGACGCAGAATATATCAGGCGTTGTTATCGCCATGGATTTACCTTCTCTATCTTTAAAGACCCTCGTTACAGAATTTCTCTTCGACGATTTCGCCGTCAAGGAACCATCAGAAGCATTGGCCAATATGCCAGACTACACCTAAAGAGTCTGACGGGAAAAGCAATAGATCAGACGAGCGAATACCCTATGGGAGGGGCTATTTTCAAAAAGAACGAAAACAGTTTTCTCAACATAACTAAAAACATTATCGACTCGACCACCAACAATCCCGGAGGATTTAAAAAGATCCAAAAAATCATCAAAAACTCTTTTGAAAACTAGCCTGTAAGCATCTCCAAACCTACCAACATCAAATATACCCCTATCAAAACCACCCCCTCCCAACGGTCCAGCCGCTTTTTAGTCGATACGAATAACCAGAACAAGACAAAGGTCACCACAAAACCCAAAGAGAAGACTGAATATTTCCACACAGGTACTACCATGACTGGCCTGATCATGGCAGTGATTCCAATTATCCAAGTCGAGTTTGTTACTACACTCCCAAGCAAATCTCCAAAAACCAATGCCGACTGCTTCTGGCGTATCGCTTCAATGGCCAAGACCAGTTCTGGTAGACTAGTTCCCACTGCTACCACCACCAGAGAAACAAAGACGATACTCAATCTCAACACTTCCGCCAGTGCCACCGCTCCCACGACCACCTGATTGGCGCTAAACAGCATCAAAAGCAACATCAAAGCCATTTTTACCAACATTCTGTCAATTCTCCCCTCGTGCCATGTTCTAATTGTTCTCAAAAACGTATGTTGGTACTTCCCCTGTTTGATCAACTTGGTGTGCTTGTTCAGCGCCAAATTGTCCCTGACATAAAGAAGATAAGCCAATAGTAACATTACTCCATCAACCCTGCTCAAACTCCCGTCAAGCATCAACACCAACGGCATTAATCCAGCCACCAAAGCAGCTGACATTTCCCAGCGTATAAATCCACCTACAATTCCTACCGATCCCGAAGCTAATGCTGCTATCCCTACGATAAATGAAATGTTAAAGATATTACTACCCAACACATTTCCCAAAGAAACCTCCCCTATTCCTCTAATTGACGAGGTCACTGCCACCAAAAGCTCCGGCAGGGTAGTAAACATCGCTACTGCCACAGCCGCTATGGCCAAACTATGCCAGCCGGTTCTAACCATCAACCGTTTGAACATATCTACACTCACTCTCGAGGCAAAGATCAGTACAAACGCCCAAAAGAATAAATATCCAGACCAAAGTAACAACATTACTCTAATTTAAACACAAATTAACGCCAATAACCTAAAGCTCTCTTAAAACACTCAAATAAGCCAAATTCCAACACCGACAAACTCACAACAATTAGCCAGTATATTCCCAATGGTCTTGTCTCAAACATCCACCAACCCAATGGAGTTTGAATTGCCATAAATAATAGCAAACCGCTCAATAGCAACCCCCTATTAAGCCATCGACTTTTCATCGTCTTTTTTCTCAACGCCAGTCCATGCAAATCTTTCACGCTAAATGCGTAAAGGAGTGCTGTCAAACCCAAAATCGCAAAGCTCATTGTCCTAGCAAACACATCGCCCTGCCCCAGTCCAAGCCAAAAACCTACCATCATCATCAGTGCCGATGACACCGACACCAGTGTAATTAACAACCAATCACGCCGATCAAGCAAACCCTCCAATCTTCTTCCCGGTTCCAATCTACCCAAACTGTTACCATCTACAATCAATGCAACATACGGCCAGCTACCACTCACCAAATTTATCCACAATATTTGCACAGGAATCAACGGCATAGGCAAATTAAAGATCAAACTAAAAACGATCACCCCCACTCCGGCAAAAGACCCTACCATTAGATACATCAAACCTCGCCTAAAATTTGCCAGCACTCTTTTTCCCTCCACGATCCCCTCTAGTAACACACCCAAATTTCTCTTGACGAGAATAATATCACCAGCGTCACGCGCCACATCAGTACCACTTTTGACCACTACCCCCACGTCCGCCTTCTTCAAGGCCAAGGCATCATTCATTCCGTCACCCATCATTGCCACCAGATGACCTCCCTTTTGCAGGCAATCAACTATTGCCAACTTCTGCTCTGGCTTAACTCGCGCAAACAATACTTTCTCCGATATCATCGCACTAGACATCCTTGAATTCTCAATTATTTGACTTCCCGTAATCACCATTTTCTCTACCAACGCTCCCCTTACTAAATTCAGACCTCGCAACAGTGCCCATGCCGTCTCTTTATAATCACCGGTAATTAATTTTACTTTCAAACCTAAACCCACCATTTTTTGAATAACTTTTCTGGCTCCGGGGCGAAGTGGATCGACAAAAGCAACCACCCCCAGATATTCAAAATTCGAACCCATAATCTTATCAACCTTACTTTTTTCAACTCCATCACGCTTAGCAAACCCCACCAACCGCCACCCCTTGTCGGCCCACATTGAAAATGCCTTTCTCCACTCACTTTTTTGTTTCTCTGTCAAGGTACACCGCTCCAGTAGCACCTCTGGGGCTCCACTCAAAAAATCCACGCCGATGCCCTTGTAATTATGCCTAGTCATGATCAGGCTGGTCTTGTGGTCAAACGGCACACCATCGATTCGCTGCCATAGCGCTTCTATTTGCGCCGCCTTTTTCACACCAATTAACCTCCTGGCCCAACCATCCATGGCAATTTCCAAAGGATCTCGGTGGTCGTTACACACGATTGCCGCACAAACTAATTCGGTAGGGGACTTTTCGAACTCCTTTTTACCTACAAGTACACCACTCGGCCTGTCGGTGACAGCCACAACCCTCATTGTTCCCATTGTCAACGTTCCGGTTTTATCCAGGCATACCGTATCCACACTTCCCAACGTCTCTACCGCCATTAATCGTCTAACCAATATGCCAGCTGTGTTCATTCTTCTCATTCCCGCCACCAAACTTACCGTCAAACCAATCCCCATTCCTTCGGGCACCAAAGCAACCGCCAACGAGACCGCCAAGGTCAGCATCTGGTACCACCCCCTGTGAGCCAACCCTCCTCCAATCACCAAAATAAGCGACAAAATCAGAGCTACCACCAACAACCTCCAACTCAGTTCCCTCACCATTTTTGCCAAAGAGGTCCCTTTTGTCTGGGTCTGCGCCAAGCTAGTCACCAATCTACCAATCGAACTTTTCTCTCCTGTCCTTAGCACCAGCATATCCGCCAACCCCCTCTCGACAACTGTCCCTGCAAATAACTTGCTCGTATCACTTAAGTTTTCAAATTCTAGCTTTTTAGTATTTTTTACAGTTTTTTTAAATACGCCCACACTTTCTCCGCTGATATTTGACTCATCCACCTTCAAACCGTCCTGCCAGACCAATACCCCATCTGCTGGAATTTTGCACCCTATTTCCAACCTTACCAGGTCCCCCACCACTACCATTTTCCTATCAACCATTGAGTAAACACCATCTCTTATTACCTTAACTGGCGAACCGATCCCCTCAAATAATAATTTGATCGTCTTCCCCGCTTTGTATTCTTGTGCGAATCCCAACACCAAATTAAAAACTATCACCACCATAATTACCGCACCATCGGCAATTTCGCCAACTGCTAAGGATATTACCGCCGCAATAAACAACAGCACTACCAGCGGAGACCTCATTTGATTTAAAAGCAACTTCAACAACCCAAATCGATCGTGAGCTTTAAATACGTTCGGTCCATCTCTCTCAAAAATTTTTCTAGCCTGTTCACTCGTCAGACCTAGCTTGTCCATCGACTAGTTCTTCTCTTTTCTAGATTTTAGATATTCCCACCCAATTGGCAACACTGAAATTAACACAATCACCATCACAGTATAGTGAAAATTGTCCTTAATCACTGGGATCCTACCAAAGAAATAACCCGACAACAAAAATAGAGTCACCCAGACAACACCCCCCAACAAGTTAAAACCTAAAAAAATTCGATAGGACATCGTCCCCACCCCAGCCACAAAGGGAGCAAAGGTCCTGACAATCGGAACAAATCTTGCCAATACAATCGCTTTCCCGCCGTGTTTTTCATAAAACTTCTGGGCCTTTTCCAAGTATTCCCTTTTCAACATCCTATAATTCATTTCAAACGCTTTCGGGCCAATGTAATTCCCTATCCAATAGTTAACGGTATCTCCCAAAAAAGCCGCCACAATCAACACCAGCCACAACACCCCCATGTTCAAACCACCTCCGGCCGCTATAGCACCCGCAGCAAAAATTAGCGAATCGCCAGGTAAAAAAGGAGTAATCACCAGCCCCGTTTCCATAAAAACTATCGCCCAAAGAATCAGGTACACCAAAGCACCATACTGCTCAGTTATCATTAACAAATTCCTGTCGATGTGCAACACAAAGTCAACCATAGACAAATCATTCTATCACCCAATCCGACCAATCAGTTTTGCCTCGTCAAGTGATGTCGCCTGTGTAACGTCTTTGTCGTCTCTGATGCGAACTAACCTCGGAAAGCGCAGGGCCCACCCGGCGGTATGTATCGGACTCTTGGTAATCTCATCAGCTGCCACCTCAACCACTATCTTTGGTACAACCCAAACATCAGGACTCAAGTTATCATTTACATAATAATTGACAGGCTTATCTTTAGTAGCAAGTTTTTCCAATACTGAATTCAATTTATTAAACAGTTCGTCTGACACACCGGTTCCAACCTTAGCAATTGTCAACAACCTCTCTCCATCCACCAATCCGACCAGAAAAGATCCCAAGCCAAAACGAGACCTCTTTCCCTTTCCTCGATAGTAACCCATTATCACCAAATCCAAGGTGTCCAACAATTTCCCCGTCGTCCCCTCTGCCTCTTTTATCTTCACCCAATTCCAGCCTTGTCTACCCGGCAGATAGGCCCCACCCCCCTGCTTTATCACAGCACCCTCATATCCTTCAGACAAAAATGACTCATGTAGTCTTTTTAATTCTCTCCAGTCGTCAACGATGTATTTATTATTTACTACGAAAATATCGTTTTTTGTAATCACCATCTCCAATAACTTCCGCCTTTTCACATAAGGTAGCCGCAAAAGTTCATCACCGTTCAAATACAAAACATCAAAAATATAAAATCGCAGCGGAAGTTCAACAGAATATTTTTTAATTTCATGTTTCCTCTTTCGCTTGATAGTTTCCTGAAATGGTAATGTTTTGCCTGTTTGAGCGTTTATCCCGATTGCCTCAGAATCAAAGATCACACTATCTCCACTAAAATATTTAGCCAATTCCAACAACTCAGGAAACATGTTGGTGGAATCCTCCAAATTTCTGGTGAAGGCTTTTATTGTATTTGACCCCCTGTCGAAATGTATTTGTACTCGCGTCCCATCAAACTTTTGCTCAACTCCCACTACTCCCATTTTTTCGATAATCTCTTTAGGCGAATTCAAACGTTGGCACAATGCCGGGTCAACCGGTACTCCCACCGTTACTTTAATTTCTTTTTTAGCCTTTTCAATACCCTTCAATAATACTTTTTTTGTTAACAATCCTATATCAGGGCAGATCTGGAACATTTCTTCTAAACTACGCGCCGCCGACTTATCTCCTTTTATTATCACCGAAAGCACATCAATTATTGTTTTTTCCGAAAATCCCAACCTCAACTTTCCCAACACCATTCTTGTAGTGAGTTTTATTCCAGACCCATCCATACATCTATAAAGTGCTACCAGTGCGGTAATCTTCCGATCCTGACTACCCTGACCTCCATCAACAGCCAAACGACGAAGGCATTCATATGCCTCTCGCACACTAATTTCTTTTTCTATCGTCACCTTCCCCAGCGCATTTACCACCACCTCACCCAGGTCACCTATTCTTTTGTAATCAACCCAGACTTTTTCAATACTATTTCCGGTTCTCCCTGCAATCGCCCTAGCCACCATTTTTTCAGCCATATTAAACTCGACATTATCAAAACGCGGCCCCAGTCGACCAAGCATCAAGTAAATAGCCTCACGGACCTCGTCTTCCCCCAGATCACCAATCAATTGAACCAGCTGATCAGTAATATTCAGACGTGAGCTTTCTGCTTCCAATTTTATCAGCCGCTTACAAAAATCACTGTATTTCATATTAGTTTTCCTGTATACAGATATACGACCCCTTTTGTTTTACCCTTCTTCTTGATAAATTTTTTCTCCGTCAAATTCTTTAGATCCCTAAGTAGCGAATCGTCACTTAGATGCGGAAACCAAGTACGTGCAGTGTGAATGTCCACGTGTCCTGTTTGTTTGATATTTTCAAGTAATACGCACTGTCTTTCCGTCAGCCCCGCTCTTTGCTGTTTCAGTTCTAGCCTTCGCCGTACACGATCCATTTCCCGAACTTTCATCAATAGAGCATGCGCCTCTTCCCGCAAAGCCTCACAATATATTTTCAAATAGTCGCCATAGTCACCGCTTGCGGTAGTCGTCAATGCCTGCCTCAACTCAATGTTTTTTCCCTCCAAAACATCCTCTGCACAAAACATTACCATTGCTTTTAATTCCATTGTTCTCATACAACCCCACGACAGCACTTGCGCAAGCTGAATGTTTCCATCAGTAAAAGGCTGCACCCTCAATATTTCGGCCCTTACAATTCCCGAAAGTAATATTTTATTTACCCTCGAACGAACATCAATTTCACTTACCCACCGAAACAAATCTTCCATATGGTAGGACACCTCTATCGATGGGACACCAACCACATTCCCAAAGTTTATTTCAACCTCTCTAAAAACACCCAACACATGAGAGGGAAGGACCCTCTCTCCCAACAAACAATGCAAATCCGACATAAACTTTCGCGTAAACCATTTTAACCAACCGCCACTTCGGTTCGACATCAACATTCTATCTATCAAGGCCAAACCTCGAAAATAATTACCTATCAGCTGCAGCTGATCACTTTGCGTAAAGGAATCGCGGGCTATTTTCCTTGTTAACACTTCGGCCACCTCACGGCTGGTTATGTTTAGACCTGCTTGCTTTAGCCCGAACAATACTCTTCTACGATTCGCGTCTTCTGCCATCTTATCTTTCCAGGGGTCTGGAATTTCTGTTACTTCTATTGTTGCCAAACTTACTTCAATTTCTATCAAATTTGCCAGCATCTCATCATCAATGATGTATTTCGGGTTAAACATGGTTATTATCCTTGTTCATTATTTTACCGAACTCAATAGGTACCTGTTGAGCCAAATCGTCGCTGTTGAACATAGACCCAACCCTATGCCCCAAACTCTCCGACGCCGCTTTGACCAAATAAACAGCCGACGATAACGCTATTACGGTATCATTCTGAACCCACAAACCCGCCACTAAACCAGCGATCAAATCTCCCGTCCCTCCCTTTATCAACCCAGGGTGGCCTCCTGATATTTTTACCACCCTGTTCTTATCTACCACCAAAGCATCTTGATCCTTACAAAGAATTATTAACTCGTATTTACGTGATAATTTCGATAATATACTCGCCCTCCTCCCAATGTCTGCAGGCAACGCAAACCCGAACAACATTTCGAACTCTTTAAAGTTTGGCGTAATAACTGCACCGTGGGGAATCTCCTCGGGCGATACCACCTGCAGTGCTCCCCCATCAACTACTAACTTTTGTTCCCTCTTCAATTTACCAAACAAACCCAAAACTACTTTTCTAGTATCACTACCTGCCTCATCACAAACGACACCATCCTTTTCGTAATGATTTCGCTTCATCCCCGGCCCAACTAGAATTACCTCCGATTTCGCAATGTAATCCGCCATTTCATCCCGATCTATCCAAATAAAATTGGACAATTGACTTTTTAGTCTATCCACTACACCCTTATCTGCCTTTGGCGTGGCGAAATAAACCATACTCACCACTCGAGAAGCTGCCTTCAATGCCAAAATGGGGGCCCCATGAAACAAATCGCTACCGCCAACAATAGTTAGCTGTCCAACATCATACTTTGTCGAATCAACCCTAGGCGTCCAAAGTGAAGCAATTAATCGAAGATCAAAATTTTCAACATTCACACCTTGATTATCCTTTCCGGCAAAAAGTTGTCAACCACAAGCTCCTCGGCAGATGTGACAATAAGTTGCCTGTCTTTCATCAACATTATCACCTCGCTTCGATGTGAGGCATCCAACTCAGAGAAAATGTCATCCAACATTAACAAACATTTTCGCCCCAATGCTCTCTCGATGTGATCTATTTCTGCTAGTTTAATTGCCAAAACTGCCATTCTCTGTTCACCCCTTGACCCAAATGTCGCCAAATCAATATCTTTACCCAACACCAAAAAGTCGTCCTTGTGCGGCCCAACTAAAGTGTGTCCCAACAGTATTTCCACCTCCCTATGCTTATACAGCCTATTGTTATCAATTAGGTTGGGTTGGTACACAAGCCTTGTTTTTTCAAGGTGAATATCTTGGGTTAAATACATATTGATTCCCTGTATCGCCACAGTTCTACCTTCCTGAATTAATTTCCCGTGTTTTATCAGTAACTCATCCCAAAAAGCCAGAACCTCAACCTTGTTTTTTCCATCCCGAATACTGCCCAGTAGTTTATTTCTTTGTCGAAGAGCCTTCTCGTAAACCAAAACACTTCGTGCATAGTTCCAACTTCCACTTATTATCAAATGATCCAAAAACCGCCTTCTCACATCAGGACCATCACTGATTAGGCCCATATCTTCCGGCCTAAAGATTACACACCCCAGCATACCCATGTAGTCCCGACGCAGCTTATATGCTCCATCGACCCTCAATCTAGTGGAAACACCAGAAATTGTTACCCCAAGATCAACCTCAACACCACCCTCTGTCCCAACCACTCCCTCAACAATAGATACCTTTTCACCTGAGGATATTACCTCCCGAAGTTTATATGCCTTAAAGCTTCTACCTGTTGCCAAAAAATAAATTGACTCAAGAATGTTTGTTTTTCCTCTCCCATTCCCTCCCAATATCAGATTAATCCGGGGAGAAAAATCCATCTCCAAGTGACTGTGATTACGAAAATTAGTTAATTTTATTTTTTTTAATATCATCTCTGGCACTTCTCACATACATAGGTCCCTCTCCCCCCCAATTGAAACTTAATTATTTTGTTATTACAAACCTTGCACAACTGACCATCGCGGGAATATACCAAAAAGTTATCTTGATAGCTTCCCCCCATTCCATCCAAATTTACGTATTTGTGATCTACTGCAGTTGCCCCACCCATTCTTATTCCCAATTCGATGACTCTACGCAAGTTAACGCATAGGGCCTCCACCTCCTGTCTCTTCAGTGACCTAGCTTTTCTTCTCGGATCAATTTTGGCCCCAAACAACGCGTCGTTTGCATAGATATTTCCTACTCCACCAATCTTTGTGTTATCCATCAATACCACTTTTACCGCACGACTACTTGCCATTAATATTTTTTGTAGGTACATACTACTAAATGTTTCATCCGTTACATCTGGTGGTTTACTACTAAACAGCTCCTCAGCTTGGCTTCTATCTATCAATCTTACATAGCCAAAAACCCTCATGTCATTAAAGTACAAGACGGTGCCATCATTAAATGTCACCACCAATCGGGTGTGCCTGTTTGGAAGCTGAGCGACCCAATCTGGGCTGGGGTGTCCCCCGGCAAATCTCTTTAATCCTTCGATAAATATTAACTGACCGGTCATCTTTAAGTGAATTATCAGTACCCGCTCACTTACATCAAACCTCACAATTAGCTGCTTACCTTTCCTTTCCACTTCCACAATTCTCTTCGCACCCAACCACTCTTTATCACCCGAAAACGATTTTTCCCGCAATATTTCGATACCCTTTATCGTTCGCCCGACAACTAATTTATTAAGTTGTCTTTTAATAGTCTCTACCTCCGGAAGTTCAGGCATAAGTTTTTAAAGCGCAGACTTTCTTCACTATCATTCGAATTCTCTTTTCAAACGCCTTCCGATCAAAACGTAAAACACTCTTCTGAATTTCCTTCCTACTCCACTTCACTTTATTAAACTGTAATATCGCCTTCCTCAAACTATCCTCATCAGTTTGATCAACAAAAATACCACTAAACCTATCCATGACACTCTCCATAAAACCACCACCGTGTAATGCAATTACCGGGGTTCCGGCAGACATTGCTTCCACCGGAGTCATTCCAAAATCAACCTCTTTCTCCAATGCAAAAAATCCTTTTGCCCTAGCATACAATTGATAAAGCGAATCATCATCAACTCTACCCAACATTTCAGTGTGTGTCCCCACATGCTCACCTAACTTTTCCACGAGATTCGCTGCCCACCCAGCTGTTTCTCCCGCTATCTTTAGGGGTATCCCCAAGTTATCACAAACATTAACCGCCTCCTCAATCCCTTTTCCGCCTATTAGCCTGGCGGCTATGAAAAAAAAGTTTTCTTTCCTCACCCCTTCGGACGCCTTGATTATTCTTCTAACCTCCACAGGAGGGTATACTATCGTCGCGTCTCTTCGATAATGCTTAAATATTCTTTCTTTAACATTCTTCGAGTTCGCAATCCAAAAATCCACCCGCCTTGAAGCAAAATAGTCAAATCTACGTAAAAAATGATTTACTACAGCAGCGTATACTCTCACTAGCCAATATCTTTGCCAGTCGATACTCGTTTGATAGCCATATAGAAACTTGGGGGGGGTGTGACAATATGCGATAACTTTAGTTTTTTTTGAAACTTTAAATCCTCTGGCAAAATAACTTGAGCAAGATGTTATCACCAAATCATAATCTGATAAATCGAGCGATGACCAGATCAGCGGAATTAAAAACCTCAACGGACTATAAAGCCTCCCATACTTTATCAACATTCCCCATCTACTTTCTACAATTTCCCTATCACGAAAATTTTTCTCAGCCGTAGATCCTCGTATCGAGAATGCCGTATATATTTTTGCCCTGGGATACATATCACACAGCACCCGCAAAACTCTTTCCGCTCCTCCATATTCCTTCAAATAATCATGGACCAAAGCTATTTTCACGAGAAGGCCTCCATCAGTTTATCTTCCCAGTCATCTTTTGGTAATTTGTTAACCAAACTTTTAAACTCTAAATCTTGAAAAAGTTTAAGCGCCTTCCCCCTGTCATAGTCCGCCAATCTACACTTCGTTATATCAAAGTCGATTGGGACGTCCCTTTTAATCGTAACCAGCTCCTTACTTTGGTATGCCAAATCCTTACCGTCAATCAACAAACCTCGTATCCTAGGGTTGGCAACCTTATCCAGGTTCATATATATTTTATCAAGAGAAGCAAATTGGTGCATCAACTTTAACGCTGTTACCTCCCCGATTCCCGGTACCCCCTTAACATTGTCAGATGTATCGCCCATCAACGCCTTCAGATCAATTATCTGATCAGCTCTTAGGCCATATCGTGACCTTAAATAATCCTCATCTATCAGGTCTATCTCCGCTTTTGCTTTGTTCCACCCTGTTACTGGCATATATATGACCACTTTCGTTCCGTCCAATAGCTGAAAGGAATCCCTATCACCAGTTGCAATCACTACCTGAACTTCCTTTAGTCTTTTAACTTTTTCTGTCAAGGTGCCTATAAGGTCATCCGCCTCAAACCCATCCAGACCAAACTGGGGAATATTTATCACTTCAACCACACTTTTCGCCGTATCAATTTGCTCAAACATCTCCCGCTCCATCTCCGCTCTACCAGCCTTGTACTCCTTGTATATTACGTGTCGAAAATTGCGCTTCGATACATCCCACGTTACCGCTACAAAATCTGGCTCAACCCGCTCAATTGCTGATAACAACATCGAGGAAAAGCCATACACCGCACCAACCACTTGTCCCCTCGAGGTTACCAAACCTGGAAATGCATGATAAGCTCGGTGTAACAGTGAGTTGCCATCAACCAACAAAAACTTCTTCATGACCAACCTTTTTACCTCCCATAATTTTTTCAAACTCTTCTTGTTCAACGGTCTCAACCTCTAGTAACCGTTCAACCAATTTATCAACCTTCGCCATTTCTTTTTTTAATACTTGAAGGGACTTTTTGTAACATCTATCAATTATTGCCTTAATTTGTTTATCGACCATCCCCTGGACTTCCGGAGACAATCTCTCCTGTTCTGAATAGGCCCGACCCCAATCAGCCATTTCCCACATTGGACCAAATGATACAGGCCCCAACTCACTCATTCCCAAATCTTCAACCATCGCTCTGGCAATCTTAGTTGCGCGCTTTATATCACTTTCGGCTCCAGCGGTCACCTCATTGAATACTAGTTTTTCCGCCGCCCGGCCTCCCAGCAGGGAAGTAATTCGATCCAGCAACTCTGATTCTGTTTGTTGGTATTTATCAGCACTTGGTTGGCTCATGGTATAGCCAAGGGCCATTCCCCTAGAAACAATACTTACTCTGTGTATTGGATCAGTACCGATAAGCACGTGTCCGACAACGGCATGGCCAGCCTCGTGATACGCAGTCATCTTCCTTTCTAATGGACTCTGTAACCTCTTTTTTTCAGGACCCAATTTAACTCTGGTTGCCGCCTCCTCCAAATCCTCCATTTTAATTGTCGTCCTATCCATTCTTGCTGCCCGAATAGCTGCTTCGTTCAACATATTTTCCAAGTCAGCGCCAGAAAACCCAACCGTACGTCTTGCCACCTTATCCCAATCAACATCAACTTCAAACGGCTTACCCCGCGCATGAATTGCCAATATGTCCTTCCTCCCGGCGATATCTGGCAAATCAAGAGTCACTCGCCGGTCAAACCTACCTGGCCTAACCAAAGCAGGGTCTAGAACATCAGGCCTGTTTGTTGCAGCTACCACTACTACATTATCGTTTGTTCCAAAACCATCCATTTCTACTAATATCTGATTCAATGTCTGCTCTCTCTCGTCATGTCCTCCAATAGCACCCCCAATTCCTCTTGTCCGGCCTATGGCGTCAATTTCATCAATAAAGATTATTGCTGGTGCAGCTTTTTTTGCAGTCTCAAACAGGTCTCTGACGCGACTTGCACCCACCCCAACCAACATCTCCATAAACTCACTCCCGGCCATAGAAAAAAAGGGCACACCCGCTTCGCCAGCTACTGCTTTTGCTAACAAGGTTTTACCCACTCCCGAGGGACCGGTTAACAAAACCCCCTTCGGTGTTCGAGCTCCTACCGCCCGATATTTTTTTGAGTTCTTCAAAAAATCCACCACCTCCTCCAGTTCTTTTTTTGCCTCGTCAACCCCTGCTACATCGCCAAACTTCACCGACTGCTTACCTTTAGAAAAAAGTTTTGCTTTGCTTTTTCCAAAACCGAACATCATATCAACACCGCCACCCCGCTTTCGCATCAAAAAGTACATCAAAATTCCAAATCCCAAAATAGGTGCTACAAATGATATTATTCCCGCAAATGCCTTAGAAGCCAACTGCGATGAGATATCGACCTTCACTTTAGATTGGTCTATCCCCGCACGTTGCAATATACCCACCATTGTATCCGATGGCTCTTTTCGGGAAAGTTTCATTCTTTCATCGCCACCTGCATTTTTGTAATACAGTAATAACTCGTCACCCCTAACTTCTATCTTTTCGACCTTTTCTTCCTTTATATCGGCAAGCACCTGGGAAATATTCACGGTCTCAATGGATGCCGCACCACTAAAAAAACTTATCAGGCCCGGTAAAAATAGCAAAGAAATCAATAACCACAACAACAGCTTTTTTATATTCAGATCAATCTGAAGTTTTACGCGTTTTTTTACTTCTTTTTTGGTTGCCATACTTTCAAAAATATCCACCTATCTTACCACGGTGCCATTCCCAACTGGTTCATTCAAAGGTATGGATGTTGGTCTCTGTTTATCAGCGGGGTTACTGTTGACTGTGTCAGCCATCAACATCATCCCCTGACTTTCTTCCTCACCCATCTTCTTTGGGGTCATGTTAATCAAAAAAATAAATTGCTTTCCTATAAAATCTTCCTCTTTGTACCACTTTCTAACGCCAGAAAAAATAATTCGGATCCCCACTTCGATCCCAAAATCCACTTCAAATCGTAAAAGTTTGTTACTCCACTTGGGCACTTCAACTTTGACTACTTTTCCCACTCGAAGGTCAAGTTTCTCAAAATCTGTGTAACTTACTACCGCCTTCATCTTAGAATTTTATTTTCATTGCATCTTTCATCTGATCAACTATTTCCTCAGCAATCTCACTAACCTTCCTTGATCCTGCAACTGCCCTTGCCAAGAGCTCATCCTTTTTACCCTCTGCCACAAGGCGCCTTTCTCTTATAGGACTCAAAACCTTGTTCATTACCTCGAACAATCTCTCCTTAACCTCTACATCCCCCACCTTTCCTTCCCTATAGCGCCTCTTTAACTCCTCAACCTCAACTAAATTTTCATTAAATAGGTCATGGTACTCAAAAGCGATATTTCCCTCAACTGTTCCTGGATCAGTAACGTGAATTCGGCTTGGGTCTGTGTATACCTTCATTATCTTTACCCTCAGTTCTTCTTCACTATCAGACAGGAAAATGCAATTATTCAGGCTTTTTCCCATTTTTGAATTGCCATCAGTACCAGGAACATTTTTCTCTACCCCAAAAAGCGCTTGCGGCTCGTGTAAAACAGACACTCCGTATGTATCGTTAAACTTCCTCGCCAGGTCTCGAGTGCTTTCAACCATTGGAGCCTGATCTTTTCCCGCTGGGACCAGATCAGCATTAACGCATAAGATATCTCCCGCTTGGTGGATAGGATACATAAAAAAGCCCAATGGCGTACTCTCTTCCATACCTTTCTGAGCCAACTCCGTCTTTATCGTTGGATTGTGGGAAATCTGTTGCACTGTTACAAAATTAGACAGATAGACAAAAATTTCATGGATCTGTTTTACCTCGCTTTGAATAAATACCGTCGTCTTTTCAAAATCAATTCCTACAGCAAAGTAATCGCAAAGCAACCCCAAAACACTCTCTCGTACTTTAGCTGGGTTATCAAAGTTGTCCGTTAGCGCTTGTACATTGGCGATTTCCACAAATTGCTCATACTCATCCTGCAATCTAACCCTGTTAAGAAGCGACCCCTTCAAATGCCCAATATGCAACCTCCCCGTAGGCCTATCACCTGTCAATATTCTTTTCTTCATGGCCTAATTCTCAATTGTCTACGCTCAATTGTCAATTTATTTAGTAGCAGGGGTGGGGATCGAACCCACGACCTGCGGTTTATGAATCCGCCGCTCTGACCATCTGAGCTACCCTGCCGCGCTACTCACTTTTTATAGTGTAACCAAACAAAGCCGCACGCACAGTATTTTACCACCATCTGAGGCTTAAATATGTTAAAATTAACAGCTGCATGCGGGGGGGAGGTAAGTATCTCGTGAGGCTCATAATCTCACTCAAGCGGGGAGCGTAACCCCGCCCCCGCAACCAATTCAAACCACTTTACCCAATTTGGTACCTCTTTTCTATCCGATAACAACTCATCGCTCCCTTTTGTTGCCATGGCCGCCTTACCATCAACCTCCCAACCTTTAACACGCACCAGTCGATCTCCCGGTATCTGCATATCTAGATCATCCCGTATTACCCTTTCGACATAAGCGGAGCTGGTCGCTTCACGTACCTTTTGCGCCAAATTCTGGTTTTTTACCCTTTCCTGCTCAAGCTCGTCTCGGGCGACACTGATTCTTTTAGACGCCATTATCAATTCCCGCAAACTACTACCCATATTTAAAATCATTATTGCCCCGACAAACCAGAAAACCAAGTTCACCCACCCAACCCGATTCACCCCGTCCTTGACACCCATCTACAAGGATAGTATCATATTGACCTGTAATATCATAAAAAGTGATATTATTTATTAACCGATAAATCAGTCAAAAACTCTTTAATGGTTGACCCAAACACACCGTTCAAACAGCTAATTCGGGACTTCAAGACCGACCTAGAAAGCCAGGGAAGAGCCTCGGCTACCATTCTCGCCTATACCAAAGACGTAGAACAGCTAGCAGACTTTGTCGAGAAACTTGGCAAGTTATCTCCCCAGACGATAGATCAAGCTGACATAGACAATTACAAAACTTTTTGCGAAGGCAAAAACTTCACACCAAAGTCGATATCTCGAAAAATCAACTCCATAAAGTCATTTTTTCGTTATTTGGAAGCAAAAAATATTGTTGGTCAAAACCCAGCTGCCCAAGTGTCCCACCCCCGTTATGACATCAAACCCCCACGCATCCTCTCTAAGCTCGAGTACAGAGCTTTGCGCGACACATGCAGAGACAATGCGCGCATGGCCGCTATCGTCGAACTTTTGCTTCAAACCGGTATGCGAATTTCTGAGGTGGCCAACCTTGACACCACCGATTTAAATACTGTAGACAATAAAATCAACGTCAAAGCCTACGAATCTCACGAAAGTCGTACCGTTCCATTAAATGACGCAGCCAAACAAGCTCTGCAGAACTACCTTAGCGAAAGACCAAAGACCATGTCAACCAAACTGTTTGTCACTAAAACTGGTAATCCGTTTTTGGTACGTAATATCCGTTCAAGCATCGATCGTTTCTTTCGTATGGCCGGGATAGAAGACGCCAAAGTCAATGATCTTAGACACACTTTTATTGCCCACCAGCTAATGTCCGGCGCCCCCCTTGTCTATATCAGCAAGTTAGCCGGACACAAACGTCTTTCCACCACTGAAAAGTATCTGGAATTTATCCAAAACAAGACCAACCACGATCGACCTAAGCTAGAAAATCTTTGAACTATCGCTTTACCATCCGCTTAAGACCGTCGATAGTCACTCTCGACAGAAACCCTAGAACCTCATTTATCTTCTCAATTTCTCCGATAGCTAGACTCAGCCAACCTTGGCTACTTAACCTATTATCTTCAATCATAACCAGAGCTCTTTTTACGTTGTTTATCTCTAGAATTTGACCATTCACCTCATCTTCAATCACCACAGTTACTGGGTGCCCTCCCCCACCCACACCTAGATTACCAGAAACCACAACTTGGTTATCTCCGTCACTAGAGGCACTCGCATACCCCAACATTCGATCTCGTCTTTCTCTTTTTTTCATCTTGGTATTGTGGAGGTATATTACAATACTAACTTCACTTAAGCTATCGAGTTAAACCCCCAATTTCTCCTGCCTTTGGCGAACGGCCTCAAACAAAAACAGAGCACCCGCTACCGTGACATTTAAACTATCCATCGGGCCATGCATATCAATTCGCACGGTTACCCCACCCTTACCTAAATCCCTACTAACCCCAGCATGTTCATTACCTACCACCAGTGCACAAGGACGAGTAAGATCCTGTTTTGTATACAAGACCTTTCCCTTCGGTGAGGTTATAACCGGAGTAATTCCCCGTTTTTCCATCCACTCGCGACATATTCGAGTAGAAGTAGTTATGCATGCTATTGCGAAAACCGAACCAAGTGACGAATGGACACAAGCTGGGTCATAAAATACGGTACGCGGATCGCAAAGAATTACTGCATCTACCCCCGCTGCGGCCGATGTTCGAACCAGAACCCCAAGACTGCCTGGCTTTTCTATAGACTCGGCTACAAGTATTAACGGATTTGTCGGTAGGGGGACGGTTTCGAGAGTGTAACGCTCAACCCATTGTACGATCGCCACACACCCCAGAGATCCTTCCCGTTTAGACAACTTATCAAGGATTTCCTCGCTTGTCTCTTCTACCCGCACCCGACTCTGTCTGCATTGATCGATTAGCTCACTATCTGAAATTGTGGTTTTAGAAGGCGCATACAATACACTTAATATTTCCCCGCCGTTAGCAAAAATATGTCTAAGTGTAAGAAACCCCTCCAGCACCGTGCATCGCGTTTGTTTTCTTTTCCGAGCGTTTTGCAACAGTAGGCGAACTTGCTTGACTAAAGGGTTGTGAATACTTGTAATCACTGGCAATATTCTTAAATAACCTAATTCAATTTTGTAGGCCGGGCAGGATTCGAACCTGCGACATCGAAGGTATAAGCTTCGCGCTCTAACCAACTGAGCTACCGGCCTTCGGACCCGACTATTATAAATCAAACTGACTAAACTAAAGCTTGGCTCGTCTCTCGATTATTTCTTCGACCTCTTTCTCGTCCACGCCATACTTAAGTCTCGACATTTCTCGAATTAACCTCGCCACCTCCTTGCTTCCCTGGGCTCTTTCGGCTATCAAATCCCTTTTTACGTCCATGCTGAACGAAGGTACGGGAGTACCATTGACAATTGACTTTGCATAGAGAGTTTGTGCTGGAATATTTTGCAAATCGTTATCGTTAAATTGTGGGGTGAAAACGTCCTGCAACACCTTGGCATCATTTACACCCACTCTGTAGCTCATTACAGTCCCTACATTTCCAAAAATAGCATCTCTTACCTGTTCATCGAGTTGGCTCACAAACTGGTTTGCCAACACTAATCCAAGTGCATATTTCCTCGCTTCAGATAACATTTGAGCAAAGTCAGGGGTAGCAAAGTTTTGAAACTCGTCAACGTACAAATAAAAAGGTCGTCGCTCCGACTTTGGAATATCTTGCCTCGACAAAGCCGCCTGAAGCACCTTTGGAACCAATACTAACCCCAAAAAGTTTGAATCCTCCTCTCCCAACAAGCCTTTCGCTAGTTTCAAAAAGACAATTTTTCCTTCGTCCATGGCTTTGCGAAAATTCAGCGTACTTACCGATTGACCAATGATGTTCCTGATCAACTTATTAGTTACAAAACGGCCAAATTTCGAAGCGATATAATCCAAAGTCTCCGATTTGTGAAAGTCGCTTGTTTGGGCAATCTGATCAGTCCAATATCGACGCACGATTGGATCAGTCACTTTTGGTAACAACTCCTGAACGTACTTATTGTCTGTCAATGCTCTGTTAACCTCCACAAAAGTTGCTCCAGGCTCCACTGCTACCGTTAGCATTGCATTTCGAATCGCATGTTCAAACCTAGGGCCAATAATTCCAGTCTTATGTGGGTCATAAAGTTTGTACATCAAATTGATGATCGAGCTGGCAACGAAATGCATTTCCTCAATGTTCCGCACCTCCAACAGGTTAAAACCCACAGGCATTTCTCTATCACTTGGGTCAAAAACAATAACGTCTTCAGCCCGCTCCGGCGGAACCATCTCCAATAGCTCCTCAATTCCATCTCCGTGTGGTTCCAGGAAACACAACCCCTTTCCTGCCCTCATATCCTGAATAATCATTGACTTTAACAACTCTGTCTTTCCCGTACCAGTCCTACCGATAATGTACATGTGGCGCATGCGGTCCTCCTCCGAAATATAAATATTTCGTTCCTTACCACGATAAATCGACCTACCCAACCACATCCCACTTTCAGGAAATCCTCCTGTTGCGGGCGCTGACTTGGCTGTCAACCAAAAAATATGTGGCGTTTCCACTGTTTTGTTAGGCATGTGCCACACCGTCGCTAATTCTTCACCTGACAACACCGAGTTATTCCCGAACAAAGATTGATACCGATAAACGAAATCAAGCATAAAACCGCTCTTAATTCGAATCTTTTTACTAGTAAATCCGTTCTGGTCCCCATTAAACTGAGCAAAGGCGCTTTTTAAGTTAGACAAATTAGCCTTGGCCTCTCCCTCCGTTGCTGCAGTACTTACAATTCTGATCGTTGTCAAAAACCCTGGTTTACCAATCTTGTTATCAATGGCCTCCAAATCTGCTGGGCTTATTTTAAACTTAGCCTTCTCGGGATCAGCTTCGCTTTTTTTAGTTTTTGAAATATACCCCTCCCCATTTTTTTTCCAGGCCGAGTCCGCAGGCGCCACAATTATTTGAACCGCTGCGGCTTGCCCGATAGCAAATTTCGAAAGGGAGGTGGTAATGGCCGCCAACGGATCGGTTGGCAACTCTTTGTAGGTCTTGATTGGTTTAAAGCTTTCCGAGCGCAAAACTAACTCTGCAAAAGCAACTTTTCCTCCTTTAGAGAATATTGAATGCTCGTCCACCTCCTTTACCTGCACCCCCGGATACGCCCCCGACAGCTGCTTTTCAATTAACTCCACATTATCTAGATGACAACTGACATAAAACCTCACATCTTCTTTTTTGCCAACAATTTCAAAGGAAATGTGTGGTTGTGCTTTAAACCTTTGCCAGAATCCCCCCTTTTTTATTGAACTCAAAGCTGAGAACATCTGTTCAGCAGCATCTATCTTTACCTCATTATCTCTTGGAACCGCGACCTCAAGTAAAACAAACTTCAGGCTGACCTCCTCGCGATTGCTAAAACGTAAATACTGTAAAAACACCATCAACCCGATGGCCAACACAGCAACAAAAACCCCCAATATTAGCGCTCCGCCAAAAACGTAATAAGCAACTGTTGCCAAATCTATAGTCATCCTGTTGTATAGAATACCCTTCCAGGATATTTTTTAATCATCATCAAACACCACTCTGAAAGCCATCGTATCCCCTCCGCTATTTTACTATGCAACCCGCTCTTCAGCTCCTCCTCAGTCAAAGGAAGGGTGATATTGGCCATTCCCGATGTAGTCGGTGAAGATGCTGTAGTTTGAGTACCAGTAGTGCTAGCCTGGCTACTAGTTACAATTTGCGCCTGACTCTGACCATTTGGCACAAAGGCTTCGCCTCTCTCAGATTGCTTCTCAATCTTCTCGATATAACCCTCAACCTGACGTAAGGCATCAGGACTTATCCCAGAAGACACCAAATCATGTTCCTGTCTCGCAGTAGCCATACTATTAATATACCAAGAAATTCCACATTAACTGTCACTAGAAAATTTACCAAAACAAACAATTTTATTGCCGACAAATCTAGTTTAGGGCGACAAATCAACAAGTTTACTACTACGCCCACCCATTAGCACTCGAGGCACCAAAATGACAACCAAACGATTACTACCTATCTTTAAACCACTTTTCCCAATCGCTGTCAATACCCCAACTTTATCAGACCTCTAGTCTATCAATCACTCTGATACTTTCGACTCCTTTGGTACTACTTCAATCTCACATGCTCCAGAAACACAAGCAAGTTCCTGAGCCGCCTTAGTATAATCTTCCTCCTCGTAACGGTAAAGTTTAGAGAAGTCGATATTGGGGAAACTTCCGAACAACCCCTCGAATTCCTCACGTGCTATCTCTTGATACGGCATCTGGGCGTACTTGGCATCATAGGCTGGCAAAAATGACATCCCCCCAATAAGATCTCTGTGCTCCCAAACCCACTTAATCAAGTCAATCATTTCATCGGGGTGATAGGTGATCGTGACACTGGGATTATGTTCCGTCCAGTGTAGTTTATTTTGTAACCAATAGGTACATTGTTCAATCGCAGTTCTATCCTTTCGAACAATTGCCCCTTCGGGGGATTTAATCGGAAAGTGTATCACCCACGTGTTAGCCGAATCCGCATCCTGTCCGTTTTCCGGATCCATTGGCACACCGGCATCGCGTAAAACCTTAAAAATCGGCGTGTGTGTCCCCACTCGTACGTTTCGAATATAATAATCGGACCAACGGGGATGTATCCCC
Source organism: uncultured Pseudomonadales bacterium (assembly GCA_964487665.1). Lineage (GTDB taxonomy): Bacteria > Patescibacteriota > Microgenomatia > UBA1400 > MFAQ01 > CAZARR01. Next base: position 36,470 of record CAZARR010000002.1, read on the forward strand.
GAAGCGCAATCAAACAATTGCGAAGAGTTTCCCGATGGTTTTACGCAAGTCACCGCGCTGGACTGATTTATTCCCAACATTTGAGCATAAGTTCGATTTGTCTCGATTGCTACCTGTCGCAATCGATTCTGAACCGCACTATCCTGAGCCACTCGGCTATCAAGTTGCCCGTTAATATCCACACCCAGAAGCCTCTCTTCTTCGCAATTCTGTTTCCAGGTTGACCTAAGACCGGGAAAATTTGTTGCCATTGACTGAATAGTCCCAATAATTGTGGCCATTTCCACCTTATCTTTTAGGCTTTCGTAGGTATCATCTTTTCTGGCAATGGTTATGCTTAAATTACATAGTTGCCATGGACGCAAAATTATTTCCCCACAAGGATTTGTGCCAAAATCCGCCTCCAATCTGCGAGCCGGTCGCATATTTATTGCTGCCTGCCGATTAAAAATTCCCGGCTCCCCCCGCCCATTTCTGACCATCTCTAGCATCTGTCCAGTTAACTCAGCTTGAGTAATTCCACTTGCTGGCCACACCACCGAGTTATTTGCGTTCCATCTTTGACTATTATCCAACTCAAAATTTCCATTCTTGCAATTAAGCATTTCCTCATCACCCCAGTCAAAAAGTGAAATCATCGCTGTCCTTCGCATTCCCCCCGACACCGCCGCGTTACCCACCTCGCACATAATATCGTGAGCATCTATCGTCCGCAAAAAACTACCCTGCCTCAACAAAACCCTCGCGCGCACGAAATCCAACATCTGTCGTAGTGGATCAGGACCAGACGCGCGGCCACCCTTAATCTTTAATATTGCCCCCGCCGGTCTGATTGCTGAAAAATCAAACACCACATCGCCCCCTTCCAACCAAGTCGACAGACCCAATCGCAAGGAGTCACCCCACCCCTCAGTGGTATCTTCAACCACGTGAGTTTTTGCCATTGAACCAGTCTGTCTCCTAACTCTTGGCAGGTTCTCAACATATTTACTCTCAACTGAAAAGCCAACGCCACAACCATTCATTGAGATAATCAAGGCCTCAACAAAAGAGTCAATACTCTCAACTGGTTGGTATGAACAGTTATATATGGCAATATTGTTTCTTCTTGCAGCCTGCCCTGCCATAGCCAAAAGCCTCATTGACGGAGCTACTTTCATGTCCAATATCGACTGTCTTATTTGTTTATAAGTTTTTGAAGGAAGACGAGATTGTGACAATTCTTTCAAAAACCCCACCGCTCTATCTACAGTTTCCACCCACGTCTCACGGCGTCCTAATTCGTAATTAAACCTGGAATACTTATCAAAAAACTGAAACTTCTGCACCGGAGAGGCAAAATAGACATCCGACTGGGCAAATGCCTGCTGAACCTCCCTGGGAACTGGCCTAGCCTCTCTCAGTTTTGCATGCTCAGCCCTATACAAAATATAACTTTTTGCTGCCTCGAACTCACCGGCAGCCTGCAGTACAATTTCCACAGCATCCTGTACCTGCTCAACAGTAGGTTGGACGTATTTAGCTCCGATTATGTTCACCACCCTGCGAGCCAGCGCTGAAATTGTAACCCGGGGAGACTTCCCCAATCCCTCATAACACTTACTTAGTGCGACTTTGATCTTTGTCACCTCAAATGGCACTATTCGGCCGTCCCTTTTCTTAATAGTTTTCGGCATTTGTACCTTTTCCTTGGTCTTTACCTTCACCACACCCTTTATCGGTCCTGCTGTAATCCCCGACACGTTTGTGCTAACTAACATTGTTTCCGACATTTATTCCTCCTTGTAAATTTTTTATTAATGAGAGCAAATCGTTAGCCGAATTAATATCCAAATAAACACTGGCAAACCTCAAATAAGCCACATCATCCAGTTTCTTTAATCTCGTCAGTACCATCCGCCCAATATCCGAACTGGGGACGCGGGTCGTCTGTCTGTTTAGTAACTTTATCTCGATATCATCAACCAAAATTTCAATGTCTTTGTCCTCCACCGGACGTTTCCAACAGGCCTTCTTTACTCCCTTGACAATCTTATCCCGGTCAAAATCCTCCAAAACCCCGCTACGTTTAATCACTTTCAAATCTATTCGGGCAACTTTCTCATACGTTGTAAATCTCTTTTTACATTTCTTGCACTCACGCCTACGCCTCAAGGTCGCCTCGTCTTCAACCACACGACTCTCCAAAACACTTGTTTCTTGAGTATTGCAAAATGGGCAGTGCATATTATTTTTAGTAGCAGTGTAAAACATAAAACACTACCGGTAGTATTGCAACCGATTAAAACTACATCAAAATCTTAGAGAGTAATTGACAGCCAAGCCCAAACAGCCACAATGCTTGCAACTAAATTATTAGTTGTCAAGAAAAGCCAAGACGCTACCATACCAATTGATGCTGCCACCGATACCAAAATCAACGATTCACCCACGCTCATACCGTAAACAAACAAGGCTATCGGCATCCGGACCAATCCGAATATCATTCCACTTGCAACCATCGCGATACCCTTCCCAAACCTACTCGACCACACCTGGGCAAAATAACCCGCAAACACCAAACACTCCACAATTGCGGTAGCCAAAGACACCCCAATAATCTCAAGGCTACTTTTAGCCAAAACCTTACCATTTGCCAGGCTAACCACCAACCAGTACAACAATCCCACCGCAAACCCCATTAATAGAGCCCTGACCACTCGACCTTTAAACACCCCGTTAGGCCCCAGATTCGCCACGCTTAACCACCACAAAGGCATCAACCACAGTACTGGTTTAAACCACAGCTCTTCAATCGCTTCTGGCAAATGCACATAATAACGAAACAAACTCCAAACAACCAACAAGTAGACAAGATATACATAACTGACCTTTATACGGGACAAACTAGCCACACCATCATACTATCATAATCACATATATAATTATCAAAGGTGACAAAGAGAAAAATCATCCTATTGGTCGCATGCATTTTCATCGTCGTGGTGGCGACAATAGGTTTATTTATTTTTCTTTTGTTCAAAGACGTTCCCAACCCCCAGAAACTTACCAAATCTCCCGCTCCTGTGAGCACTCAAATATTTGATAGAAACAGCAAATTGCTCTATGAAGTTTATGTGGATCAAAACCGCCTTCCTGTAAATATCAATGACGTACCAGATTACCTAAAAAAAGCTACCGTATCAATCGAAGACAAAAATTTTTATAAACATCATGGCCTGGACACGCGCGGAATATTACGCGCGGCTTTCAAATTAGCTACCGGCGGTCGCCTTGAGGGTGGTTCTACCATTACCCAACAATTAGTCAAGGTCGCTATCCTTTCCGACAACCGGCGTACTGTCACTAGAAAAATTCGCGAGGCAGGACTAGCTATTTTTACCGAAATTCTTTATTCCAAAGATCAAATTCTCGAACTCTACCTCAATCACGCCCCTTATGGAGGTACGGCTTATGGAATCGAAGCTGCATCAAAGGTATTTTTTGGAAAAACCTCCAAGGATCTTAATCTGGCCGAATCTGCCCTTTTGGCCGGACTACCCCAATCACCCACCAAATATTCCCCTTTTGGTGCCAACCCAGAGCTAGCCATAAATCGACAACACTTAGTTTTAGATCAAATGGCTCAGGACGGATATATCACCAAAGAACAAGCCGAGGAGGCAAAAAACCTTCCCCTGCATTTTGCTAACAATACCAAGTCTATCAAGGCACCCCACTTCTCGCTTATGGTCCGTGACCTTTTGGTGGATCGATACGGTGAAGATCGTGTTAATCTCGGTGGGCTTAAAGTGACAACCACTCTCGATCTTGATCTTCAGGAATATGCCCAAGCCACTGTCAGTAGCGAAATAAACAAGGTTAAAAAATACAAAATTTCTAACGGAGCCTCCCTTATTACCCGTCCAAAAACCGGGGAGATACTCGCGATGGTTGGTTCAAAAGACTATTTCAGCTCTGATATCGATGGTAACGTCAACCTCACCACTCGTCTCCGCCAACCGGGAAGTTCAATTAAGCCAATTAATTACGCTGTCGGACTACTTCGCGGATGGACAGCGAGCACCATGTACTTAGACATCCCTACTTGTTTTAGTGTCACCAACCAAAAACAATATTGCCCCAAGAACTACGACAACTCATTTCACGGACCAGTGCAAATGCGCTTTGCTTTAGGCAACTCCTACAATATTCCCGCCGTCAAGCAGCTAGCCCTTAACGGAATCGACAGTTTTATCGCCACTGCCAGTGCTATGGGGATAACCACCTGGACAGATCCGAGCCGATACGGTCTATCTCTAACCCTTGGTGGCGGTGAGGTTACCATGAGCGATATGTCTACCGCATTCGGTACCTTTGCCAATGCCGGAGTTACCGTTCCGCTAAATCCGATACTGAAAGTCGAAACATACAACGGAGAGGTATTAGAAGAAAACCGACCCAACGATCTTGCCGACGTCGTAAACACCTTGCCTCAAGAATGGTCTGACTTCTGGCAAAAGAGGAGTGAAATCGCCTCTGATATTTCTTACCAGTGCACTCAGTACAACCACCAATGCCTTCGTGTCTCACTCCCCGAAGGAGTCGCTTATATTATTTCTCACATTCTTCTCGACAACAACGCACGCACCGGAGCCTTTGGGCCCAACAGTCAACTCCTAATCCCCAACAAAAGTGTCTCAGTAAAAACTGGTACAACCAACGACCTACGGGACAACTGGACTATCGGATTTACACCTGACATTCTCGTTGCAACTTGGGTTGGCAACAACGATAACACACCAATGAGTTATGTCGCCTCCGGAGTCACGGGTGCATCATCAATCTGGCAAGCTCTTATGAGACGCGCGCTTAAACAACAGCCAGACCACTTTCCCAAACAACCAAACGACGTAGAAAGTAAAGTCATTTGTGCCAATACTGGGCTTGTTCCCAATGACCCCAATTCATGCCCAACAAGAACCGAACTATTTATCAAGGGTGTGTATCCACCCAATCAAATTCCCGAGAGAAAGCAAATTTGGGTGCGAAGATCCGATAAATACCCCCTATTACCCGGGGATACCACCGTTGACCTTGACCTCGAAGAACACACTATTATCAACGATCCGTTTACCCACGACTTTTGCCTCGACTGTACTTATCCTGTAAATGATAAGGGGACAACTCAATGGCCCACTTACAATATCAACTACGACACTTTTCGCATGTCCCCGCCATCTCCTCGAGACTACCTTGTCCTAGGCACCCCCACGCCCCAACCGTGAACAGAACATTGGCCCTGGCGACTTCGATACTTTTATCTATAGTCCTCCTCAGTCTGGTTGTGGTCTACAAAGTTCTACCCACCCTACCTCTACTTTCACCATCCGCTGTAATTTCGGATCTAGAGAATATGTTCAACTCCCGCTCCAATCAATTTCAAGTTTACGGATTTTTACCATTTTGGACACTTAATATGGTCGACACCACAGACCTTAAATCACTCACCCATCTAATATATTTCGGCATCGAAATTTCCTCTGACGGGACACTAAAGTCAAACCTGAACAAAAAAGAATTAGAACCTGGCTGGGTTCAATTAAATTCTGCGAGTCTCAAAAAACTTCGCACCAATTTCCCTAACCGCAGTATTATCGTCGTCCGTAATATGAATTCGCAAGACATTGAGTCAATACTCAATAACCGCCAAGCATTTGAGCTATCCATCGAACAAATTATCAATCTTGTCAAAGTCAACAAATATCAAGGTGTCAATATTGACTTCGAGTCCTCAGATAGCTTTTCTCCAGAAACCCAAACCAACTTCACCAAGTGGATTTCCAAACTGGTTGATGTCTGCCACTCCCAAGTTAAACATTGTGAGGTTAGTATCGACATTAATGCTGACTCCGCAGCCAAAGACCGTCTTTACCAACTAAAACCATTAGGGTTAATAGCCGACAGGATCATTGTCATGGCATACGATTTTTACTATCGAAACAGCACCAAGTCAGGCCCTGTTGCTCCGTTAACCGGCAAGTGTAAAACACCAGAACAGATTAACTGCCTGGACTACGATATCAAGACAGCTATTTCTGATATCAGCCGTAGTGTTTCCCCCCATAAATTGATTTTAGGTATTCCAACTTATGGCTATCTATGGACTACCACTGATGATTCCTTTCTATCAAATACGACGAGTCGCGGAGTATTTATAAGCCAAAGAGACATAGCGGCCTTGTTTAATTCAGACAGCCCCCCAATTGCTTCATGGTCAGCACACACGCTAACTCCATACGCCATCATCAGGGAGAAAAAAGTTGTCAAACAAATTCACTACGAAAATTCGCAATCAATTCAGGAAAAAATTAGATTCGCCCAAGCTAATGGCTTGGCAGGCATTGCCTATTGGGCGATTGGCTATCAAGAGCAATCCTTTTTGCCCCTTTTACCCTAGGTCAACGCTTGCTATTATATTCTCAATGCCAGATACAACGATTTCTGGTTCAAAATTCAATAAATTAAACAAGTTACTATATCTCATCGGTCACCCATTTTTTCCGATACTTGTTTTTGTTATTCTAAAGTTAGCCAATACTTTTCACATAGTAAATCGTAGACGTCTAATTGCAACTCTATTCGTAATTGCCATCACTCTCATATTCACCACTCAACTTAGACAACTAATTGTTAACCTGCCCAATCCGGAAAACCTCAAGTCAAAACCCCCCTTGCTTTCAACTAAAATTTTCGATCGACATGGCAACTTGCTCTACACTTTTTATAATTTAGAAAACCGCTCTTTGATAGAGCTTTCGGACTTGCCAAACTACGTACCCTTAACTTTCATCGCTATAGAGGACAAAAATTTCTACAAGCATAGGGGAATTTCGATCACAGGCATATTTAGAGCAGCCAGGAACAATCTACTCAAATCAGAATCTTTGCAGGGGGGATCAACCATAACTCAACAGCTTGTTAAAAACAGCCTTCTCACCAAAGATAAAACCTGGCAAAGAAAACTCAAAGAAATAATCCTCGCCGTTTTGGTGGAGAGACGGTATTCAAAACAAGACATTATTGAAATGTATCTCAATCAGGTTAATTTTGGCGGCCCAATCTATGGAATCGAAGAAGCTTCGCAACAATATTTCGGTATTCCCGCCCGAAACCTCTCTCTTGCCCAGTCTGCCTTCCTAGCTGGTCTTCCCAAAGCTCCCACCTTGTTTTCTCCCTACGCAGATAACTCTAGTGATCCCAAACAAAGACAGGTAACCATTCTTAATCGAATGCACGAACTCAAACTGGTAAGCGATGACGCTTATCAAAGCGCAATCCAACAGACAATCATCATCAAACCCAATCAAAGAAAAATTATCGCTCCTCACTTTGTTATGTATATATACGATCTTTTAAAAGAAAACTTCTCCGAAAGTATAGTCCGGGAGGGAGGGCTTCGGGTTTATACGACACTTGACCAGAATATTCAGCAACTTGCCCAAGACGAAATTAACCAGGAGATTACCAATCTTGGCAAAAAATATCATGTCAACAACGGAGCTTCACTGGTAATAAATCCTGCCACAGGGGAATTGTTAGCTATGGTTGGCTCGCTAAATTACTTTGACACCAAGATCGATGGACAGGTAAACCTCACCACAGCCCTCCGCCAACCTGGAAGTACCGTCAAACCGATTAATTACTCTCTAGCCCTCGAGTCAGGGATGACACCGGCATCCACCATCGAAGATCGGCCCATACAGATAAAACTGGATGATGGAACTACCTGGGTACCCAAAAATTATGACAATCGCTTTCATGGACCCCTGACCCTACGTAGCGCGCTAGCAAATTCATACAATATTCCAGCCATCAACACACTCTCAAAGTTTGGTCCAACACAAATGGCAAGCTTAGCAAAAGAGATGGGTCTTACCAGCTGGAACAACCCGAATCGTTTTGGTCTATCGATAACCTTAGGAGCGCTCGAAACAAGTCTCCTCCAACTTTCTCAAGCCTACTCGGTTTTCGCAAATTACGGTAAACAAATCCCCATTATTTCCATCACCAAGATTACCGACAGCCAAAATCGAGAGTTAACAATTAGCCCATGTAAACTCGCCCACCTGCCAGATAACTGTTTTGGTAAACAAATTATCAGCCCAGAAACTTCGTACACTATTACAGATATCCTTTCCGATAATTACGCACGAGCAAAAGCATTTGGTTTAAATTCTGTTCTCAATACATCCCCACTAAGAACAATGGTTAAAACCGGAACAAGCAACAATTTAAGGGACAACTGGACCATTGGCTTTACACCAGATATTCTCGTTGCCACTTGGGTGGGAAACAATGACAACACCCCAATGAATGCAATTGCATCAGGAATAACTGGAGCCTCACCCATTTGGAATAGATTAATAACGAAACTCGCCAACCCGGCAACCCCCTGGTTTACTCCCCCTTCGAATCTTGCCAGAATCTTTTATTGCCCGGCCACCAATTCACAGGCTTGCCCAGACTGTCAAAACCGATATGAATACTTTAGTGTCGACAAAAAACCTCGTCCCTGTCCTCCAAAAACTCAACAAGTAACTCAGAACTCGTAAATCTTAGTCGACCCCCACCCAAAACTCCAATAGAAAAAGATGCTGACCAAGAAACTAATTATCAAAACCAAAACTACCCACCTTTTATCAGAACTTTTAACTTCTTTCTCAAGCTGCCTATCCTTTTTCTTCTCGTTATTTATTTCCTGCTCAATTTCTGCCATGCGTCACTATTTACTATATTTTCCGGGCACTTTCCGGCAAGCACTTTCTTCACCCCATCAACTACTAGTTGAGACATTTGAACCCTAGCCTCCATAGTTGCCGAAGCAATGTGTGGAGTAAGCACCACATTTGGAATCGACCTCAATTTGACCCCGACTTCTGTCTCATTTTCGTAGACATCCAAACCAGCTCCCGCAAGTTTTCCATGACTCAAAGCCCTAACCAAGGCATCCTCATCCAGTACACCTCCCCTCGAAGTATTTATTACTATGGCACTAGGTTTCATCAATCGCAGCTGCTTCTCACCTACCATTTTTCTGGTTTCATCTGTCAATGGTACTGACAAACTGATCACATCCGAATGTTGTAACAGGTTATTAAATCCCACGTACTTGACCCCCAGCTCATACTCACACTCCTCATCCCGATTTCTGCAATAATAGATCACTTTCATGCCCAGCCCCATTGCCAATCGGGCCGTCCATTTGCCGATCCTGCCTAAACCAATTATCCCCATGGTTTTACCACGTATACCCATCCCGACTAACAAGTCTGGTTCCCACCCCTTATATTTTCCGCTGCGTACCAATCGGTCCCCCTCAACCAGTCGTCGGGCCACAGCTAATGTTAGCGCCATCACATGCTCGGCCACTGCCTCTACCAATACCCCAGGTGTGTTGACCACGGCTATCCCCCGGGAGGTCGCAGCACCAATATCAACATTGTCGAATCCTACGGCGTAATTTCCCACCACTCTTAAACTCATCCCGGCTCTATCCATTACCTCAGCGTCTATTCTCTCCGTCAACATGCTAATTATTGCCGACACTCCCCGAACCTTTTCCAACAAATCCTTTCGAGAGATATCCCTTTTTGGCCAAACATCAAGATCGTAATTTGCAAATGCCTTAGCAAGATCCATACCCACCAGCTTATGAGTTACAAATATTCGCGCCATCCTATATAGTCTACCCCGTTGAGGATACTACTCTCAAGCTCTTCTTTAGCCACCGATCAATCTCATGTCTTCGTAATAAACCATTTTTTGCGCCATATTTTGTTACCTCGCTACCTCCGTTAGCCAACCCCATTTTCAATAAAATTTCGTCAGTTTTTCCTTCCAAAACTCCAGCAATCACCCCCGAACAAAACCCATCGCCAGCCCCAGTATCGTCTATTGATTTCAATGGAAATGCAGACATTTTTATTGTCACACCGCCAGAAACAATACACGCTCCCCTTGCCCCATCCGTTACAGCAACCTTGTTTACACCCCAATCTTTGGTCTTTCGAATTATTTCATCCCAATTTTCATATTGCTCACCGGTCAAATCAGCAGCCTCTAACCTATTCAAGATCACTATTTTGATTTTGGGAAACAACTCCAACAATTTTTCCCTCTTCGTAATCTCTTTTTTACCAGGATTAATACTCACTCCAATTCCTTTCTTTGCCGCGTACACTACCAAATCCTCGAGCAAACCAATGTCCCCACCCAAACTCGCAATATGAATCCAGTCCACCTTGCTCACAAAATCCCAATTTATGTCATTTGACTTAATTTCCGCACTTGCTCCCCTGTAAGTAATGATCGACCTTCCTCCTTTTGGCCCAACCAGAACCACCGATATCCCCGTCGAAATCTCGCTTTCCTGTACCAAATCCATGTTTACCTTTTCCGTCTCCAAGTTATTTTTAATCATTTTTCCGAAACCGTCTCTTCCCACACACACTATTGGGGCACACAACAAACCCAAGCGAGTCAAACCCACAGCAACATTCGTTCCCGCGCCGCCCACAGCCATCTCCATATGATCGATCTCCATTTTTCCCCCATATACTTCACAGAGCGCCACGCCCCCCTCTACCTCGTGACTTTTTAGTATTCTAAACAAATTTGACCTCATGATCATGTCCACTATTGCTGAGCCCACCACCACTACTTTTTTCACCTTGTTCTCCTGCTCATAGCCTCCACCAAAGTTTTGGCGATACTATTAACATCCATACCGTACTTTCTTCTCAACTCGTTTACCGTACCACTTTCTCCAAAACAATCTGGCATTCCCACTCTGGTTACGAAAACGGGCCAACTTTCACCACACACTTCCGCTACCGCCCCACCCAACCCGGCAACAATACTATGCTCCTCAATAGTTACCACCTTCCCTGTTTTTTTTACACTTCCTATGAGCACATGGTTGTCGAATGGTTTAATACTCGACACATTTATCACCTCAACACTGATCTTTTGTTCTACCAATTCCGCCACCTCTAGTGCTACCTCTACCATTGATCCGCACGCTACCAAAGTGACATCCTTACCACTTCTCAAAATATATGCGCGCCCTCCTTCTATCACTCCGTTTGTTACTATTGAGCCTGGCTCCTTGCTGATCCTAATATAAACCGGCCCCGGACAGTTGACGGCTTCAACGGGCACCTGTTTTGCCTGTGCATAGTCTGCAGGTACAAGAACCGTCAAATTAGGCATTACCCTGGTTATGGCAATATCCTCAAATGCTTGTTGATTTGCCCCGTCTCCGCCATTACCAAATCCCGCATGTGCACCAATGATCTTTACATTTTGCCTTGACAAACAAACCGAAATCCTCATCTGTTCCCAGTTTCGTCCCGGATTAAAAACAGCAAACGAAGCCACAAACGGGATCAATCCTTCGGCCGCCATCCCCGCAGCCACCCCCATCATGTTTTGTTCGGCGATTCCCATCTCGAAAAACCTATCCGGGTACAATTTCTTAAACTCAAGCAGTCTTATGCTCTCCGCCAAATCAGCACACAACACTACAATCCGAGAATCTCTTTTGGCTATTTCACACAATCCCTCACTCAAACCATCCCGCATGGATACCTGACCGCTAGTCATAGCTTACCTTTCCCGACAAGGTTCTAATTTCTCTAAGTTGCATCAGCGCTTCAACTGCTTCACCTATTTTTGGAACCTTACCATGCCAAGGAAACTGATTTTCCATAAAAGAAATCCCCTTTCCTGGTGTCGTGTGCAATACTAGGATTTGTGGCTTATCAGGTACCAAAGCCGCGGCATCGATCGCCTCTCCTATTTTTGACACACTGTGTCCATCAACCTCCCTGACCCACAAATTAAAGGCTTCATATTTACCAGTCAAAGGCTCCATCGGCCAAATTTCTTCCGAGAACCCATCTAATTGGATATTATTTCGATCCACCACAAAAGTGAGATTAGCCAATTTATACTTTGCCGCAGCCACGTATGCTTCCCACACCTGCCCCTCATCCTGCTCACCATCCCCCATAAAACAGATTACTCGCCATCTTTTTTTCATGATTTTTCCTGCCAATGCCATTCCAACAGCTTGACTGGCACCTTGGCCCAAAGAGCCACTACTAATCTCAACTCCCGGCAGTAGATGATTAATTGGATGGCCCTGCAAACGACTCCCTAGCTGCCTCAACGTTAATAACTCACTCTGATCAAAAAAGCCCGCCAAGGCCAAACTGGCGTACAAAACTGGAGCATAGTGACCTGCGCTCAACACTACCCGATCCCTATCTTCCCACCAAGGATTATCTGGTTTTACCGCCACTTTTCCGCCAAAATACAACGTAGCCCAAAAGTCCGCCGAACCTAACGGACCAGCTGTGTGTCCTGACCCAGCATTGGTCAACATTTTAATTATCTCTAGCCGGATTTCCCCAGCTTTCTTTTCCACTAATCCGCTATCCATAACTAATTATCAATAAATGCCATTTCCGGCTTGGTCGTATCGACCATCGGAATTTTCTGTCGGCTTCCCAGCTCCTTGTCAAATTGTTCTAAATAAGAGATAACCATTTCTGGTGTGGTAGCTATCCTATAAACTCTTAAGGCACCCGGTCTTGCGTCTCCGATTAACAAATTTTTTACCAAAGCCTCTGTAACTTCGTGCCAAAAACTGCCATAAAAAATAATTGGCTTGTGGTGTCCAAAATAAAGATACGCCAAACCCCATGCCATACCCAGCTCAGACAACGTACCCGTTCCACCATTCATAATCACATAAGCATTACCCAACTCCAGTAACTTCATCGTTCGATCGACATAATTATCCATCACGACTTCCTTATCAGCCTTGTTGTTTGGGTCTTTACCTTCAAAGTTCTCGATATATTTAGGATAAAACGTTGCTACCATTACTCGCCCCGACCCTGCATGCGCCCCCTCAGTCGCTGCCCGCATTACTCCCGGCCCACCACCATTAACAACACCCAACCCATTCCTTGCCAACTCCTTTGCTACTGCAAATGCATCTTTGTACAACTCACTTCCAGGCTGAGCATTAGCATGACCAAAAATCGTTACTGCTTTAATATTTACAAACTTCATCACTTACCATCTTATCACTCGTGAACAACTAGACTGGTTAGCCTGGTCCACTCGTTCTGTATATTTACCGCTTTCAGCAAATGACTACCAACCACAAACTCCATTCCCGCAAACGAATAATCCAACTCATCCTCTCGCATTTCTTCGTCCCACTCAGCTGCGATACACCACTTAATTTTTTCCTCATCTAGCCCTCCGTCAATTACCAAATGAACTCGTTTTGACCATTCTCTCACTCTCTTTATTCTCGCCAAAACACGTTGATCAAATCCCCCTCCCTGCTCACCCATAGGCGCACCCATCAATAACACTGCATCCACGTCATCGATTATTTTAGTCAAAGGTTCCAAGTCGGTCTCTAATCCAAATGCCAACCCTATTTCCAGCCCCAGAGCTTGACCATCTGCGACAAAAGAAGTTACACTGTCCATCTCTTCAATCTGCCCAAACACCCTCTTGACTCCTGCTTTCCTCACATGACCCAAATACTGCTCTGGCTTACTAACCATCAAGTGGATATCCCACTCCGCCTCAGAATAACTGTCTAGGTACTCCAACCCCACCGTTTTTCTTGCTGCAAACACCCCGTCAATCACGTCCAGCTGAATGCGATTAGTCACTTGAATGCATTTATCTACCTCTTCTCGAAATTGGCTAACATTATCCGCTAATATTGCTGGAATTACTTTTACCAAATTCATACAATTCTCTTTAACTTTTCTAATCTTCGCACGAACCTCTCTACCCCAGAAAATTCAGTTTCCAAAAACACACGCGTATACTCGACTGCCTCCTGCTCGCGAACAAAATCTCCCGGTAGCGACAAACAATTAATATCGTCGTCGTTACGAGCCGACCGCACCACCTCCACGCTAAAACCCAATCCACAGCGCATCCACCTAAACCTATTAGCCACGATCTGCATTCCCACCCCATTTCTACAAATCAATATACCTCGAGCCAATCGGTCATCTCGCATCTTCAAAGCTACTGCTTCGGCCCAGTCCACATAGTCGTCATCTCCAACTTTGGCAAAATCACCACAGTCAACTGTCTCATAACCATTCAGGCCTAACCACTCTAAAAGCTTGCCCTTCAACTCAAAACCCCCATGGTCTGCACCCAAAAAGACCTTCATCTTTCCATTCTAACAAATTTTAGTCAAACCCCAACTCCGCTTTTGCTTCGTCACTCATCATATCCGGCACCCATGGTGGATCCCAAATTAGTTCTGTCCTTACATCACCTATACCCTTCACTTTTTTTACTTCCGTTTTTACCATGATATCAATCATGCTTGCCAGTGGACAACCAGGCGATGTCAAAGTCATCCTTACCACCGTGTCACCACTCTTTCTTACACTGATCTTATAAATTAACCCCAAGCTGACAATATCAATCCCCAACTCGGGATCCACCACCCTCCTCAAAGCTTGTTTTATCTCTTTAATCATCGTTTAAACAACCACCCACCAACCACTAGCATTAATGCTCCTAGTATCAACCTAATCCACCTTTCACTTTTGTGCTCCCATTCCTTCAATAGCATTAGCTCTTTGCCCCTCTCTACCAATATCAACACTACCACCAAGGGAGACACAAACACAACGTTGTAATACAAAAATAACATTAGCAATTTAGGAATCCCCAAGCCAGAGTTTGCAATAGCTATAGCAGTTCCCACATAAAGGGGCATCATACACGGGGACCCCATCAAAGTTGTCAGCATCCCTGCCAAAATCGCCACATACACATTCGACCGTGACATCAAACGCCCAAACTGTTTATCCAACCCCTCTGGCATCCGCACCTTTAACGATGAGTCAGGCCAAAAACCACCAATCAATTGCAATATTCCAAAAAAGATTACTCCACCTCCAGCAATCCGAAACAAATACCTTGCTAACACTGTTCTTTGCAAAAAAAAGGCCAAGTTGTAAAAAAACAACCCTACCAATAGATAAGACATAAACACGCTAGCAATATAAATCAAACCCAACCGAAGTACTCTCGACTGCCCCTTTTTATTCTGTACCCCAAAAACCAGCAGGTATCCCAAAAACATCACCATTAGCCCTATACCACAAGGGTTTAGACCACCCAACAATGCCGAAACTGTCAAAGTAGCGACGTTCATCTCGTCTTAAGTTTTTCCTTTACTTTAGAAAGCACCAGATTACTCGCAACCATTTCTCCATCTATATAAAAAGTAGGTGTGCCCGATAACCTGATTCTATTACCCAAATTAATATCCTCATTTACCGCACTTGCCACATCTTCCGACTTCTGTTTTGCCACAAAATCGCTTTCTACCATGCCTAGACCGGTAGCATAACCAACGACCGCTCGATCAAGCTTATCTCCATCCAAACTTTCCCACTCGCTTTGTTTGTCAAACATTACTTCCAACATATCCCATCCCTTCCCCAACTTTGTGGCTGCCTCAACCGAACGAGCTCCAAATAACGAATTCTTGTGAACAGTCGTCAACGGATAATGTCGGTAGACAAACGTCACTCCAGCCATCGTCCTTAGCTCCTTTCCTATTGGCTCGGCCGTCTTGCAAGCTGGGCACTGAACATCAGAAAACTCCACTACCAATACTTTCTCCTGTCCATTTTTACTTACTAACCTCGCCCCCGTTACCAAATCGTCGCTAATTTTCGCCACCCCCCCGTCTCCGGATAATCGTGACAACCCCACCACCACCAGGACTACCACTAGCAAGCTTCCAAGTAATACCCCAATAGTCAATTTCAAATTAATCATTACTTTCTATTATATTCGTTACAGCTCGTCTGAACATATTAACACAGACAACTAGAAGTATTTCTCTGTTTTTATTGCCGTCTCCGGTACCCCCAAACCCACAAAGATCTTCGCGCAACTATATACCATCTCCCTTCCACCACACAGATAAACAATACTCTGTGAAAAATCACCAGACGACTTTGTTATCAAGTCCTGCACGTGTCCCACCTCTCCCGTCCATTTTTCATTTGTACCGGAAAGCACCATTTTGAAACCATCACCCAACATTTTTTCAAAATGCTCTTGCCAAAACAAATCCTTTTGATACCTCATCCCCCACCACAACCTAATTCTAGCTTTTTTTGCTTCAGCCAACCCCCCAACCATCGAGCGAAAAGGGGCAATTCCGCTTCCTGTGGCCACGAAGATATACTCCGGCGCCGCTTCGAGCACAAACGACCCCATCGGACCTAAAATTTCTACCTCTGACCCACTCTTGAGTGCTAGTATATATCTCGACCCGATTCCCATTGGTGACACGTCGATTAGCAGTTCTACTTCTTTTCCTCCCGGTCTACTACATATTGAATAAGACCGCCTGTCACCGCTTTTGCTAACCAACAAGCTCACATATTGTCCAGGAGAAAAATTGAATTCTTCAGCTAAATCCAATCTTATCAGCCAATAATTTCCCGCCAGTAGCCTTTTGCCCGCCACTCTCGCCCAGATTTTTTTTACCCTAGTTTTTTCCATCAAATATCTTACTCATGGCACGATAAAACAAGGTGGCGCATTTCATTCGCCCCAGACCTATTCCTCCCAGCATTTCAGACACACCTTTTTCCCCCAAACTTAGTAAATCTGCCTTCCCCATCCCAATTATTTTTTCCGACAACATACTGGCGGCTGCAGTAGATATCACACACCCAACACCCCTCCACCCAACCTTTGCTACTTTTCCTTTATCAAACGTCACCCCCACCTCTACCATATCCCCACACGATGCGTTAGCCTCCCTAATCACCAGCTCCGCCCCAGCTAACTGCCCAAAATTCCTCGGGTGTTTAGCGTGGTCCAAAATATTTTCACTATAATCCACTTTTCAACTGAATATTTTTTTAATTTTCCCGATCCCCAAAATCAAGGCGTCAATTTCCTCTACTGTTGTATAAACATAGAAACTAGCCCTTACCATGGCCACTTCCCCGAAAGATGCCACGAGGGGCGCCCCACAATGTTGTCCGCTGCGCACGGCGATTCCTTCACTATCCAAAACTTGTGCCGCATCATGAGCATGAACCTTACCCACGTTAAAGGTAATTACTCCAGATCGCCATTCTGAATTACGCACACCAAAAAGTCGAATCTCACCTCTATTTTCCAAATCAATAAACTTTTCTAGGGCATATTCGGTTAGATTCTTCTCATGTCTGCAAATTGCATCCATTCTCAAGGACGACAAGTAGTCAACCGCCCTCCCCAACCCCACAATACCGGCAATGTCCGGCGTCCCTGCCTCAAATTTATTTGGGACTTCAGCCCAGGTGGCCTTGGCCATCCCCACCTCGTTTATCATGTCACCTCCATACAAAAACGGCTCCATCTTCCTTAACAATTCCTCTTTTCCCCACACACATCCAATTCCCGTCGGCCCAAGCATCTTATGACCGGAAAAAACTAAAAAGTCCACTCCCAGTTTCTTGACGTCAACCTCTTTATGGGGGACCAACTGCGCCCCGTCTAGCACAATCACAGCACCGGGAGCTTTTTTTCGCACCAGCCTCACCACCTCTTCTAACCTAGTAATACTTCCCAAAACGTTACTGACCGCACTCAAAGCTACGATCACCACTTTCTCAGAGAGTAAATTATCCAAAGCTCCCAAATGTACACCATCAATCACTCTGGCTTTCTCTTCCATGAGTACCATCTCTCCATCACTATTGACGTTTACCATCGCCAACTTCAAACCCCGCTCCCTCGCCAGCTCCTGCCAAGGTACCAAATTCGAATGATGCTCCAGACGACTGACGACAATTTCCCTCCCCTTCGCCGCCACCCCCCTGCCATAACTATTTGCAATCAAATTCAAACCCTCACTGGCATTTCGCACAAAGATTACCTCATTCGTCTTCGCCCCAATAAACTTCGCTACTTTTTCTCTCGATTCATCCACCATCTTGGTAGCCTCAACCGAAAGAGTATGCACTCCACGATGGATATTCGCGTTATGATTTTCATAAAAGTCGACAATACTTTCAATTACCTGCCGAGGTTTTTGGCTGGTCGCTGCGCTATCCAAATACACCAATTTTTTCCCGTTTACCCTTCGCTTTAGTATCGGAAAGTCTCCCCGAACTTTATCCACATCAAACATAGGCTAATTCTAACACCACCAGTGCCAACCTCTAACTAATTTAATCCCCCAAAAATCCTCTTATCAACATCTTCTCCGCCTCACTCCTGGTTAAGCCTCGGCCCATCATATAAAAGAGTTGGGCTTCATCCAAAGGCGCCACCGTCGCCGCATGACTTGCCTTTACCTGGTTAGCCTCAATCTCAAGTTTTGGCTCCACCTCCACGCTCGAGATATTGTCCAGCAAAATTGCTCGAACATCCAAAAAACTATCCACTCCATCTGCCCCCTTTCCAATTTTTATCATCCCAACAATTTTTACCTTTGCCCCCCCACCAGCTATCACCCGTACCTCCACCTTCGCCTTCGTATTTTCCACCCCGTGTTTAACTACGATTTCAACTTGATAGTCGCCAATCTCCTCTGCCCTAACTATCGTTTCCAAAAACTTTTCCCCCCCAGGCACTTTCAACTCCATTGTCTTTCTTTTCGAACCTGGTTTTGTTATTAGCCAACGAAGCTTACTCATCCCACACTTCCTTCCATCTCTAATTCCACCAACCGGTTCATCTCTACCGCATACTCCAAGGGTATCTGTTTGATTATCGGCGCCAGAAACCCATTCACAATTAATGCTTCAGCTTGATGCTCATTTATTCCTCGGCTCATTAAATAAAACAATTGTTCTTCTCCCACCTTCGATACAGTAGCCTCGTGTTCCAAGATTGCATCACTCTCCCAAATATTGTTGGTTGGATAGGTATCTGACCGGCTCAAGCTATCCAAAATTAAAGCGTCGCACACTACCTTGCTCCGGGCCTTAATCGCCCCCTTGTTAATTTTTACCAACCCCCGATAGCTCGCCCGCCCCCCATCCTTGCTTATTGACTTACTAATTATCTGAGAACTTGTTTCGCTCCCCAGGTGAATCATCTTTGCTCCCGTATCCTGATGCTGTCCTGCCCCTGCAAAAGCAACTGACAGCATTTCTCCTTTCGCTCGTCGGCCCACCAAGATACACCCGGGATACTTCATCGTCAATTTACTTCCCAGGTTACCGTCGACCCACCTCATCTCCCCTTCTTCTTCCACCCAGGCTCGTTTTGTCACCAGGTTGTATACATTTCGATACCAGTTCTGAACCGTGGTATAGACTACTCTGGCCCCTTTCTTTACCACCACCTCCACCACTGCTGCATGCAACGATCCCGATGAATAAGCAGGGGCGGAACAGCCTTCCACGTAATGCACACTGCTTCCCTCATCAGCAATAATTAGCGTTCTCTCAAACTGCCCTGCTCTTTCAGCGTTAATCCGAAAATATGTTTGCAAAGGTAGGTCGACCTTTACCCCCTTTGGCACATACACAAAAGAACCACCAGACCACACCGCACTATTCAAGGCAGCTAGTTTATTATCTCCCCTCGCCACCACTTTTCCAAAATATTGTTTAACCAATTCCGGATATTTTGCCAAGCCTTCATCCATCGAGGTAAAAATTACCCCCTTACTTTCCAAACTTTTCTTTAGTGATCCATAAATTACCTCGCTATCATATTGCGCCTTCACCCCAGCCAACACATCTCGTTCAGCCTCAGGCACCCCAATCTTCTCAAATGTTTTTCTGATATTCTCAGGTACATCCTCCCATTTACGCGAGACTCCTCCGGCTGGTCGTAGATAATAACAGATATCAGCAAAATCGATTCCCGACAAATCACCTCCCCATGTTGGTATAGGTAACTGCCCAAACCCAACCAGTGATTGCAAACGGTAATCAAGCATCCATTTCGGCTCTTTCTTTTCTTGCGACAACTGCCTAATCAACTCTTCCCCCAATCCCATACTAAGAATCTTTTCGTATTCAACTTTGTCCTTATGTCCCAGACTATAACCATCCACCATATTTCCAACACCATTTGTATTTATCCCCACTTTTGAAAAGCGACTCATTTTGCCTCTCTCCCGGAAAAACCATCCCTCTCCACCATGTCGACCAACTCACTTCCCCCATACCTAACCATATTTCCTTCTTTAAGTAAAAAAACCTTATCTGGTTCTAAATATTTAAGCAATCTTTGGTAATGTGTGATCACCAATGTCCCCATTTGTTTATTTTTTACCAATGTACCAATTGCTTTCGCTACGACCCGCAGACCATCCACATCCAACCCTGAATCAACCTCATCGACAATTGCGTATTTCGGTTTCATTATAATCATTTGTAACGTCTCCATTCTTTTCTTTTCTCCTCCAGAAAAACCATCGTTAATTCCGCGCTTAATCAAATCATCCTTAATTAACAATGATTTAGCCACCGATAACACCTCATTTTTCAAATCGATCGCCGTTGTCATTTTTCCGCCCTCCTCTTTTTGCCTTAATGCTGCCAACATTAATTCTTTGACATTTACCCCAGGAATCGCCGTCGGGTACTGGGAAAGTAGAAATAACCCAGCCCTAGCCCGTTCATCCACACCCATTCTTGTAACATCTACGCTATCAATTTTGATTGATCCTTCTACAATCTGATAGTACGGATGCCCCGCAATAGTTAGCCCCAAACTCGACTTACCTGATCCATTCGGTCCCATCAACACCACCACCTCCCCCGATTTAATTTCCAAGGACACCGACTGGAGCACCCTTTTGCCACCCACGTCAACCGATAGATTTTTTACCAATAACGACATAATTCCAATATGATACCCTATCCGAACAATCCCATCTGTTTTTCGAGCAATTGTTTTGCCTTTGCATAACCAAAATCAACTTTAACTTCTCTTGGCTCATTCCACCTATCCTTAAATTTCAATTTTCCATTCTGTTTACCGTAATCATAGATCCTTTTTGTAACCTCCACATCCATCTCACAATATCGCGCAAGCTTAGATAGACTAACCTCATCGCCTTTTTCCCACCAAACTACAGCATCGAATCCTGTCGCCAATTTGCTAATATTACCCAACGTCTCTTTTGCAATCGCATCCAACCCTATCCTTCTGCCAAATTCCCTCCTAACTTCCTCCAAAATATCAAAATGGGGCAACGAGGCAAAGATTCCCCGGTTGTAATAGACGGCCAAGGCTGGCACATCAAAACCCTTTGAATTAAACCCAATTATCCGGTCTGCCTTTTCAAACCATGGCCACATTGCATCGAAATCCTTTTCAAAAAAACTCGCCATCTCCCCACTACGCTCCTGATTGTACCTATCTACCTCCCGTTGATATGCCGACACCACACTTACCCCTAGTTTTCCCGGGTCGCGGCTATCAATATCACTGAAAAATTTCTTAGTTTCGACATCAAAAAATAGTTCAAGCATGGCTAAAAATTATATCTCAAACTCGTCGTTCAAAACGGGTGTCTCAATCGACACACCAGTAAAATTTTTATCAATCTTGTCCCTTAATGTTTTTCTTGGTTCCTCGTCTCCATGCACCAGAAAAATCTTATTTACTCCATTAATGTGACCCAACCAATCTATTAGCTGGCCTTGATCAGCATGTGCACTCATACTGGCTGTTTCACGAACATTAGCTCTTACCTCAACGCGCACATCGCCAATTCTTACCATCAATGGTGTCCCAACGTCTTGTTTTGTTCCATCCAAAATTGACCGCCCCAAGGTTCCCATTGCTTGGTAACCTACAAATAGCAGTCGGGTGTTCTCAAATGGTAACAATTTAATTGCATGACCCATAATCCGTCCTCCGGTCATCATCCCGCTACCGGCCAAAATCACTTTGGGCTCTTTGATCGCAAATATTCGTTTGCTCTCTTTGGGATTTCTCACCACAGTTAAACCAGGAAAATCAAATGGATCGTCAATTGCGCTATGGTTTTTAAGTTCGACGTTATACAAATACCGATATTCACGAAATATATCAGTAGCCTTTATTGCCATCGGGCTGTCCAAAAACACTCTAGTTCCATCTCTAATCTTTTTTGTCTTCTTCAGATGGTCGAGGTGGTGCAACAACTCCTGCGTCCGTTCCAAAGAAAAACTCGGAATCAACAATGCACCGCCAGATTTCTCAATCTCTCCAATTTCCTCTAACAATACTTGGCTGGGGTCTTCCTTCGGATGTAGCCTGTCACCATAGGTCGACTCCATCAATACTACTTGACCCTCGGTGGGGTACTCAGTCGGGCGAACCAGTGGCTGCGGAGTATTTCCCAAATCCCCAGAAAAGATGATCTTTTTACCTCCACAATTCATCTCAACGCTTGCCGACCCCAAAATATGTCCTGCATCCCAAAAACAAAAACTATCGCCATCACCCAAATCAGCACTCTGGTGATAGTCAATTCCTTTAATCAAGGAGGTAACTTTCTCGACATCCCCCTCGGTATACAAAACCATTCCATTTCTATCTTCCTTGGCTATTTTGGCACTATCCCGAAGAACCAAATCCACCAACTCAGTCGAGGGTAAAGTCGTATAGATTGGTCCTTGATACCCCCACCGGCTCAGAAGTGGTAGTCTGCCACAATGGTCCAGGTGTGCGTGGGTGACTATCACCGCCTTTAAACCTACTACCATTTGCGAAAGGTCTGCACTATTCAGCTCTGCCGAATCTCTACCGCCCTGAAATATTCCAAAGTCTACCAAAATCCGACTATCCAAAAGATAACTCGACCCTGTCACCATCCCGGCCGCACCCAAAAATCGCAGTAACATTCATTCAGTTTAACATCAGAAGCCAAATCTCGGCTCTCTCGGTTTAGCGATGTTGCACACCAGATTTCTCCCCAACACTTCCTTCCCGCTAAATACCTCTACAGCCCGCTGAGCTTCGGCCTGATTAACCATTGTTACGAACCCAAAACCTTTACTTCTTTCCTGATCACCGTTTTCCATCATCACCACTGCATCATCCACTTTTCCATACTCAGAAAACATCTTATAAAGGTCATCGGACCTTAAAGAAAAGGGCAAATTACCCACATACAATCTAATTTCGCTTTTTTGTCCATTAAAACCACTCACGGCAAAGTCACCTCCTTAGCTCCCGCTATTATATACTAATATCCGCCATGAACTGCCCCCAATGTTTGCATTTTTTTTCTACCACCCCAGTTCACTTGCCTGACCATGAAGAAATTAACATCTATGAATGTTTCTACTGCGGAGGACACTTTCTTCCCCCATTAATTGCCAACCTTATCGACAAACACCAAGCCAAAAATATTGACTCGGTCATTCCCAAGGCAAATATTCCATACCCCACCTCACCAGATTGTCCCATCTGTCGGCAGCGCCTTATTGCCATCAGTGCGGACTCCGTTCCTCGCTCGATTATCGTCTATGCCTGCCCCAGTGACCACGGTCATTACTTTCCCTCAAGAGAATTCTACAAATTTAAAATAGCCCAAGAGGCAAAGATAACCTACCACCAACTTTGGGGAATACCCATCAAATCGGCCTTTGCTGTTATCTTGCCAGTACTTTTCTTTACTCTTGCCGTCTCGATGGGACCTACTACCGTAAACTACTTCAAAGCGCGCCAAGAGTCTCGTGTCAGTGCCTCATCACCAGTTAGCCATCCGTTGATCATAGTCCAGGACAATAACCAAGTTATTATCTCTTTTACTACCAAGACTCCAACAACATCACACATTCTTCTTTCTTCACCCAACCAAGGTACCAGCAACATTACAGTCTCCTCAACACCTCGCACTAGTCATGTCATCACCACTGAAACACTAATGACCAAAACACAATATCAGTTTACTATCTCCACCCCCGACTTCACCTCAGAAACCTACACCTTCCTCACCAACTAACTACGCCCCCATCATATAGTCGTGCATCTCCCAAAACTTACCCTGTTCTCCCGCGCATTCACTCGCTTCTGCCGATTTCTGCGCATAAGAATGGAAAGGCAACGGGTTATGTCTATACTCAACACTTAACTGGCTGCCATACTTCTTTTCCAATGCCTGAGTAGTCGGAAAAGCCCTCTTACAAAATGGGCACTCAAAATCCGAGAACTCCACCATCTTAACCTTGGCATTCTTATCTCCACGCACATAGCCTACATTTGTTTTCACACTTACTCTGGCTGAAGAATTACCCCCAACCTTATCACCAGAACCGTTCTTAATCTCTGCGTCAATTATTTTTTCAAATTCCCCCTGCGGCTGAGCACCAACCAACATAACCCCATTAATAAAAAAGCTTGGTGTGCCAGACACCCCCAAAGACCCACCATACGCCAAGTCGTCTTTTACCTTCTGTTCATATTTTCCCGAATCTAAACAAAAATCAAACTTATCTCCATCCATACCCAAATTTCGCGCCTGCATCTTCAAATTCGAAACCTGCAGCGGTGACGGTGCAGCTGAACCATTCCCTGCCTGTTGTGCCGTCGGCGCCGTGGGGGCGACACCTTTCTGTAACAAATCAACCTGAGAAGACAATCGACCTACCCAAAATGCCCCACCTATAAGCAACGCCACCACAATTGGGGGGTACAACCATGCAATTGGATTCTGATTTGAAACTGTTTGTTTTTCACTCATCGTCCCTTGATAATACCATAAGTTTATAATTGCTCTCAACATGGCCAACCCCCGCTGGATCAAGAACCTCGCCTTCGCCAATTACTTCGAAATTTTACTGATTACCGCCACAATTACCGTCATATCGACAAGAATATTTTTGCAGACCACCCATTTTCAGTTGTCTCCCGGCGACTTACACATTGCTCACGTTCTTTGGGGGGGTCTATTTATGTTTATCAGTATTTTTCTCCTCCTCGGTTTTCTGAACAAATCGACAATGTTGCTAGGAAGCCTATTCGGGGGGGTTGGTTTTGGACTATTTGTCGACGAAATAGGTAAGTTTGTCACCAAGGACAATAATTATTTCTATCAGCCAGCTGTTGCCCTAGTGTACTGCGTCTTCGTTGTTATTTACCTTGTTTTTAATTATTTAAACAAAAAACCCATTTCCACCGACACCGAATACCTTTCCAATGCCATTGAGGGTATCAAACATCTCTATACCGATGAACCAACATCCGACAGAGTCGAGTCGATTCGTAAATTACTTTCTTTAGCCAAACAGAACCTACACTCCCGCCTACTCGCACAATTTGTCAGTTCCATTTCCCCAAAAACACCATCTTCCTCCAAAAGAATTACCTCCACCCTCAAACATCTCTATCACTTACTTAAAATCAGTCGCTCTCCCCGCAGGTTGTCAATTCTCGTCACTATTTATTTTTCATTACACTCCCTGATCAACCTTGGCCAAACAATCATTACCACCTGGCAACCACGATCGGGGGTTTCTCAGTGGGGGGAGTGGTTATCAACCTTGGTGGCCAACGGTCTAGTACTTTTTGGGCTAATTCGGTTACGCAAATCTCGTCTCGCATCCTACAAAATTTTAAAAACCTCAATCCTCATCTCCATTTTTATCACCCAAATTTTTACCTTTTATCTTGACCAGCTTTCAGCCCTCTTCGGTCTGGCTATCAACTTGGTTTCACTAATCGGGATTAACTATCTCATTGACACACGAACCAAATTTGCCTATTCTTAACTAACTGACATGAATAAAAAAACCCTTGCTGTATTGTCGCTCATCTGCTTACTTTCCTTAGGTCTCACCTACAAAACCTTATTCTCCAGCAAAAAACAAAACACCACACCCATAGCTAACCCGACCAACTTTCAAGATTTATCTAACCAGGCTGTCCAAGGTGGACCCCGCGATAACCCTGAGGAGGCATACAAAACCTATTCCCACGACGCTTTCGTCAAGGATCCTGCCAAAAAACGAGTCATCTTTTTCACCTCCCCCTCCTGCACTAGTTGCAAGCCAATCGAAAAAGAACTTACCGATTCCAAAGCTAGCATTCCCACTGACTACACAATATTTGTCGCCGACCTCACTCAAGAAAAAGACCTAGCCGCCAAACTCGGGGTAAATTACCAACACACTTTTGTCGTTGTCGACCAAAACGGACAAAAAACCCTCAGTTGGAATGGGGGAGGTTTGCGCGAACTCCTCATTAACCTAAGATAAACACAGCCAAATACAACAGTCCCACCAGAATTCGATAATATCCGAACCTTTTTAAGTCCCCTCTAGAAACGTACGACAAAAAAGCCTTCACCACGACCAACGCGCAGACAAAAGCCACCACAAAACCCAAAATCAATATTTGCACCTGTTTGCTGCCAAAAGAACCCGCACTCCTTACCAAATCAAGCCCTGTCGCCGCAAACATTGTTGGCAGGGACAACAAAAAAGAGAACTCTACCGCCTGCTTCCTCGTCAGACCCATTACCATTCCTCCGATTATCGTCGCTGCCGCTCGAGACACGCCTGGAATGACAGACAAAGATTGGAACAGTCCAATGGAAACCAGTTTTTTTTTGTCCAGTTTGTCGATGTCGCTAACTCCCGGACCCCTAGATCGCCCATTCGACTCAAACCATAGTATAAAAACCCCCCCCAACATCAAAGTTACTGCCACCAACACATCACTACCCAACAAGTATTGCTTAACAACTGGGTACAACAAAAGACCAACAAGCCCGGTTGGTAAAAACGCCACCACAATTTTCCACCACCATTGCTTATGCCGCCACAAGGTATTTGCGTACAAACATGCCACCGCCAAAACTGCCCCCAATTGGATAAAAATTTCAAATGTCTTCACAAAGTCTGTCGAAGTAATCCCCAACAGCCGACCTACCAAAATCATATGTCCCGTCGAAGACACAGGGAGAAATTCAGTCAGCCCTTCGACTACTGCTAATACCACCGCCTGATACCAAGTCAACATCGCTTTAGCTAGTGTACCACCCTCAAATACCCGGTATTATTAATGTATGAGGTTCCCCAAATCAGCCAACGCTCCCCAAGGCCTAGGCAATCTTTGGCGTGTCTACCTGAGCACCCAAAAGCTCATTTGGAATATTGACCACAAATTAGCCGCCGGTCTTGCTATTTCCAGTATTATTACCGGTTTACTTAATTACCCCCGAATTTTAATCACCAAAGCCTATCTAGATACCATTGTGGCGGCTATCAAAGTCGGCTCCCCACAACCATATTTTCTCACTCTTATTTGGCTTACCCTGGGGAACTTGGCCATTAGCCAAATTGATAGCTACCTCAACAATTATAGTGGCAATAGTGAGCGTCTTTTAAACAGAATACTTCAAACCAAAGTCGGTATTAACATTGCCCGAAAACTTAACACTATTCCCGTTTCCGAAGCTGAAAAACCAGAAGTTCGCGATTTATCTCAAAGAGTCAATGACAACCTAAGTAGTCTCTGGCGGTTGCAACAAACAGTTAGTAACATACCAGAAACATTCTTTACCATTGTTTCCACCCTCATTCCTCTTATCACATATCTCCCCCTATCAATCATCCCTGCCATCATCCTCGCTATTCCCGATATCATTATTGGCAACAAATACGCCAAAATCGGTTATGCCATCCGCTCCAAAAATGCCGCCCTCTGGCGCCTGTGGACTGCTTTCGAAGATTTTACCCTCAAAGGTCGCTATCTCTACGAAAACAAAATCCTTCGCCACACCGAGATCCTTTTTAAACGAGAAAACAAAATCGCTCATAGAGTTTTTCTTGAGGATTTCAAACTCGATCTCGAAGCTACTCGAAAAAGACAAGGCACCAGATTTGTTATGGATCTGTTCGAACTTATCACAACCTTGTACTTGTTTACCCGAGCAGCTTACCAAACAATTTCCCTCGGTACTGCCCAGATTGCTATCCAATCAATCAGAAGTTTTATCGGCAGACTTTCCTTCCTCATCCGTCAATGTAGTTCCCTTGTCGAGGACTACCTCTTTATCCAGGACTACGAAAAACTAATGTCTATCCCCGACGAGGAACCGCACAAGGGAGTTCACTTTCCAGCGAGGATAACTTATGGCCTAGAATTCCGCCACGTTTGGTTTAAATATGGACAAAACCCCCACTGGACCATCAAAGATATCTCTTTTGTCCTCGATCCCACCGACAATCTAGCCATCGTAGGTCAAAATGGAGCTGGCAAATCAACCCTGATAAAACTTATCTGCCGCTTTTACCAGCCCCAACGCGGAGAAATCCTTCTTAATGGTAAAAACATTAACGACTATTCACTGTCTGAATACCAGCACCACCTTTCTGCCCTTTTTCAAGATTTTGCCCAATACCCATTCAACGCTCGAGATAATATCGCCTTTGGTGATATTATCAAGAAATCGGCTATTAGCGACATTCGCCAAGCCGCGAAACTTACCGGAATTGACGACTTTATTTTGTCCCTTCCCCACAAATACAAAAACTCGCTCGACAAGGAATTCAAAGGCGGAATTGAACCCTCCAAGGGCCAATGGCAACGTATTGCCCTGGCTCGAGCGCTATATCGCGACTCAGTCATTATCATTCTCGACGAACCAACCTCGAACGTTGATCCCGAGTCCGAAGAAGAAATCTTTCAGCGTCTTCTTCGAGTTGCTCAAAACAAAATGGTCATTCTTGTTTCCCATCGCTTCAGCACCGTCCGCCGGGCTGACAAAATATTAGTCCTCGAAGATGGTCGCGTCATCGAATACGACAACCATACTAATCTAATTAGACATCGTGGCCGTTACCATCAGCTTTTTACTGCTCAGGCCAAAAATTATCAACAGTGACTAGCTCAACCGTAAGACTATTCATTCTTCAGTTCCTGATCGCTACCCTTATTTTTCTTGCCCATTATTTTATCGTCGGTCAGGCAGTTTACGGTGACGGTCGTATCTATTATGCCTATGCAGTCTCACTATATTTTGACCATGATCTGGACACTCGCAATCAACTTCCTCAACTACCGGAATTATCAAATCCAAGCCACCCCATCGGAAGCGGTCTAGCCTATCTACCACCCCTCATCCTAGCTAACTTCGTCAGCAATCTATTCTCACTTAATTTACCTCCCCTTTCTCATCTTTATCAAATTACCACCGGTCTCTATTTAGTTTTCCTCTCTTCTATTGGTCTTTACCTTACCTACCGTACCCTTACTCGATTTTTCTCGGCAACAACATCACTGCTGGCTCTGACCACTCTCTGGCTTACCACTAATTTATTTTTTTACACCGCGATCGACCTTCTCAACTCTCACCCTGTGTCATTTTTTCTCGCCTCCCTGACATTAAACATTGCCACTAGTAAAAAAATTACCAATAAACACGTCTATCTCATTGCGTTGCTCACAGGTTTTGCCACTTCCGTCCGCGACCAAGATATTATCAGCTACCTACCGTTACTGTTTTTATCACTATACAAACTAAACCATGTGACCAAGCTCAAAAATATGATTTTTTCAACTTCTCTTTCGCTATTACTGATCTTTGTCGGACTTCTTCCACAAACTATTTTTCGCCTAACCTACCACCATCAACTTACTTCTACCTGGCTCAGTCCGACTAATTGGGACATATTTCACCCAAAAATTATCAACCTTTTAGTTGGACCAGAACGCGGCTTACTTTTCTATTCGCCCTTAATATTCGCAGCGCTTTGGGGACTATCCAAATGGAAACATCAACTTGCCAAAGTTGGCACAATTACCTTCACTCTTCAATTCCTCCTTATCTCCGTCTGGTGGGCTTGGCACCAAGGAGCTTCCTATGGTATCCGTATGCTGATATCCACCTACCCACTCATCAGTCTAGGGATGGGTTATTTTTTCTCGCGTCTCTCTGTCAACTTTTCAAAACTGCTTATCATCTTTTTTACCATCCTCAACCTATCCACAATTCTATGTTTTTTACTCTTCACGACCACGTAGATATTCTAGGTTAGTCTACAAAGGTTAGTGCCTTACCCTTTTTATCTGCTCGCCCCGTCCTTCCAATCCTGTGAATATAGTCTTCATATGAGGTGGGTGCGTCATAATTTATTACGTGAGTAACATCGTTTATATCAAGCCCCCTAGATGCAATATCTGTTGCCAGCAATATTCGTATTCTATCTTGCCTAAACTGCTCCAAGGCCAGCTGGCGTTGCGACTGAGTTTTATTACCATGTATCGACACCACTTGGAATCCCCTCTGGGTTAATGTCCGCGAAAGTTTCTCAATTCCTAACTTAGTTCTTCCGAATATTAGTACCTTTTCAAATTCTTCTTTTATCAACAGTTCGTGGAGCACATCCACTTTTTGTCTACCATTAACCCTTACCACATCCTGCTCTACACTGGCGGCAGTCTTACCAGCCCGCACTGAAATAGTTACTGGATTAACCAAAAATTCATTTGCCAATTTCCGGGTATCATCGGGTAACGTTGCCGAAAAGAACAAAGACTGACGCACCTTGGGAAGTTTTGCCACAATCTGTTTTATATCATTCACAAATCCCATATCCAGCATTCG
Organism: uncultured Pseudomonadales bacterium; assembly: GCA_964487665.1. GTDB lineage: Bacteria > Patescibacteriota > Microgenomatia > UBA1400 > MFAQ01 > CAZARR01. The sequence continues at coordinate 67,101 of CAZARR010000002.1, forward strand.
GTCTACCTCGTCCAAAACAATCGAATTAAACACCCCAAATCCTATCGCTCGATGATTTTCTAGATCTTTTAATCTTCCCGGAGTTCCTATGACAAAGTTGAAATTTCTACGTAAATCATTCATTTGTCTACGTATCGGTACCCCACCAATACACACAACAGCTTGAATTCCCATCGTCTTCACAAAGTCATTAAATTCTCCGGCAATTTGAACTGCCAATTCCCTAGTTGGCACAACGATCAACACTTTCTCTCCCCTCGCTTTGTTAACCTTTTCAATCAAAGGTAACAAAAATGCCGCCGTTTTTCCCGTCCCCGTCTGAGCTATGCCAACCACATCCCTACCCAAAAATAGCTCGGGGATAGCCTGGTCTTGAATTGGTGTTGGCTGTTGGTAGCCGCGACTTTCTACGTTTCGTCTCAATTGATCCGAAAGTGGAAAATCAGCAAATGAATTCTTGCACACATACTGTTCGACAGCCTCATCCTGGGCCTTCCGAACAAACAGGTTACTGTCAATCGGCTTTGGGTCTCTACGTCCTCGCCACCCCCCCGTTCTTCGATTATTTTGATAATACATATATTTCTTATCCAACAGATTTGATAAGAACAAAAAACCTCGGAATTCGATCGGAAAAATTAAAATTTACTCAAGCGACCCGTAATTCTTGTCTAGTCAGCTGAACCTATCAACTGATGGATACCCGCATTATAGCACACCCCACCCAGCACCGTCCAGTTATAGGCTATTTAAGCGAACTTAGTCATTCCCAGGTTAGCCACAAAAGTTGACCCCGGTTTAACCACCACAAACATTGAGTGGTAATCGTCTACTTGCTTTTTTCTGCCACTCTTAGGGTTAATCACGGTGTTGATATCCCACCACCGCCTTTCAAACTCCAAAACACTGAATCGCCTGTCCTTTCCGGCAAAAGTCTTATATGGATCAGCAATTCTTATCAAGTTACCTCGCACGTCAACCGCCGTCACAATGCTGTAATGCCCATCATCGTCATCACCACCCACCTCATCACTGTCGGGGTATTCAAACAAACCTTGCCACTCTACCCCAACTGGGCACTTGAATTCGTTAATTAACAACGATAAATCCATAATTGACGAATTGTGTTTGTACCAAAACTCTAGCTCCGGCGCCAATACATTTGCTGCCTTACCTAATCCACCAACGGTCATTCCTAGCTTTTTGATTGTTTTAACCACTCTGGCAGCTCTGACCACGCTATCCTGCTCCACTTTCACCGACCAAAAGCCCAGTAACATCTGCAAAACGGCCGGCCCGCAATAGACATTAGTTTTCTGCTCGAGGCGGGGCAACTCGGGAAAGTCAGTTTTTTGGAGCCAATTCAAGAGCATATTTTGTTAGCATGCTAGCAACAATTGTCTCGAATTTTACACCATACATCAATGCCACCTCGGTAAAAGGTAGTCCCAAATCCGGCCCAAAAGCAGTGTTTGGGTTCGCATCTGTAAAATATGGAGTGTTTGTGCGTTGATCGTAACGGATATCAAACTTGGCATAGTCTTTGTAGTACAGACCCTGAAACGCTCTGACCGCCAACCTGGCTACCTTTGTCCGCAGAGGTTCCTCAACTGGCTTATATTTATAAGCATTGAGGTGGTCATACGACTCAATACTAGTGAAATAATGCTTACCATCAGGCATAATTCCGAACTCCTTCTCACCCATAAATACATGCTTTTTGTTTCCGTCATCAAACACGCATACCGTCAACTCAGGACCGTCAACAAACTGCTCGACAATTACGGGTTGTTTGTAATCCGCAATCATTTTGTCAACCTTCTTTTGTGCCTCCTTAACCTTCTCCTTTACCGCCTTGTTATCTATCCCCACACTGCCACCGCTACTGTTCAATTTCACAATCAGGGGGAGCCCCAAATCTTCTTGAACCTTGGTCCCTACTCTGCGAATAAATTGAAAAGCAGGTGTGGGAATGTCATAACCCATGAGTAACCTCTTGGTCAGGTTTCTGTCGTTTCCTATCACCATCCCGGCCATCCCCGCCCCAGTGTAAGGGATGTTAGACAGCTCCAGCGCGGCTGGTACCGATGTTTGCAGGTTATCTTTACCCTTCAGGGTATCCACCAAGTTCAAAACCAAGGCCGGCTTGTCTACCAACAGATTCGTCAAAAAATATTGATTTCCTGGCAGAGTTTTTACCTCAACGCCTAAACCCTTTATCACCTCTGCCACCTGAGTGGAACGCTCTTCCACCTCCACTTCGGCCCGATAGGCATCTTCAGTCGGGAACCACTCCCTTTCCACATGTGAATACGCTACCACCACCAAACCCAATCCCTTCAACGCATCTTTATCAACCCGTAAATCCGATTGAAGCGATACCGAACCTTCATCCGAAACATTATTTCTTAGCATACAAACATGTTACTACGAAAAAAATCCCATAATCAACATGCTAATATGAATTTGTGTCCTCTTGCGAATACTGTTCAGCCCCAGATAACTATTGCCAAATATCAACAAGAGTATTTTACGAGAATTTCTTTGACCACAATAACGACAAGAAACCTCTCCCCACCGGCGCGGCCGTGGCCTTTACTGAAGATGATCGCTGGTATTATTGTTGTCAACGACCAGAGACTTGCGACCATTTCCTAGTAAGATCAGCGACAAACAATCCAGAGCCAGTCCTGTAAAATTTACACCATGACACACACTGTTCACGTCAAAAAAATCCGCAGCAAGGGTCGGGGCGTATTCGCCCTTCAGAATTTTAACGTTGGTGATATCGTCGAGCGATGTCATGTGATCGTCCTCACCCCAACCGAACGTAAACATTGTGAAAAGACTGTTCTCAACCATTACCTTTATCCTTGGCGAAGCACCAGAAGCGCCGCCATCGTCCTCGGCCACGGTTTTATCTACAATCACTCGTACTCCCCAAATGCCGACTGGAAACAAGACTTTCGCTCAAAGATGATGGTTTATAGAGCCATTAAACCTATAAAAAAAGGTGAAGAAATCACTGTTAACTACAATGGCGAACCGGACGACACCACCCCCATCGACTGGTTCGATGTGGTCTAAAATATACGCCATTAACAAAATGGCAAACAAGAAGATACCACCACCGACTAGCCCGACACCGTCAACCAATCCCATTCTATCTACCAAAACTTTCCTCAGAAATCTTCTTTCGATTTTCTTTCAACTGCCCCCACGATTACAGAAAAAACGAACAGCCATTTTTCACGCCTATCTTTATCTCTGTTTTCAAAGAATCGTTTTGGAAATTATTTTCCGACAAAAAGTCCGACAAACTTCAATCTTTGGCCTCCATATTAATTTCGCTACTCTCTCCCAATATATTCATCAATTCGAGGCCAATTTCATTCAAAACGACTACTATTTCGAAACACATTCGCGAACACCTTTGATTATCGATTGCGGCGCCAATACAGGCGACACCACCAGCTACTTTCGTTTCCTGTATCCCCAATCCCGAATTATTTGTTTCGAGCCAGAGCCCCTTGCTTTTTCACTATTATCTCAGTTAGTATCCAACAACAAACTTACCAATGTCACCCTCCATCAACTGGCTCTATCTGATCGTAGAGGGTCGAAAGTCATCTACGCTAACCCCAACCAGCCCGCGTCTGATATTACCAGTTTTTATCGCAGTCCCGATCCCGGAAGAACCCAAATCCGTCTGGCCGCCACCACTAAAGCTGTCCAATTGTCGCGTTACATCTCCACCCCCGTCGACCTTCTTAAGCTTGATATCGAGGGTGCCGAGCGAGAGGTTATTCCCCAACTAGCAAAAGCCAACAAACTAAAACTTTTTCGCCATATCATCATTGAATATCACCACCACTTGACCCCTGGTGATGACCAATTTTCTCAGATACTTAAAATCCTCGAAGATAATCATTTTACTTATCAGATCTCAACTCCACTCAAATTTACCTATCAAATAAATAAATTTCAGGATATTCACATTCATTGTTTCCAAAAACCAATTTAGGCGTTGTATAGGCAGCCTAGCCACGAACCTATTTTGGCACTATCGTCATCGTTTCCGTCTCACGCGAATATTGATAACGAAACTGGTACTTCCTGGGGCTAACCAAGAAATAGGGAATAACCTGATAATCAATCGCCGATTGTAAATTTGGTGTCACCTCCCAATTACTCAAAACTACTTTAGTTTCCCCCCTTGCAAGTGCTCCGTCAGTCTTTTCTACAATCAACTGCATTGCTCCTTTTTCAAAGTTTACCGCCCTATGATGCAAACGAAAGACAACTTTTTCCAACCCGCTCCACGGAGCAAACATAGCCAAAAACAACACCCAACCAAGCACCCAAAATCGTGTTTTTGCCACTTGCCCAAAAAAGATCAACAGAAACACCACCGGGAAATATAAATAATAAAACATCGTATGAATCACAAAAAAACTATTCGCCCCAAGAGCGACAAAAAAGGCGGCCAACCAAAACAAATTCTTTGGTTTGGTCACCAGGGCCATTGATCCCAACAATCCCCACAATCCAATAGTAAGCGGAATCGACTGGGGCAATAGTCGGCCACTCAACTCCCTAATGAATATCGCCTGACTAGTCAAAAAAGAAAACAGACTAAAGTCACTTTTATACGGGTTTGTATCACTAGCAAACCGATTCAGGCTGTCGGGTGTCAACACGAAAACGGGTAAATACAACACTGCCAGTAACAAGAAGGGGAATAGTGCTCGAAATTTTACCGACCCAATTTTCTCCCCAAGTGCCCAACTGGTGGGTATCAACGCTAATGGTACCAAAACACTCGGCCCATAAGAAAAAACCATCATCGGCCAAAGAATCCACAACCAAAGTAATAATTTTTGATTATATTTTTCTAGATAACTTAACCAACAATTCACAAACAACAACCCGAACAAACCAGCCAATAGAGTATGAATATTCGAAAACCACCACAAATAAAAACGGTACGCAAATATCATCGCCAACACAGAACTGATCAATGTTTTTTTCGTTACCCTCACCAACACTCGATAAACTAAAAAACTATTTAGTGTGTGAACCACAAACAATACCAAAAAATAAAATTCAACCTTTAGACCGATGGTATCGTACAAAGCTTTGTGGACCAAATAGCCGATAAATTTGTGCCGGTCAACATTTCGAGATATCAAGCTATCAACTACCACCTGCCAATAGTTACGCTCAGCCACAAACTTAAGAGCGGTAAAATCGTCGTAAAAAAAATACCGGCTATCAAACAGAATATATTCAAAATAACCGACCGTTACAGTCAAAATTAACAAATACGCTAAATTCTTCTCTTTACTTTCTGTCAACCACTTGGACCACATTTAGATCCTGATTATACGTAAATTGATACCTGTCTGTAATTATTCTTGACAAAAACAGGTCAGTGACACCAGAACCCAACATCAGTCGTGCATCTCGCTCCAAACTTATTCCCGAAAGTGAAATGGTATTCACTCTCGGATTATTGACTACCCCCTCCTCAATCCGTGCAACAACCTCTCGAATTGACTCCAGCTGCCAATTGGGAAAGTTTTGCCTAGCAACCTTTGGTAATAGACTCCGACCTCCTAACAATAGAAAAACCCCCAGGTATACAACCGAAGTTTTGATATTTAATTTTGGTAGACATGTCCCCAAATACAAAACCAAATAAACCGATGGCAAATACCAGTAATAACTTTCCTGTCGATTCTTTAATACTAGAGCTGGTACCAAACTCACAATAAACGTCGCCAAAAATGCCACACTCCGCCGTCTCCACGCCCACGGTAGACAAAGTACAACCAAACTTACCCACCACCATGGCATATAAAATTTTAAGTTGTAGACCAGTCGGTCTATCCGAAACGTAGTTGCATAAGTGTGGTTGACTGGCAAAGATGCCTTACTTATCACAAAAGAGAGTTGATAAAGTCCGTAAAATAACGCGATCAACCAGAAAAAATATGTTTTCTTTAATTTTTGATGACGAAAAATACTAATAGCGATTAATCCAAACGGTACTGACAACGCCAATTCTTTGGTCAACAGAGCCAAAATAAAAAACAACGCTGGCCATATCAGTTGTTTTGAGACAAGAAATAGATAAATGCAAAATAATGACAAGGTTGTCACCAAATATTCATGTACGTTCGAAAAATAAAACAAATATGTCGAGTTAAATACAATAGCTCCAAAAAATCCTTGCCACTTGTTTTCCGACAGCCTAGTCACAACCAAATACACCAGTAGGACATTTACCGTATGTAGAATGTGATTGCCAACTGTGTAAGCCATCGCATTTACCCCAAAGATATCGAAAATCGCGCGTAAATATATATAGCCCAGAATCTTTCGGAATCCCCACATGTCTCCCACCGTCACAAATTCTTCAACCATCTGTATCCATGTATGACCCTTAAAGTATGCCAAAACAGCAAAATCGTCCAAAGAAAAAAACAAATTAGTTCGCCAGGCAAAAAATAAATGCATACCGGATAACAGCACCAAGACACCAGGCAAAATTAAACTTAGTTTCCTCGCCACCACCACACCGATTCTACTTTCTCCAAACTCTCTTCGTAAGTAGCACCTTGAAATAGACCACCAACCACTCGCATCCACCTCAATCCCATAAATTAATGTTAGCACAGCGATTCGTGTAAACTATACCTAGTCACTGTCCACTCATCAAAATATGGTCAAAACCCCTTCTGGTCACCACCTTTACCTCTATTCTTTGATTTTCATTGGTCTTTTACTTCGCCTTTTCTTTGCCTTTGGATTCAAACCCACTCTTACACCCCATCAGGCACTGTTGGGACTTCGCACACAATCACTTATTTCAACCGGAGTCGACGAGACTGGTCGTCGCTTTCCATTATTTTTTACCTCTTCCGAATCGTACCAGCTTCCAGTGTCAACCTATATATTAGTTCCACTGATTAAGTTCTTTGGGTTGTCGGAATTCACTATCAAACTCCCATTTATTATCTTTGATACCATTTCCCTTTTCGCCATCTACTATCTTTGTAAAGCATTTTTCCCTAAACATCCCAAGTCCTGGCTCGGTGCAGTTTTACTAATGTCTGTTAGCCCTTGGACAATTTTTTTGTCATCCCAAAGCTCCATTGTCAACCTCAGCCTGTGTTATTTTCTCATCGGTATGATTTTCTCAACTAACCCTCGCACCCCACTCACCTACCTTTCGATCGTGTTCAGCACCCTAGCCATGTACACACACCAACTAGCCTGGATTATTATTCCTGCTTACTATCTAATTCGCTCAACAGCTAAGGGGCAACGAAGCAACTTTATACTTCTATGTGCCACCCTTCTTCTTTCTCTACCCCTTATTCTGTCTTATCTCAAATTACCTCAGTTCCAAACGGATTTTAAAAATCAGAATCTGAGTTTTTTTAGTGACATTTCCATCATCAATGGTGTTAACACTATGCGGGGTGAAGACGCACGAGTTGGACTCTCGACTTTAGGCAAACTTTTTTACAATAAATCCGCATATGGACTAAGATTACTCGAAAATTTTACCAAACACCTTAATCCCCGAATCTATTTTGCCGTCGATCGATGGCTCAGATTTAGAACCTATTATTAACACTAAAAGTTAGTAGCAAATAAAATAACCCCGAAAGAATTATCATCATTCCACTCACATAATGTTTCTGTAATATACTTTGGCTAATGCCAGAGATCACAAACCCTAGCAACACATTTTCCAAAATAAGAGATGTACTGGAAGTAGCGTACCTAGACACACCAAGAGATGTTAAATGGAGTGATCAATTGAACATTCTTACTTCTTCTTCAGCAAGAAAACGTGATAAGTGTATTGCAATGCTGAAGATAGTTAGGAGTTTATCACCAAGACCAGTCACCGATGTGATAGAAGAATCAATGAAATATAGACCAAATCTATTGCCTTTCCCTATGTCAGATTATGCTTTCAAGGGAAAGGTTGGTTCTGGGGGGGTAAATAATGTTTTTTTGCTTGAATCTAAAACACCTGATAAGCACTCATGGGTAATCAAGGTTCCAATTCATGGTAATAAAAAAGAGCCTTTGGAAATGGCATCAAAGGATAGATCTGAATACCTAGAGATAAAGCAGTACTTTGCAAGTATACCAGACCTTATTCAAGACGAGCACGGAATTGTCATCCACGGACCAAGAGATGGTAAACCAACTCAAGCGGTTCTCCAAAAGTATCATTGCAATGATTTCAAAGATATATTTCGTAGCATAGACAAAGATTCCCTATCGCAGCTTATAAACAGCGATGTAGTTTTTGCAGAACAATTGATGAAATTCGTAGATATTATTGAAAATCATCCAGAACTTTACGAGAGACAACTAGACGTTGAGGGTATGAACAACCTGTGTGTAGTAAACACACAACTTGGACCACGCCTATTGTTATTAGATCCACACTACCGCAGTTCTGCAAAAATCGAACCAGAAAAGAAAAAAGTCATCGAAGACCGAATCGCTTACTTAAAATCTTTCTTAACTATCACCTAGCTGCTCTCAGACAAGAACTCGAACCATGGCTTAACCAACTTTGGACCGATTCTCCTCGCCCTGCTCCCCACCACACTATTTGGATTGTGGAGGTTAGTCAAAGATGACAACCCACAAAGGTTTACCTTATCCATCCTTTTCCTTGTCGGTATACTCCCGTCCGTTTTTAGCTATCCGTCACACCACCTAGAAAAGCTCTTACTAGTGTTACCAATCTTGGCTCTTTTCTTCGCCTATGGTTTCACTCACCACAGCTTCGGGAAAACCAATCTTTTGTTGGCCGTTATCATCGTAAACCTATCGGTAGTCACCTACGATGCCTTATACAAAGAACCTCTCCGCCGCATTAACCCAAACCACCAATTGTGCACATCCCAATTAGCTAAAAAAATCATTGAGTTTGGTCCTTCAAACTACAAACGTATATTTATCAGCGATTTATACGACCATGATACCGGTCCTCTTTTGATGTATTACTTAAAACTCAATACACAAATGATTGATACCCCACCATTCGCCTACAAACTATTTATCAAATATTTGCCCAAATCACTCTCACCCACCAATACCCAAGAGAGACAGGGAAAATTCTTTACATAATCACCCCACCCGAAGTTGAGGCAAACCCATTGTTGTTTGACACTGCCACACCCCCCAAATTTATTGTTACAAATGACAGGAGTGAGGTAGCCCTCAAAGGGTATGAAATTAACTAAATTAATTTTAAATAAAGAATCATTAGCGCTGACTCTAATAGTCATACTCGCAATCTTCTTGAGATTCTTTCAACTGGGTTGCTTTCCCGTTTCTCTGACCATCGACGAAGTTGGTATTGGCTACAATGCATACTCAATCTGGCATACAGCCCGCGACGAGTTCGGGACCCTACTCCCTTTGGCTTTCAGGTCAGTTGGCGACTTCAAGCCACCAGTATTAATTTATCTGATGGCCCCTTCAGTAGCTTTTTTTGGTCTCAACGAATTTGGCGTACGTTTCCCGGTGGCACTTGTTGGCAGTCTCACAGTTGTGGTGGTCTATTTGATTACTAAACAGCTCACCAAGTCGATCAAACTGTCAGTCTTTACCGCCCTACTTGTTGCCATCTCTCCTTGGCATATCAACTTCTCCCGCTCATCTTTCGAGGCGATAATTGCTCTTTTCTTTGTCCTACTCGGGGTATATTATTTTTTAAAACATGTACAGTCTTCTGGCAATTGGCTATGGATATCGGGAATATTTTTCACCCTCTCTGCCTACACTTACCACACCGAAAGACTTTTCTCACCGATCTTTTTGGGTATGCTCATAATTCTTTACCGAGATAAAATTTTTACACACCGTCGGGGTCTAGTCACTTTTCTTGTCTCCTCGACTATTCTTGCCCTACCATTGTTCATAATGATGCTCAACCCCCAAGGCCAGAAAAGAGCCAAGATGACTTTTATTGCTCAAGACGAAAATATTGCTTATGATCTTCACCCACACTCCCAACCCCTTACCCTCTCCCAAAAAATATTTGATAGTAATACTGTCATGCTGGTTAATTTTTGGGCCAAACGATATCTGAATTATTGGGATTCCTCTTTTCTTTTTTTTAGCGGCATGCATTACACCCACCCAGGGAATCCCAACATTGGCATAATGTATCTTTTCGAAATGCCACTTTTACTTTACGGTCTATATCTTGTCTTTTTTAAAGATGAAATCAAAGACAATAGGATTCGATGGCTCTTGGGACTCTGGCTACTTATCGGCCCCTTCGCCGCTTCTCTAACCAATAATGAGCAACACCCCCTTCGCAGCCTACCAACCATTCCCGCCCCCCATATTGTCTCAGCCATTGGCCTTGGTGGTCTTCTAAAGATTATTAATCGCTGGAAAATTCCTATCCGTCTCGTCTCACTAGGTTTTATCGCAACAATATTTATTTTTAGCACCATATATTGGATGGACATGTACTTTGTCCATTTTCCGGTTCACTACTCAGAATACTTTGACTACGGTATGAAACAAGCATCTCAATATGCTTGGCAGCATTACCAAGAATACGACCAGATTATCGTTGATCCAGTTTTTGGCACCGAGGGTCCATACATCACGGGAACCCCCCATCTATATATGCTTTTCTATGGCCGATATAATCCTTCAATTTCCCAAAGCGAACGTCGAAACTTCACCGAAAACTTCGGCAAGTTTCAGTTTCGAAAAACATACTGGCCCAGTGACCAAAACCTAAAGAACACACTTTTTATCGCCAGCCCGTGGAGTATAAATCCCAAAGATGTAAAACCAGAAAACATACTCCAAACAATTTACTTCAAAAACGGTCAACCTGCCTTTTTAATTGTCAAAACGTAAATCTATCCACAGACGTAACTTTTTGAGACCTAGCTCGTACACCCAACTCCCTAACAACCAACCTAATTAGTTTCTTGGCCTCAATTTCGTTCCTTTTAAGTGACACATTCCAATCCAAACCAGGACCGGTGTTGCCCTCTAATAGAAAAAAGTTACCGTTGTTACTGACAATAAAATCCAATGTAAATAGTGAAGTTCTTTTGTCCAAAATATTGGCAATAGCCATTGATCGCTCCACCAATTTTTGCGGAATTTCGTCCAAAGAAACGTATGTCAAAGCCCCACCCCGATGTTCATTACACCGAAAGTCACCGCGTGTGGCCTCTCGAATATATGACTGAACGATCTCTCCGTTTAGATAAACAAACCGAATGTCAGTACAAGCTGGCAAATCACGGTAACCAAACCCCCTATTGAATTTTGCAAACGGTTGAACCACGAATGAAACCTTGTTGTGCCTACGAGTTATCGCGAGCATTTTCTTTGGTCGCCCGCTTTTAAATCTATAAACCCGCCGCCCGCCGGAACCAAACCTGTCCTTCATTATCAAATCGGAGCTAAAATCTTTTGCCGCGTGGTGGGAATTCAGCAACCCTGCCAATGTTCTGCAGGCATTTTCGATACTACGAAGGGTATTGGTCTGCAAAGATACAGTCGGGATTGAATATTCGGACAATCTCTCGTAAGTACGCTGTTTATCAAAAAATAAATTAAACAGATTGGCATCATTAAACGGCTTTATGTTTTGCGAAGAAAACAGCAACTCACGTCGAAGTTTGATACCCCGATCAGTTGGAGAAAATTTATCGAAAATCAACTCAGAATAACAACTGTGATTGTGTTTCAGCCATCTCTTGCCCGCACAACTCCAATAACTACGACAGCTCCCTGCTCCGGTTATATCAGCAGATGTTGAAAACGCCGCTCTCAAATGATTTCTTGCACAAACCTCCAAAAAATATCCATAAACCACATTGTAAGACTCATTTCGTGAGCCGCTCCGAAAGGGGGTTGTGGTATTAACAGAAGAACCAGACGCGCTTGCGGCGAGTTTTTCGTTATACACGATAAGGACATCAAAGCCAATTACTTTCTTCATTTGGGGAGGGGGTAATACTCAGCCGTATTATACTCTGACCGTTTTCAGTCGTAACGAATTAGTCACCACTGACACACTGCTAAGACCCATTGCGCCACCAGCAATAGCCGGGCTCAGCAATATACCAAAAAATGGATAAAGTAATCCAGCTGCAATTGGTATCCCGATGATGTTATAAAAAAACGCCCAAAATAAATTTTGCCGAATAATCTTCATAGTCGCCCGAGCCAAGTTAATCGCCTTCGGTAGCCTAGTAATGTTTCCTCCCAACAAAGTTATTCCAGCAGACTCAATCGCCACATCGGTACCGGTACCCATGGCAACCCCCAAGTCTGCTGTAGCCAACGCCGGCGCATCGTTAATCCCATCTCCAACCATTGCTACACGATAATCTTCACTCTGTAATTTCTCAATTTCCTCTACCTTACCACCAGGCAGTACTTCAGCAACGACACGATCAATACCCGCTAACTTTCCAATATATTCAGCTGTTTTTCTGTGGTCGCCAGTTAGCATAGCTACTTCAATACCCTGTTTGTGTAATTGTGCTACCACCTCCGGCGCTTCTTCTCGCATTTTGTCAGCAATACCTACATAACCGACAATAATTTCCTCTGTCATCAACACCACAGGTGTTTTACCCTGGGATACCAGAACCTCAACAATTTTTTCATCAACCGACAGTTTCAACTCACTAGCCAATTTTAAATTTCCGGCAAAATACTTTCTCCCCTTTATAACCCCAGTCAAACCTCTCCCCTCAATAGCACGAAATTCATCAACTCTTTGTCTACTTATTTTCCTCCTTTCGGCCATTTTGACCACCGCCTGCGCCAATGGATGCTCGGAATACTCTTCTAGTGATGCCAATAGTTTTAATACATCACCCTCTGAAAACAAACCGGCTGATATTACGTCGGTCACTTCAGGCATTCCCTTAGTAATTGTTCCAGTCTTGTCAAATACCACAATATTTATTCCGCTAAATCTTTCCAAACTCTCCGCGTTTTTAATTAATATTCCATTCTGAGCCGCTCGACCCACTCCCACAATAATCGCCGTTGGTGTTGCCAACCCCATAGCACATGGACAGGCGATCACCAAAATGCCCACCAGACTCACGATACCCAATGACAAAGCCTCTGGCAGTGGCATAAACAACCCTCCCACCACCAACCACACTACCAATGTTACCAGCGCCAAAACCAACACGACTGGCACAAAAACGGCTGATACCTGATCAGCCATCCGTTCAATCGGAGCTTTTGATCCTTGGGCTTTTTCAACCATCCGAATTATTTTTGCTAGCATAGTCTGCTCTCCTATTTTTGTCACTCTGACACGTAGCGAGCCCTGTTTATTGATGGTGGCCCCCACCACCACATCGCCCGGGGTCTTATCAACCGGAATCGACTCTCCCGTAATCATCGACTCGTCAACAGATGTTTTTCCTTCAACGATGACACCGTCCAAAGGAATTATTTGTCCCGGTTTTACTATTACCACCTCCCCAACCAAAACCTCGTCAATTGGCACTTCAACTTCTTTTTCATCACGAACCACCAGAGCCATTTTTGCCTGCAACCCCATCAACTTCTCTATCGCCTCACCTGTCTTTAACTTCGAGCGAGCTTCTAAATATTTTCCCAGGGTGATAAACCCTATCACTACGATGGTCACATCAAAATAATTTTGTCCTGGGTTAATATTCATTGGCAGCACTTTTTCAAATGCCGTCACCGCGAAGCTATAAATAAATGCCACTAGCGTCCCCATTCCTACCAAAGTGTCCATATTCGCCGCCCCATATTTCAAGAATCTAACCACTCCTTTTAAATACGTAACCCCCACACCAAACAAGGTATATGTTGCAAAGATAGGCAGCAGATGATGAAAAAACTCCATCCACATTTCAGGCATTTTTGGCCAAAGCCCTAGTGGTTTTTCTCCTACCTCCCAAATCATCACCAAAATACTGACCGCCACCATCGGTAAAACAATCTGAACCTGTTGTTTAAGTTTTTCTAATTCGAATATTTTTTTTCTTTTCGTTTCCTCCTCAGTTGATACTACCCCCCCCACCAACTTGTAACCCAATCTACCTATTTCCTCATTCATACTTTCCACACTAACCTTTGTCGAATCGTATGCTATCTGTGCTTTTTCGGTGCCGAAGTTGACTGCGCAAGATTGCACACCCTCAATCTTCTCTATCTTTCGTTTAATTATCGCCGCGCAAGAAGCGCAATGCATACCTGTTACCAACAGCGACTTTGTCTCTATCACCGTCATTCCCTTTCTTTCTTTACCTCGAACACTTGTGCTGTATAGCCCAGCTTCGAAACTACATCTAATATCTTCTCAGGCACTATTCTGCTTGGATCATAAACCACCACAGACCTCGCCCTCACGTAGTTTGTTTCGACTTTTTTCACCCCGTCCAAATCCTCGACTTCGAAATCAATATTAATGGCGCAACTCGAACAATGCATCCCGACGATTTGTAGTTCTATGGTCGCTAGTTTATTGGGTTTCATAAATCAATTAACATTTATTACCCCTCTAAACATACCCATACTGCACATAAAAGAAATCACACCCGAAGCATTTGGCGTTGTCAATGTAACCGTATCAGTTTTTCCTGGAGGTACGATTTTTTGAATACCAAACTTGGGAATAGTAAAGGCCTGAATACACCCCGCCCCATCTTCGTTGACCAAAGTCAATTTGATTGTCGATCCACCTCTGACATTGATTACACTCGGATCAGATCTATACCCAGATCGGGTAAAATATATTGTAGCCTGACTGACAGTATTCGCTGATGTACCCAAGATTTTTGTCTGTCCTTCCTTCCACCCCGATAGCGTCAGCACCCCATTTATGTTGTACAACGCTATCAAAATAATTGCCCACGCAGCAATTTTGTCGAAACTAAATTTTGTCCTGTCACCCAACCCATTAGCTGCGTAACCAAGTAAAAAGAATAATGGTGAAGTTCCAAGTATAAAAACAGACATTGTTAGTGCCCCAGAAGCGGGGCTCCCTGTCGTTACTGCATAAGCCATCATCGCCTGGGTTGCTCCACATGGAATGAATATTGTAAACGCCCCAAGTAAGGCCGGACCAAAAATACTTTTACTTCGTGACCGATTTTTTACCAAACGAGTCAAAAATCTTGGTGGTTGAATTACAAAGTATCTAAACAGTGGATGAACCTGCAACAAATTCAGAGCAGTTCCAACCATGAACAACGATACCGCCAGTTGCAACGCCACCCGCATACCCAAAGATGGTTGGGCCACTTCACCCACCAACCCCAACACCAAACCAACCAAAGTATATGCCAACAAGCGAGCTACTAAAAATGACAGCACTGGGACTAGGTTACTGGCACGACTATCCTCCTTATGTTCTTCTCGTTGTTGAGCTACCGAGCTGGCCAACAACCCCCCCTGCACCGCCAAACAGGTCAAGCCTCCCGCGAATAGTCCTGTTACAAAGATTGATATTATATTCACTAGTTCAGTTAGTCGCTTTGTCTTTTAAAAACATTCATCACCTCAGCTACCGCCTCGTCTTGTCTGCCGCCTTTTATTGCATCGCTGACGCACTCCTTTAGATGGTTCTCCAACACCACGTTATCAATTTCTTTTAGTGCTTTTTGGATAGCTTGTGACTGATGAATCACATCAATACAATACCGTCCACTGCTGACCATCTGTTCCACCTTTTTCAAGTGCCCCTGCACAATTTTTATCCGGTGTAACACCCGTTCCTTCTGGTTCTTTGGTTTGTATGCCATAAATCCCCCCAGTAGGGATATGTTAACTAACCCACCAGCCCATTGTCAACAACCAAGCCACCCTCACTCTTTTCACTATTCACACCTCACGAATTCAAAAACCGTTGTATATATGGTTTGTGTGTCCGTACAATTTGTTCTGGCAAAGAATCAAACGAGAAAAACACCGCCTTTTCTACTTCTACATTATCAACCTGTATCTTTCCAGAAATTACTTCGCACTTCACCAAGACATCAATCACAGGCCTTTCTTTTATACTTATAACATCAAGAATCTCTGTCACCCGAACTCGTAGGCCGATTTCCTCCATTATCTCTCTTTCCATTGTAGACGTTAAACCTTCACCCCTTTTCATCCATCCACCAGGAAGAGCCCATGCGTACTGATAAGAGTGTTTTAACAACAAAACCTTTTTGTCTTTTACCACAAAAGCGACCATCCCGATCACAAATTTATCCGCCCAAAAATACGAAATTGCAAATCGTAATCGAATCGGAAGAACTTTATAGATTCTCAGCAACCAATATCTAATCCCAGTCACACCACATAGTATACAAGCGACCATTACCGATAATCGGTAGTATCACCCAATCTTTTCGCAGCATCATTCGCATATCTGTTACCAAACCGATCTGCCACAAAAACAGGATAGCGAATTTCCCCAACAATTTGATTCCACAGTGCTTTATCCCTGGCTGTAAATAATCCCATAATGAACCTCACACGGCCTGAGAGGCCGTGGTATCGGTTCTGTTTTTTCGTT
>CAZARR010000003.1:0-75501 GCA_964487665.1 uncultured Pseudomonadales bacterium
ATGAGCAAGTGAAACAGATTGCGAGCACAGGAGCGACCCACATATCACTGGGAACTCCATACGATGACGAGTTTCTGCCCTTTTTGAGACGGTGGGTAAATGCAGCGCGGACAAATAATCTATCGGTTTGGTACAGAGGCAACTTTTCCGGTTGGGAAGGTTGGTTTGGCTACCAGAAAATTTCTCAGGCTGAACATCTGGCAAAGGTGGAAAGGTTTGTTAGTCAAAATCCGACTCTATTTGTTGACGGAGACATTTTTACGGCTTGTCCTGAGTGCGAAAACGGTGGGCCAGGAGACCCTAGGCATAACGGTAAGCTCGGTGAGTACCGAAAGTTTATTGTTGATGAGTATCAACTTACACAAAAGTTGTTTAATAAATTGAATAAGAAGGTCGTCACCAACCTGGCCAGTAGTAACGGCGATGTGGCGCGGTTGGTTTTCGATAGGGATACAGTTCAGGCGATGGGGGCGGTAATAACTATCGACCATTACGTGGCTACTCCAGAGAAACTGATAAACGATATTCGAGACTTGCACCGAGATACTGGTGCTTTTGTAGTTTTGGGCGAGGTGGGCGTGCCAATTGTTGACATTCACGGGCAGATGAGTGAGGAACAGCAAGCCGCCTGGTTAACGAAAATGTTTGAAGGGTTGCTGGATACACCAGAGGTAATTGGAATAAACTACTGGACAAGTAGAGGTGGCTCGACACAACTGTGGAACTCAGATGGCAGTACCAGAAAAGCACTAGAGGTAATAAAAAAATACTATTCTCCCATGGTCTATGTTGGGCGGATTGTAGACCAACTAGGAGTGGGTATTAAAGACGCGCTGGTTAGTCACAATAGTAGGGCGTATTACACTGATAAAAAGGGTAATTTTGCTTTTCCGGTAACTCGGATCGATGGTCAAATATTGGTTTCTGCTCCTGGATATTACAGTCAAGGGGCCTTATTGGAACCGGTGTCGAAGTCAATGACTGTTGAACTGGTGAAGGAAAAGTCATCTTTTACTTTTCGTATCCGCCTATTGATAAAAAAACTGCTCTATGATATGCTCCAGGGCAAATGAACAAACGGACAGTGTTTGGCCTCGTTTTTGTTTGCTTTGCCTTTTTTGCGTTTAAGGTCCCAGTATGGGCGGTGACTGCACCAGACTTTCCTAGCTGTACCTCCTTGAGTGGTGAGGTATTGGTCAGTTATAACGAGGGTGCCCATGGTATTGTGGCCAATGAAGGCGAATTTGTGGGCAAAGATGCAGTCTATATCGTGAAAGATAGTAATCTGGTTCAGTGTTTTTGCGCTGATAGTGGCAAGGGGGTACAGACAAATTGGTGGAAACAGAATAGTTTGACGGAGGCCCAGGTTAGCTTGCTAAGAGATTTGGGGTGGATATATGTACCGAGCGGGTTCCCTTGGGGGCTAGAAGACACACCGTATTTTGCCAAGAATAGCGACTACAGCTGCTTGTCAAGCACAGATAACGGATCTTCTAATGGTGGTGGTGGGGGGCAAACGGGCGGAGGGGTCGGTGGGGGGAACCCAAGCGCCCCGAGTTGCGACAGACCGAAACCGAACACTCCCAGTATCACCGAAGTAACAAAGATTTCAAATACTTCGGTAAGACTGAGATGGACCGAGGTGGAAGGGGCTACAGGTTATGCACTATCTTATGGCACAAGTCAGGGGCAATATCAGTATGGTGTACCAGACACTGGGCCGGTAAGTACATTTACAATTTCTGGTCTGGGTGCGGGAAAGACGTACTATTTTGCTGTTCGGGCTCTGAATGGCTGCGCTCCTGGTGATTTAAGTGGAGAAAAACAAACGGGTATGACGTCGGGTGGTATTGGGGGCCAGGTGTTGGGAGCTTCCACAGATAGGCTGGGCCAGGTGTTGGGATTGGCGGCGACAGGCCGGGGGTGGGTGTATTGGGCAGGAATTTTGGGGGCGGCAATCTTTGGAGCGGTGGCGGTTTTTATGCCAAATAGAAAAAGGTGACGAGATCGATTAAGGTTGTTTGCATTGCTTTGTCCGTTGTGTGTGCGGTAATTGCCGGGTGTGTTTATTGGCGACAAAACCAGCAATTGGTGGTGGAATCAGGCGTGCAGGTGGCGAAAGAAGAGAATATTCCGGTGGAAATTGGTTTTTTGGGTCAGCGTGTGGGGATTGTAAGGGCTGAGATTAAAAATAGGCGTTTGCCAACGATTGATAATGGGGCGGCATGGCTGGTTGAAAGTAGTTTGCCTGGGGAAAAGGGAATAAGTGTAATATATGCTCACAATAGGCAGAATCTATTTGGTAATTTGCGCAAGTTAGAGATTAATGACGAAGTCGAAGTTTTGCTATCGAATGGGAATAAGCGTCAATTTTTAGTAGCAAATAAAAAGATTGTTTCGGGAAGGGATACCAGTATTTTGCGATACAAAGGTAAGGACTGGCTTATACTTTTTACTTGCAGTGGGCTGTTTGACCGTAATCGGATGGTCATCTGGGCTAACCAGAAATCCCCAAGTCATGTTTGAGAGTTCGCAAAAGTTTGCGTCCGTGTGTTTCGAGCTGAGACTCGACATTCTCACCAATATGTTCCTTGAGAAAGGAGATTAACTCTGGGTCAAATGGGGTAGTGTGAAGGCGACTTAGAAAATTATGGTGCTGGTGGGGGTGAAGCTTTTGCAGGATGTATTCGATAATTCCCTGGTGAATTATATCGTCTGTTAGCTGGCGTAGCTTGCTCTTGCGGTTTTCTGGTTCGGGAAGGGACTCGATAAAGATCAAGATTTCGCTTTTGTCGATGAGGTGGTCGTAGAAGAGAATGGACATATAGAATAAATATAAATTATTTATAGATTGGTTCCACTGGACCGAGGGGAACTAAGTTATCGGGGTCATCGACGAAAAGAAAGACAACCAATCCTTTACGTGGTCCGGAATGTAGACCGAGAACACGCATGGCCTCGGGGGACGCGCCAAATTGTTTACCTGTCCAAGTGGCTGGTCCTGAATCGGCAAGGGCCGTAACTACCCCGTGACCATTGAGAGGGTTAATGATAAGTATTTTGCGGAAGCGATACCACTCACGCAAACGCTTAAAATCCGTGTCCCAGTTTGGAATGAGAAAGGTCTGGGCAACTGAATAATACTTTTCTCGAAGATAATCACTGGTAGTGAAATTGGACCGGTTGGTGGCGAAATAACCCCAAGATCCAAGACCTGGGGCAATACCTGCGGAGAGATCTTCATCATGGTTGTCCAGATTGTCACCGGGAAAACGCTGCAAGTGCTGTTCGTAGCCAATATAGCCTACCTGATGATTAAGTTTGTTGCCCTGCATCTCGACCCTGACTTTGATTCCCAAAAGAGTAGAAATCGTATCTTCAATCTTACTAGCTTGTTCGGGGCTAAGGTCGGTGGGATAGTGAGGTACGATAGGCTGCAGAGAACTTTTAAGTACATCAGATAAATTGTGAGGGTTACTGGCAATCAGTTCGTGATTTTGAGAAGGGCTAGCTAGAGGGGTGGCTGGGTTAAGTATAACTGCACCAGCCAATCCTACACCAGCTAGAAGGCGTGCTGATTTTTGGCGCAGAGTGTCGGAAATCAGATACGATTTTTTGTAAAACTTTTTGGCTTCGGGGTGGGTAAGAAGCTGGCTGTGGATGCGGCGAGAACGCTTACTGAGTATTTTGACATAATCAGATGAGGATCGGGGCGAGACAATCATATGTTAAGAGACCGATCAACTCTATCAAGGCATTCTTGCCTACCCAATATGAGCATTGATTCCGTGAGTGGAGGAGATACTTTTTGGCCGGTAATGCAAAGTCGTAAACTCATGAAAAAATCTGAATTGGTCCAGCCTTTGAGTTTGACCGCGGCAACGAGGCTTTCTTCAATGGATTGCTTGGTCCATTGACACGATGCTAGAACGTCTCTAGCTACAGACAGTTGGTCGCGCATAGATAGTAACTCACTAGGTGGTGTAGGCGCAAAGACAAAAAAAGAGGCCATGTGATCGAACTGAGATAGCAGGCTAATTCGTGGTTTAACTAGTGGAATTATTTGATCTATTAGCTCACTCGGGTAAGATAATTTGGAGAGAGGACGGAGTAGACTCTTCAAATCACTGTCCGGTTGGCGACGAATATATTGACCGTTGAACCAGTTTAGTTTCTCATTTAAAAAACGGGGATTGGCTTCTTGAAATCCCCTAACATCAAAGTTGTCAATAAATTCATCAAGAGTAAAAAGTTCTCGATTGTCCTTTGGGGCCCAGCCTAAAAGCATTACAAAATTTAGGATGGCCTCGGGTAGATACCCCTGGTCCAAAAATTGTTCACAAAAAACTGAATCCCGTCGTTTGGATAATTTTTTACCCGTTTGAGCTGAAAGGATGTCTGACAGGTGACCGATTTCAGGGCGTCTACCGGCTAAGAATTCGAAAATCAAGAGGTGTATGGGTGTGCTGGGCAACCAATCGTGGCCGCGAAGGATGTGTGAAACCTGCATGTCTAGATCGTCAACCATGGCAGCCAAGTGGTAAGT
Source organism: uncultured Pseudomonadales bacterium (assembly GCA_964487665.1). Classification (GTDB taxonomy): domain Bacteria; phylum Patescibacteriota; class Microgenomatia; order UBA1400; family MFAQ01; genus CAZARR01. The sequence continues at coordinate 4,547 of CAZARR010000003.1, forward strand.
GGGGAGTCCATCGGTTTTTAAAAGCGTGGCATCATATACCGTGTTCGTACTCCAAGAAATATCTTTTTTGTGGACAAAGTCGTAGTACGAAACGGTTCGATTGTCAGGAACTTTTAACTTGATCGCCCCAGATGTCAAACTTAAGTCGCGACAAGGATCTCGGGTGATGGAAGAAAAGCCCAGTTCCTTGGCATTTTTTGGTTGACATTGACAGTAAAAGGCATGTCCAGATGAAACAAGTTGGAGGGCGGCTTGAGTATAAATACCTGTAGTGGCGCGCTTTGACTGAATATAAAACTCGTCCCAGTAAAGACCAAATTTTTGCAGAATGTCTTGGAGGCTTTTAACCGCTCCGGGGACCTCCCGTTTTTGGTCTGTGTCTTCGATGCGTAATATAAAACGTCCTTTGTTGTGGCGAGCCATAGCAAAAGCATAAAGGGCAGTCCGTAAACTACCGATGTGTAGGAAACCAGTCGGAGATGGAGCAAAACGGGTGCGGATTTGGGTTTGTGCCATGGCTAATAGTATACTTTACACAAATGGCAACGTTAACGGAGACAGCCTACAAGGTACGAACCGGGCTAAAAACCGGATTACTAGTAAGTCTGTTGGTGTCGGTGGCCTGGTACGCTGGAGGGGCAGCGGTAAATTATTACAAGGCGACACACCCTCCGGAAGAGCCACCTCCAACAGTTGATTTTGGGAGATTGGAGAGGATAACATTTCCTAAGGAAACGGGGCGGCCAGAGATCGAACTCGAGCTACCTACAGGTAAGATGCCTGTTTTCCCTGATCGGATGAGGGTGTTTTTCGCACCGACGAAAAGGAGTAATTTTTTGGATCCACAAAGAGCGATCGAGACCGCGACTGCGTTAGGCTTTTTGTTTAAACCAGAACAACCATCTGAGACCCGATATATTTGGCGCAAGCAAGATTCGTTGAATTCGATATTGGAGATGGATATCGTGAGCGGGCATTTTGTCTTGAATAGAGCCTGGCAAAACAATCCTGCTTTGCTGGCAGTAAACACCTTTACGTCTGACAAACAGGCAGTTGCTGATATGACCTCGTTCTTGCAACGTTCTGGCTCAATGCCGGAGGATACAGTCGACAATAATAAGGTAAGTTATCTGAAAGTGCAGGGAGCCAAGTTGGTAAAGGCATTGTCGCTTTCTGATGCAGATTTTTTACAAGTAGATTTGTTTCGAGATGAGTATCGGGTTTATGACCCAGAGGACAAGACAAAAAGCAAAATACTGGAAGCGTATAAATTTTACCGCCCAAATCCAGACAAGGGTCTGGTCCGCGGGGTGCTTACGGGCTCGAGAGAATATGAAGAAAAAGTTATTTCACTGGAGTACGGTTATTCGAAGGTCGACTATACAAAGAGTGGGACATATCCGATAAAAACTGGACAGGAAGCATATGATGAGCTGAAAAATGGTGGAGGGTATGTGACAGAGAAAAGCCCTAAAAAGGGAATACTAAAGGTGAGGAGGGTACAACTCGGATACTACGATGATGACGCCAATCACAGCTACGCTTTGCCCATCTATGTTTTTTTGGGGGACCAAGATTTCGTAGCCTATGTGAGTGCGGTTAAAGACGAAGTTCTGGTTGCACAATAGATTAAATTGATTGTCTGGCTATAGATTGGTTCAGGTAGCTGATTAGTTGTTGTGTGTCGTAGAAACGGTCGAGTGACTTGAGAACAACAATAATTACTCGATGAGAAGAGACATTTACTAGAGTGACTAGATTCTGACCTGAGTTTTCGGTGGTCCCCGTTTTGACACCCTCAACTCCGTCTTGTCCCAAAAGTAAGTTTGTGTTGTTGATAACGTACGAGTGCTGGTTGTTAGCGGAGTCAATCTGGGTTTCGGTGGTGGAGACAATTGAAGCGAGTACGGGACGGGCGACAAGGTCCCGAGCGATGATAGCTAAATCATAGGCGCTAGAATAATGGTTGGGGTCTTCTAGCCCGGTGACATTATTAAAATGGGTATTTTGCAGTCCCAGACTTTGGGCACGAGAGTTCATTTTTTCAATAAAGGCGGAATAACCTTGTGGGTGACTTTCGGCCAAGAGCAAGGCCGCATCGTTGGCTGATGAAATGAGACTAAGCCGAAGCAGATCTTCGAGGGTAAATTGGTCACCCGGTCCACTTTTTGAGACACTACCCAAAGTCAAGTCACTACGATAAGTAAATAGGGTGTCTTCGGGATAAGTGTCAAAAGCAACCAGTGCCGTCATCATTTTGGTCAACGAAGCCGGAAAAAGTTGATTGTGTGGCTTTAGTGAGAGGAGTACTGAAGCAGAGTCGAGGTCATATACGAGATAGCTTTGAGCCGAGATGGTGGCGGTAAAGGGTTCGATAAGCTGGGGAATACTGATGCGGGCCGAGGCTGCAGACAAAACCTGGGGCTTTTCGAGGTGATAAGAGAGATTAAGAAGCGAGGTAAGAAGTAATAATAATGATCCAGCGGCTATTTTAGAAGTTACCAAAAGTGGTCGGGCAGGCATTGTTTTATTAGTTTAAACGAAAATCTACCCTCTCCATGTCTCGGGGAAATAGTGACGCCTGGCGAACGTTGTCTAAACCCAGAAGAAGCATGGTTAGTCTCTCGAGGCCAAAGGAGAAACCTCCCTCGGGAGGCATTCCATACTTAAAAGCAGAAAGGTACATAGAAAAGTTTTCTGGATTCATACCTTTGTTTTTAATAGCAGTTACCAACTGGTCATAGTTTGAAATACGCATCGCTCCGCTAGTGATTTCTACACCACGGAAGAGGAGGTCGAAACTAAGACAGAATTCTGGATTGGTGGGGTCCGGAAGGCTGTAGAAGGCTCTTTTTTGGGTGGGATAATGGGTAATTGTAACTATGTCACAGCCATGTTCCTCTCGGGCATAACGACAAATTTCACGTTCGTCCTCGGGCATTAAGTCCGGCTCCTGGGTATGATCCACGCCAGTGCGTGTTTTGATAATTTCTTGAGCTTGTCGCATGGTCAGGCGAGGAATAGATTTTTCTAGTAACAAATCGGTCTGACCAAGTGAATTAAAAATATCAAGGTGAGACTTTCGGGTAAGTTCGAGAATATTACGCCCGACAAATTCTACAGCGTCAAGCAGTTCGTTGAAATCGACAAACCCTAGCTCGCAGTCGAGTTGGGTTGATTCGGACAGGTGTCGGGTGGTGACTGATGGTTCTGCACGGTAGATTTTGGCAACAACAGACACACGCTCAAAGACAGGTACCAACATTTGTTTGTATAACTGGGGGCTTTGCGTAAGAAAAGCTGGGCGGCCATAGTAATCGATCTTGAATACTTCTGCTCCCCCTTCGGTTGATGACGCAGAAATGGTGGGAACGACTATCTGAACGCAGCCCAGCTCTTTTGCAGATATTAGGAAATTATTTAATATTGATTCCTGAATGAGAAATATATTGCGAGTTTGAGGGTGCCGGAGGGTAAGAGTGCGATTGTCAAGCAGTGTGGGTAGCTGTAATTGAGGAGTTGAGTCTAGATCGAAAGGCAATTCCGCGGCAGAAGCCAAGAGCTTGATCTCTTTGGCTTCGATTTCAACTGTACCTGTGAGAAGGTTGGGGTTAATAAGTTTTTCAGGGCGAGCTTTGACCTGGCCAAGGATTTCGACCACGCTTTCGGGGTGAAGAATAAATGTTGGTTTGTTGATAACCACGACCTGAACAATACCCGATCGATCGCGAAGATCAACAAAAGTAATCTTGCCATGGTCACGAATAGAATTCACCCAACCTTTTAAAATAACTTCTTCACCTACTTTATTAACTGTTTTACTGATTAACGTTCGGTTCATATCGCATATTGTAGACCTGCATTGGGTTTGCGGTCTAGATATTTTTTGATCCACATCCTGGCCTTGGCGGTTTTGACGAATGACAACCAGTCCCTAGAGGGAAGCCTTTTAGATTTTGAACATAAAATTTCTACCAAGTCTCCGTTTTCTAAGTGGTGTTCGAGTGAGGCAATTCGACCATTTACTTTGGCCGACTGGATGTGCAACCCGAGGTCAGAATGAATAGCGAAAGCGAAATCGACAGGGGTAGAGGCAGAGGGCAAATCGAATACGTCTCCCTTTGGAGAAAAGACATAAATCCTATTTGAAAGAACGTCTAACTTTAAGTTTGTAACTAGTTCTTTGTTGTTGGCGATTTGCTCTTGCCAACGAGCGAGCTCTTGTATCCAACTAAGTTTATTTGATATAGGAAAAGCGAGACCCTTTTCAAGTTTTTCTGAAGAAACACCCGAGGATTTGGCTTCTGAATACAAGGAGTGGGTCGCTGCTCCGTATTCAGCATGTCGGTGCATTTCTTCGGAACGAATTTGGATTTCGAAAATTCGACCAGTGCGATAAAAAACCTTGGTGTGTATTGACTGATAACCATTGGGTTTGGGGGAGGCGATAAAATCGCTAACGCCTAAATGCGGGGCGGGTTTGTAAATTTGGTGGACTACTCCAAGCGCAGCGTAGCAATCGATAGTGTTTTTGGTGATAACTCGACAAGCGATCAGGTCGTGGACCTTGCTTATGTCTTGATCGATATTGTCCCGATTTAATTTGCAGTAGAGACTATATAAATGCTTTCTTCTACCGGTAACCTTCGCCGGGATATGGGCACGGGTAAGTTCCTTTTTGAGTTTGTGAATAATTCTAGTAGCGGTGGCGCGCGCGGCACGTAAGTGAGTTGAGGCCAAACTACTTACCCAGGCATGCTCTTTGGGATACACATAAGGGAAAGCCAGGTCTTCGAGCTCACCTTTTACTTTGCCCATACCCAGCCGTCCAGCTAGAGGGGCGTAGATTTCTAGTGTCTCGAGGGCTATTCTTTTTTGTTTATCGAGTGCTAATGCATCGAGAGTTTGCATATTATGCAGGCGATCAGCGAGACGAATAAGAATCACTCTAATATCCTTGGCCATGGCCACAAACATTTTTCGTAGATTTTCGACATAGTAGGCTTGACCGGAGATTTTAAGTCGAACTTTGCCAACTTTGGTAACCCCATCGACAAGAAAAGCCACTTCAGATCCGAATTTGGATTTGATGTTGTCCAAAGTGAATGAGGTGTCCTCGACCACGTCGTGAAGTAGAGCCGCTTCGATCGCGGCTTGGCCTTGATGCCAGGAAATCAAATGAGAGGCTACTGCCAGTGGGTGGGAAATGTAAGGGTCACCGGAGTCACGAAACGTACCGTCGTGGGCGTTTTGGGCAAAGCGATAAACGTCGTTGAGGCGATCGAGATCGAAGTTTCTGTTTTGAGATTTAATTAGTTTTACTAGATCGGCGTAAGTCAGTGTGGCCATATGGTAGATATTTGCAGTTGTAATTTAGTCTTTGAGTTGAAAGTGTTTTCGCGAAGATAAAAAGAGAGAGAGACAAGGCCAGAAAGCGAAGTGGGTTGGTGTGGAGATGAGAACTGAATTGCGTCGATAGTCAAATTGTTTAATGCTAATGTAAGTTGGAGGTGGTCCCTAGACCGACCAACCAGGCGCGAAGAGATAACTCGAATGTTTTGGTAGGCGAGTTTTGGCTCGGGGAAACCTTGACCAAATGGGGCGAGCCGATAAAGAGCATCATGAATAACTTTGAGATCTTGTTCTGGGTGTAAAAGTAGGTCAACGGATTCCGAGACTACACTTGATTCAAAATCAGAAAAACTGGATGATGTCATCAAAGCAGAAGCAAATGAACGTAGTGTTTTTGTATCGATGGTAAACCCAGCAGCAGAGGCGTGGCCACCTATCTCTTTAATTTGAGGGAAGTTTTTGAGAATTTGAGTGATATTTAACCCAGTTGGGACACGAGCAGAACCTTTTGAAAAGTTACTTTGTTTAGAAACTACAATAGCAGGACGTTGGTACTTCTCCATGAGCCTAGCGGCAACAAGACCAATAACACCCTCGTGGAGGTCACTGTCTGCAAAGAAGAGAACTGGGGGTAAATCGCTTAGGGCAGAGAACTTTTTTTCTGCGAGTGACACTCCAAGCTGGGTCAGATCGCGTCGTTTTTGATTGAGGTCTAATAATAAACGACATATTGATCTAGCCTTGGGAATGGAACTGGTACACAAAAGGCGGACGGCATCAAGGGCATTACCCAGACGACCGACCGAGTTGATTTGAGGTCCGCAGGTGAATCCAAGGTACGAAGCGTCCAGTTTATGAATGTCGGTCAACCCGGATTGGTTAAATAGAAGCTTGAGTCCCAAGCGGGGGGATTGGCGTATTTGGTCAAGACCAGAGATCACCAGTGAGCGATTCATTTCTAGGAGTGGAATTTGGTCACAAATTGTAGCTAGAGCAACGAGATCCATTCCGAGACAGTCAGGCGAAAGGCTTTGTGCCAGGATAAATGCAAGAGTGGCTCCACAGGTAAGGGTGGAATGAATTAGGGGTGCGGGAGGGGGGATGTCGGGAAGTTGGTGGTGGTCGGTAATAACAAAGTCAACGCCGAGCCGCTGGTATTGGGAAACTACATTGAAAGAGGTTGCCCCGCAATCGACTGTGATGATCAGAGGTTTCTGATTAGGGAACATAGATAAAGCTAGATCGAGGGCGGCGGAACTGAGACCGTAACCATGATGTTGCCGATCGGGAATAAAAGGGAGTGAGTTTAGACCAATGTTGTGTAATGTTTGCCACAAAATTGATGTAGCGCAAATGCCATCAACGTCATAATCACCAAATACGATGACTGGGCGATTTGACTTGAGACAATCGTTGATTAGCTCAAGTGCTTGGTCTAGGGCTTTTTTGTCTATTTGTAAAAAGTGACAAAGTGAGGCAAGGTCAGTTTTTTGTGGCTTTAGTCCTGCCAAATTTCGGCCACTCATAATGGTATCAACAATTTCTGTAGCAGTTTGGGGGTGGGTTTGTTGGGTAACTACCTGCCAATTCATAGTAGATATTTTAGACGAGACCAGAATGCTAAGATATGGGTGATGCAGAGAGACTTACTAACTGACGAAATCGACTTGATTGGAGAAGTAACTTTGGGCTTGATGGGTCGTTTTGAGGAGAGAGGTTATGAAATATATCTGGTGGGCGGGGGGGTCCGCCGGGTGTTGTCAGGGCAAAGGCCGATAAATCCTGATTTGACGACCAATGCCACCCCACAACAAACACAAGAAGTTCTAAAAGAATTTGATACTTATTACGAAAATGATTTCGGGATGGTGGGCTTGAAACATAATGATGACATTTATGAGATAACAACTTTTCGTAGTGAGAAGGGATACTCTGATTTTCGTCGCCCAGACAAGGTTATTTGGGGTAAGTCACTTGAAGAAGATATAAAAAGACGAGACTTTACCATGAACACAATGGTGATGGGTAGACGGGATGGAAAATACAAATTAATTGACACCCAGGGTGGACTCGATGATTTCGAAAGGGGAATTATTCGTACCGTTGGTAACCCAAAAGAAAGATTCGGAGAGGATGCCCTAAGAATGATGCGAGCGGTGCGATTTGCCACCACGCTGTCGTTTCAGATCGAAAAAGAAACCCTAGAGGGGATAGTTAGCCAGGCCCCAGTGATGGGGAAAATAAGCAGGGAAAGAGTACGCGATGAACTGTTTAAAATAATAAAGTCCGATTACCCAGCGGATGGGATTAGATTGTTAATCAATACCGGGTTGATGGAACACATAATTCCCGAGCTGTTGGAGGGAAAGGGGGTCGAACAGACCGGGCACCATACACTGGATGTACTAGATCATATGATTGAGTCATTGAGAAATTGCCCGGCAAGCGATCCCATCGTGAGGTTGGCGACCTTGATACACGATATCGGGAAGCCACGTAGTAAACGGTGGAAGTGCAGGTCGTGTCATGCGATGTTGAAAACTTCTGATTTAAAGACCGACAACAACTTGGTTTGTCGAGTTTGTGGAGCAATTCAAACGACTAGACAGTCATCAACATTCTACGGCCACGAGGTAATCGGAGCAAAGATGGCTGAAAAGATTGCTGATGATTTACGTCTAACTAATAACGATAAAAAGCGGGTGGTTACATTGGTGCGGTGCCATATGTTTAATTATCAAAAGGAGATGACAGACGCCGCCATCAGGCGATTTATACGCCGGGTTGGAAAGGAAAATATTAACGATGTTCTGCTCCTACGAATAGGTGATCGTAAAGGAGGGGGTAGCAAGACGACAAACTGGAGATTGATGGAATTACAGCGAAGAATCGGGGAGCAGCTTTTTGAGCCTTTGCAAATTCGGGATATGGCTGTGAATGGTGAAGATGTGATGAGGGTGTTGGGAATCAAACCCGGGCCTAGTGTTGGTGAGATCCTAAAAAAGTTATTTGACGAGGTGTTGGAAGATACAAGAAAAAATCAACGTGAGTTGTTGCTCGAGCGCATCAAGGAGATCGACTCAGCGAAGTGATTTAAAGACTTTGTTCCAAACGGTAATAAGAGGAACGGCAACGAAAGGTGATGAGTAGGTGCCGGAGATGGTGCCTATGAGTAGGGCAATAGCAAAACCTCGAATACTGTCTCCGCCGAGAACAACTAAGGCAATTAACATAAAGATAATCGTGAGTGAGTTGTTGATTGACCTGGTTAGAGTCTGGCTGACAGCAAGATTGGTTAGCTCGAGGAAGTCGGGGACTTTTTGTTTGTGAGACAGTTCACGGATACGATCGTAGACGACAATGGTATCGTGAACTGAAAATGAAAGGGTGGTAAGTACCGCGGTAACGAAGAGCAAATCGGTGGTAAGTCCAAAAAAGTGCCCCAAAAGGGAAAAGGAACCGATAAGTACAATACTATCGTGAAGCATGGCTAGAACGGCACTGAGGCCATATTTAAGCTCTTTGAACACGTATGCCACATAACCGAGAATCACTAGCGAAGCAAGTAACAGTCCCATGGCGGTCTTGCGAATCGTTTCCCGACCAAGGACTGGACCGACTGTTTCGAAACTTGAGAGTTTGGCAGCTGAATCAGTTTGAGAGAGTGCGGTTTTTATGTCGTTGGCCTGTTGTTGTGTTATGGTCTTGAGTTCCAACTTGACAAGGTTACCTTTTTGAGTCAAATCGGTGACGGGATAATCTTTGAGAAGTTCTTTGGTCTTTTCGGGAAGTAGGGTGACGCCTTCGACTACCAGGGTGGATCCCCCAGTAAACTCGATCGACAATTTTAAACCAAAACGTATCAGCGAATAGACGCCTGGAAGGATGACTATTAGTGAAATAAGTGCATAAATTGGTCTTAGTCGCATCCAGTTGAAGGTTTGGGGTTGTATTTGTTTGGACATTTTATTTGGTTGTCTTGGGCTGGCCTTTGTAAAAGACGCGTAGTAAATTGCGGGTAACAAAAATACCAGTAAATAACGAAACAATAATACCTAGAATCAGTGTGAAGGCAAAACCCCGAACCAAACCTGAGACATTTAGAAACTCCCAGTTGAGTGGGTTAAAAAGAATAATTCCGGTCAAAATAGTTGTGGTGTTGGCATCACGAATTGAATCCCAGGCGCGACCGAAGGCAAGCTCTAAGGCCACTTGCCAGTTTCTATCGGATCGAATTTCCTCTTTGTAGCGTTCAAAGATAAGAATGTTGCTGTCTACGGCCATACCCACAGAGAGGATAAATCCAGCGATACCAGGCAAACTGAGGGTAACGGGAATAAGCTTGTAGAGAGCTAGGGTAATAAGTCCGTAGATGACTAACCCAGCGCTGGCAATAACTCCAAGGCGCCCGTAAAGGACGGACATAAAAATTATTACGCTGGCAAGGCCTACGCCACCAGCAACAAGGCTTTTTTGCACTGATTCGACCCCCAAACTTGGAGGTATGTTTTTTTGCCCCTCTATGTTGATGGGTACCGGAAGAGCACCCGCATCGAGTTGAACCGCCAAAGATTTGGCCTCTTTGGTGGTAAACTTGCCAGTAATTTGGGCATTGCCATCGGCTATTTCGGTTTGGACAACGGGCATCGTAATGGGGTAACCATCAAGAAGAATGGCAATTGGTTTGTTGATATTTTCTTTGGTAAGTTTTGCGAACTTGTCTTTACCCGAATCCTGAAATGAAATTGCGACAGCTGGTGACCTGTCTTCTGTTTCGAAGCTAACTGAGGCCTTTTTTAAATCCGATCCAGTTAGGTCAGTCAGACTAAAACCAACAAATGTAGCCGCATCAGATGCGGTTTTGCCTGGCTTGTATTGAGGTAGAGCAAACTGCAATTTTGCTGTTTGACCTATAAGACTTATAGCTTGGGTGGGGTCTTCTACACCAGGCAACTCAACGATAAGTCGGTAGTTTCCGCCACTATTAAGCGTTTTGATAGAAGATTCGGCAACTCCATACAAATCGACCCGACGGGAGATCACTGAGCGGACAGACTCTAGGGCGGCCTCGCGGTCTGAGTTGTTAATTTTCGACATATCAGCGGTTAGGGTAACCTGCATCCCCCCCAATAGGTCCAGTCCCCTTTTTATATCGAAGTCGCGTCTGAGCGAAAAGTTGCCAATTTTTAGATCCAATGATGGCCGGGAGAGATCGACCTTGATATTTTTGTTAAATATGTTGGTTGAGAAAATATAGTCTTTGGGAACATCAATTACTAGGCAAAGGGCAGTGATGAGGATAATAAGAATGAGATTTTTTTGCTGATCTTTCATCTATGTGAGAATTGTAACCCCTGAGTCTGTAACAAAGACAGTCTCTTCGAAAAGGGCGCTCAGTGAACCGTCTGCGGTTTCGATGGTCCATCCATCGTTCGATAGTTTTAGCTGTGACCCCCCCATGGTATACATGACCTCAATAGCGAGCGCCTGACCTGGATAAATGATGTCTTTCTGGGATTTTTTATCGGGGTAACAGGGGATGTTCGGCGGCTCGTGAAGAGAGTGACCAATACCGTGGCCAGTAAGGTCATAGACAACTTGGTACTGATGGAATGAAATGGTGTTGAATATGGCTAGACTAATGTCATAAACTGTGCCACCCGGCTTGGTAGCACGGATCGCATTGTCCAGAGCAATTTGGCCGGCTTTTAGGAAATGCTCCACCTTGGGCGTGTTCGGAGGTAGCTGAAACGATATGGATGTATCAAGATGATAATTCTGATACATCAATCCTAGGTCGATAGAGACAATGTCTGAAGGCTTGAGTGCTTTTTGATCAGGAAGGCCGTGAACGATACCCGCGTTGAGATTGATACAGGTAGCATGATGGTAATGAGGAACTGTCTTGAACGAGGCTAGACAACCGTGTTTCGCGATCAGTTGTTCAGCTAACGCGTCAATTTGGGAGAGGGTGACCCCTACTTTGGCGGTCTGACAAAGCTCATCTCTGATTTGGTGGAGGATTTGACCTCCTTTTTGCATGATGGGAAATTTGGCTGATTTCATGAACCCAGATGGTCGAGGTTAGAGCAAATATTTTTGTGAATGGTTTCAACGTCGGGAGAGCCATCTATATCTATTACTAGGTTTTGTGCGCGGTAATAATCAATTACTGGTTTGGTATCGCGCTCAAAGGTTGTTAGGCGAATATTTATTGAGTCTAGATTGTCGTCACTTCGGCCTTCAGTCTGGGCACGGTGTAGTAGACGTCTGACGCTTTCTTCTCGTGAGAGAATAAGATTAAGAACTTTGGTCAAAGAGATTTTGTTTTCGTGAAATATATATTCAAGGTCTTTGGCTTGTTCTAGATTTCTGGGGGTACCATCGAGGATAAACCCATCCTGGCTTAATAAATCTAGTTCAATAAGAGACAGGACTAGGCTAAAAGGCACCAACTTCCCTTTGTTAAAAATAGAGGTAATAAGCCGACCTTGGGGCGAGTTTTCCTGGGCTTTACGGCGTAGGGCTGCACCCGTAGAAATGTGCCGAAGGTTGTAGCGGGCAGAGATAAGTTTGGCCTGAGTGCCCTTCCCGGACCCCTGTGGTCCGATAATAATTAGATTCATACAGAATCAGTCGAGAAATTTGTTGTAATTGTGCATAACTAACTGAGATTGTAGCGACTTGAGCACTTCAAGTACAACTGAGATAACAATGAGGATACCGGTACCACCAATGGATAGGGTGGTTACGTTTGTCAGACGGGAGACAAGCGACGGGGCAACAGCAACCAGACCAAGAAAAACAGCTCCGGCTAAAGTGATCCGGTTGATAACAAAGGACAGATAATTGGCAGTTTGTTTACCTGGGCGGATTCCGGGAATAAAGCCGCCGTGTTTTTTTAGTTCATCAGAGATTTTCTCACTGTTAAATACAATAGCGGTATAAAAAAAGGTAAAAGCGACGATGAGCAGGAAGTATAGAAAATTGTAAGGGAAAGAGTTGGGGGATAAGTATTGACCCATTAGCCTACCGAGGTTGGCAAGAAACGGCTGGGAAGATACCTTGAGGGCATTTGATAGAAATCCAGGAACCAACATTAGAGAAACCGCGAAAATAATCGGAATTACCCCGGACTGATTGAGACGCAAAGGTAGGTAGGTGGCATTGGTGGGCGAATTGTTGGCGGTGCGGCGAGCATATGTAATCGGTACTTGACGGGTGGCTTCGGTAATCTTGACCACAAGAAATATAAGAAGAATAGCAAGAACTACAAAAACTAAAAAGCTAGAAAAGTTGGTAGACTCGACAACAGAAGCGGTTTGGGCTAGCGACACTGGAAGACGAGAGACTATGCCGGCAAAGATAATTAGACTTGAACCATTGCCTAAGCCATAGTCAGTGATAATTTCGGAAAGCCACATTAGGAAGACAGTTCCGGCAAGCAGGGTGACGATGACAGTCAGAAGACGGGTGGGATCGGAAAGAGAGATTAGATGTTGGTTCTTGAGAAGCATGATTAGACCGATTGATTGAGCTATTCCCAGTGGGATGGTGAGAAGTCGAGTGTATTGGGTTATCTTTTGGCGACCGAATTCTCCTTCTTTGGATAGCGCCTCAAGGCTGGGAATAACCATCGTAAGCATTTGGATGATTATCGAGGCGTTGATGTATGGCCCAAGGGCCAGGGCCATAATAGAAAAGTTAGCCAAAGTGCCTCCCGAAAAGACATCTAGGAGAGAAAGAAATTGTGAGGAGTTGAATAGGTTTTGCAAGGCAGAGTGGTCAATTCCTGGAGCGGGTATGTGTGCGCAAAGGCGAAAAATAGCGAAAACAAACATAGTTACAAATAATCGGCGGCGTAGTGATTCGACTTTGAGAATGTTACGGATGGTGGCGAGGGCAGACCCGATCAATTGCATTTGCCCCCGGCGGCTTCAATTAGTACCTTAGCAGTTTGACTAACGGGAATTTTTACCTTGAGGGCTCTATCCACTTTACCACGGACGACGATTTTGAGGCCTCGGCTTGTTACAGCACTAGGTGAGAGGCGCAGCATCTTGGTAATCGAATTCGCGTCAACAAGACTACCCTCGCGAAATTTGGTCAAATCGGCAAGCGAAATAAGAATCGGCTTTGCCTTGAGAGGCTTGAACCTATTTTTGCCTTTGATAAAGGGGGTGCGGCGAATGAGCGGAAGCTGACCGCCTTCAAACCAGATGGGTACTTTGTTGCGGACTTTTTGGCCTTTGTTTCCTCTTCCGGTGGTGTGCATACCCTTGCCACTGCCAACCCCGCGACCGACACGTTTTTTACCTTTGGTAATGATTGAAGGTAGATTACTTAGATTCATATTTTTTGTGCAACTGATCACGCTTGTGACCCATTACTTCAATTGCCCGCATGGCTTTGAAGGTGGCGAAAACGTTACTCATTTTGTTTGAACCTCCCAAACATTTGGTTACAATGTTCTTGACTCCGGCCATTTCCACGACGGAGCGGACAGCCCCACCGGCAATAACTCCGGTCCCCTGGGGGGCAGGGCGAAGCATGAGTCGGGCGCCTTTGAATTTTTGATTGATTGGAAAGGGAATGGTACCGTCCTTGAGGGGAATTTGAACCATGTCTCGCCTGGCCAAGCGACTAGCTTTTTTTATGGCGGCGACGACGGTAGGAGCCTTGCCTAGACCAACACCAACCTTCCCCAACTTATCCCCAGTTACCACTAAGGCAGTAAAGGTAGGACGGTTACCGCCTTTGGTTTTTTTGTTGACTCGACGGATTTGGATGACCTGGTCGTTATTTGACTCTGGTGCTCGGTTTCTATTGGTTGATTGCATGGAGTGTGATTATATATTAAAACTTGAGGCCACCTTCGCGAGCTGATTCGCAAAAGGCTTTGACTCGACCGTGAAAGCGAAATCCGCTCCGGTCAAAATACACAACAGAAATTTTAGTCTGTTTTGCCTTGGCAGCAATAATTTCTCCTATCTTTTTGGCACTATCAATTTTACTCTTGAACTTCTCTTTGAGACTTTTTGTATCAGCGCTAACGAGGGTCAGGGAACGCGTATCGTCAATAATTTGAGCGAATAGGTGCAAGTTCGAACGGTAGAGTGACAGACGATATTTATGGGGATTAAGAGCCCTTAATTTGGTTCTGATTCTTTGTACTTTACGTGTATTCATATGTTTAGTTTATTTTTCGGCTCCTTTGGTGGCTTTACCCGCTTTGATCCTGACGCTTTCACCAGAATAGCGGATACCCTTGCCTTTGTAACTTTCTGGTGGCCTGAGTGATCGAATATTCGCGGCAACCTGGCCGACGAGATGTTTGTCTATACCCTTGATAAAAACTATATTGTTTTTTTCAACTGAGAATTCGATTCCCTTGATCAGTTTGAACTCAATGGGGTGGGAAAAGCCCAGAGAGAAGACTAGGTTACCACCCTCGAGTTTCACCCGATAACCTGTGCCGACCAATTCCAACTGCTTTTCGTAACCTTTACTCACACCAATAATTGCGTTTTGCACCAGGCTTCGAATCAGTCCATGAAGTGCCTTGACTTGAAGATTGTCGGAATTGCGCGAAATCTTTATTAAGTCTGACTCCTGGGTGAGCTTGATGCTTTTGGGTAAATCAACAAAAAGACTACCTTTGGGGCCAGTAACAGTAACTCTATCCGAGGCGGGTTCTAGTTTTACTTCGGGTGGAATTCTGATAGGTTTTACTCCGATTCGGCTCATGTTACCAGACTGTACAAATAAGCTCACCACCGAGGCGCATTTTTATTGCTTCTCTTTGTGTCATCAATCCTTTGGATGTGCTAAGAATAACCACACCCACATCGGATGGGGTGCGGGGAATGTTGTTCCAAGATACGTAGCTACGAACCGACGGGCGACTAAGGCGCTTTATGCCCGAGACAGCCGGTTGACCATCAAAATATCTAAGAGTGAGGTGAAGTTCACGGTGAGGGGCGTCGCCAGAGCCACTGGTCGAGGATTCGAGGAAGCCGGATGTTACCAAAAGGTCGGCGATACGGGCATTAATTATAGAATGCGGTAATGTTACGCTGTCTCTGCGAGCTAGATAGGCATTGCGGATGATAGTCAAAAGGTTGGCGATAGAATCGGTCATGGTGTTATTTTGAGCATTTTTTAACTCCTGGAAGTTCCCCCTGGTGAGCCAGTCGACGAAAACACAGACGACAGATGCCGAAGAGACGCATATAACCTCGGGGACGTCCACACATCTGGCAGCGGTGGTGATCACGCGTCGAGTGACCCTTTAAACGATTGTGTTTGACTAATTTACTTGTTTTTGCCATAAATGTTTACTTTGCAAAAGGCATGCCCAGAGCTGTCAGTAAAGCCCTTGCCTGCAGAGGATCTTTGGCTGTGGTTGAAATACTAATATTGAGGCCAGTAATCTTGCCGATTTTATCATAATCCACCTCCGGGAAGATAATTTGTTCGGTAAGACCAAGATTATAATTCCCTTGTTTATCAAAGGCGGTATTTTTAACTCCCTGAAAGTCTTTGACCTTGGGTAGGACAATCGTTACTATTTTCTGGAAAAAATCATACATTCGGTCTCCTCGAAGGGTGACTGATAAACCAACAATTTCCCCCTCGCGAACGTTGAAACTAGCAACGGAGATACGAGCTTTGGCAACTTTGGGTTTTTGGCCGCTGATTTGAGACAGCCAACCTTTGGTTTTTTCGAGTAATTCTTTTTCGCTTTTGTATTCCCCGGAAGAGACGCTAATGGAAATTTTGCTAAGTTTGGGGACGGAAAAGATATTAGGGAGTCCTAACTCTTCTTTGATCTTTGGCCTAATTTCCTGTTGGAACCGTAGTGCTAGTGCGTTTTTCATGTCTATTTCTTTTCTTTGGGTAAGCTAATAACTCCTGAACATTTTTTGCATATTCTCACTTTAGCTTTGCCCACACCCTCAAAACCAACCCGGGTGGTCTTTTTGCAATTTGGGCAGACAAGGGCAATTTTGGCAACATTCAAAGGCCGACTGAGTGTCGCAATTTGACCAGAGCCACCCGATCTAGCCTTTTGATGCTTTTTGTAGGTATTTTTCCCTTCGACAATGAGACTGTGCCTCTTGGGAAAGGTAGCGATCACTTTACCGGTTTGGTTTTTGTCCTTGCCGATAATGATAGTAACGGTGTCGTTGACTTTGTATTTGAACATGTTTTTATAAAACTTCAGGCGCTAATGAGGCAATACGGGCAAATCCTGCGTCTTTGACCTCGCGGGCTACCGGACCAAATATTCTAGTACCTAATGGATTCTTGGTGGCAATTCCATCGATAATGACAGCAGCATTGTCGTCAAAACGGACATAGCAACCGTCTGAGCGAAGAGTCTCTTTGCGAGTCCTGACTATAACAGCCTTGACAACTTGTTTATTTTTGACCATGCCATTGGGTTCTGCACCTTCTACTGCAGCCGTCACGACATCGCCACAATAACCAAAGGTCTGACTTGATCCCTTGTGGACATGAATGACTCGTAGCGATCGGGCTCCTGAGTTGTCCGCAAGTTTGAGCATGGATCGTAGTTGAATCATGATAACTTAGTTGTTTATAACTTTGGCAACTTTATAAAATTTATTCTTACTGATTGGCTTGGTCGGCTCGATGGAAACCCTGTCGCCTACTTTGGCTCCCAAGTCGTTGTGAACCAGGAATTTTTTATTGGTTTTGACTCTTTTTTTATATTTTGGGTGAAGCCTGAAATGAACAACTTCGACCGTGACTGTCTTGGTCATCTTGTCGCTAATAACTGTACCGGCTAAACGTCTAATCATTTTTTATCAGTATTTTCAGTTAATAGTTGGGCAATTTTTTTCTTGGTCTTTTTGTGGGCATTAGAGTCCTTTTGTTTACCAGAACGAATATCCATGCGGATAAGGGCGAGTTCATTTTTTAGGTCGATAACGGACTTGGTGGTACTCATTATTCTTTGGATACAAATCTAGTAGAAACAGATAATTTATGGCTAGCTAACCGAGTTGCTTCTTGAGCAATACTCTTTTTGATTCCTGTAAGCTCGAATAGCATTTGTCCTGGTTTAACTACCGCGACATAAGAGGACACGTCTGCTTTTCCCGAGCCCATACGGGCCCCGGCAGCTTTTTTCCCAATTGGTTTGTGGGGAAAAACACGAGAAAAAATCTTCCCAACTCTTTTGGTGTGATGAGCAATGGTGCGGCGGGCAGATTCAATTTGGGCGGCACTAACCCAGCCGCAAGCGGTTGATTTGAGCCCGAATTCGCCAAAAGATAACTTGTTTCCCCGGTTGGCAACGCCACCCATTGTCCCACGGAACTCTTTACGATGTTTACGACGTGCTGGCTGTAACATGTTATTTTATATTTAACTATTCGACAATTTCTCCGGTATATATCCAGACCTTGACGCCCACGTTTCCGAAGCTGGTCATGGCTGGACAATTGTAATAATCAATATTGGCTCGGAGAGTCTGGCTGGGAACCTGACCTTCTTTGTAGACCTCGCGTCGGGCGATTTCGGCTCCGCCTATTCTACCAGATAGTTGTATTTTTATTCCTTTTGCCCCGGCCGTCATAACTTTTTCAATAGCCTGGTTGACCGCTCGGCGGTGTGGGTAACGGTGTATTATCTGGCCAATAATGCGGTCTGCGACAAGAACGGCTGAGAGATCCGGAGCTTTGACTTCGATCGGGTGAATATTAATTTTCGTTTGTTGTTTGGTATCTTTGTTGTGGATCAATTCTTCCAGGCTTTTTTTTAGCTGCTCAAGACCGGAACCACCACGGCCGATAACTACGCCCGGGCGAGAAATATGAATGTAAAGCTCTAGACTGTTGATGGATCTTTTGATTTCGACTTTGGTCAAACCGGCGTTGAAGAGTTTATCCTTGATGAATTTTCTGATTTTGGCGTCCTCGAGAACGTAAGCGGCATACCCCCTTTTGTCTGCGTACCAAACGGATTTGGTGTCGAAGATGATTCCCGTCCTAAAGCCTGTGGGGTGAATTTTGTGTCCCATAGATTATTTTTTGGTTGATTGATCTTTCAACTTGATAACAATGTGTGAGGTTGGTCGCTCGTAAAGTCGTCGACGTCCCCGGCCGGCGAATCGGATTTTCTTGTTGTTGGCCCCCTTGGTGGCATATGCTTCGCTAACAATTAGATTGCTATTATTTTGTTTGGGGTCAGATTTGGCATTTGCAATGGCTTGCCTGAGAACTTTGGCTAGATAAGAAGCTGCTCTTCGGGGTGAAAATTGCAGATGAACCAGAGCCCTGTCAACACTTTTTCCACGAATCGAAGAGGCGACTAAATTTATCTTGCGGGGAGATTGGGGTGAAAAACTAGATTTTGCGAGTGTGGTTGGCATGAGATGCTGTTAGGTTTTGCTGATAACGCGCTTGGTAACTTTTCCATGGCCACGGAATGTGCGGGTGGGGGAAAATTCTCCCAGCCGGTGGCCGACCATGTTTTCACTAATAAATACTTCTTTAAAAATCTTGCCATTGTGAACAAGAAAAGTTAGACCGACAAACTCCGGGGAAATTTGGGATGATCGAGCCCAAGTCTTTATCGGTTCTTTTTTGCCCGCTTTCTTGAGCCTTGCTATTTTTATAAGCAGTTTGGCGTCTACATATGGGCCTTTTTTTGTGCTGCGCATGTTTTACCTAGATACTTTGTTACTTTTAATGATGTATTTGTTTGAGTACTTTTTGCGTTTACGAGTTTTTTTGCCCAGAGCTTTTTTACCCCATGGGGTTTTGGGGGCTTTCATACCTATTCCGGATCTACCTTCACCCCCTCCGTGTGGATGAGAACGAGGATCTTGAGCTACTCCTCGGACGGTAGGACGAACACCCATAAGGCGATGTCGGCCGGCACTGCCAATTTTTTCGTTTTTGTGGTCGGGGTTGGTTAGAGCACCAATGGTTGCCCGGCAGTCAGGGTTGATAAAGCGGAGAACACCGGAGGGTAATTTGATAATAATTTTGTCTTCCTCTTTTGACTGAACCAGTGCGAAGTTACCTGCTGAACGCGCGAGTTGGGCGCCCTTACCAGCCTTGATTTCTACACAATGAATTGGTGTGCCAACGGGAATATTTTTCAGTTGGCAACAGTTCCCAGGGCGAATTTCGGCAGCAGGAGAAGATATCAGCCAGTCCCCTTCTTTGACCCCTTGTGGGGCGAGAATGTATGTCTTGAGACCATTTTCGTAAACTAAAAGTGCAATATCGGCAGTGCGGTTTGGATCGTATTCGATACTTGCCACTCTGGCCTTGATATCGGTTACGTTTCTTTTCCAATCAATTTGGCGAAGGAATCGTTTTTGACGTCCACCTTGTCCGCGTACCGTTATTTTACCAGAAGAGTTTCGGCCAGAGGATTTTGGGTTGATTTTGAGTAGATTTTTTGGGATCGATGTGGACATGTTATTTTTTGATGTTGAATAGTTCAATTGTTTGCTTGTCTTTGAGCTTGACTAGAGCTTTTTTTGAGGCTGGTAAGTTACGATACCGGCCAGTTCGGCGCTGGCGGACCTGACGCTTTGGGAGTCGTTGGGTTTTGACATCGGTAACGTTGACCTTGAACAAGGACTCAACGGACTCTTTGATCTGATGTTTGGTGGCTGCGAGACGGACCACGAATGTGAAGACTCCTTTTTTTGCATTGGCCAGGCTCTTTTCGGTAATTCGAGGTTTAATTACTGAGTTCATTTTTGTGCACTAATACTTTTGACCAATCTATTTTGGAGCTCTTCGAAAGCACTTTGGGTAAAAATAACAGTGTCGGCTCGGAAGATTTGATAGGTATTGGCTCTAATAACGTTAACAAGGCTGGTCTTGGAAAGATTGCGAAATGAAAGTTGGAGGTCCTTTTTGTCGCGGGGCGAGAACAGGAGGTCGATTGAACGCCCTGACCGGCCGGTCTCTTTTAGAATTGCTTGGGCAGTCTTGGAGCTCGGTCTGGAAAAATGGGATGTGTCGAGAATGAAAAA
Organism: uncultured Pseudomonadales bacterium; assembly: GCA_964487665.1. Taxonomy (GTDB): domain Bacteria; phylum Patescibacteriota; class Microgenomatia; order UBA1400; family MFAQ01; genus CAZARR01. Next base: position 24,927 of record CAZARR010000003.1, read on the forward strand.
GCGACTTTTTTCGGCCTTGTTTTTCATAGCCATACAAAGGGAAATAATACGCTGGTGTCGTGAAAGTTTAAGTGGCATGGGGCGGATGCCACTTGGCCCGTGGGCAACGCCGCCACCAACAAATATGGGGGCTTTACGCGAACCGTGCCGGGCGTTTCCTGTTCCCTTTTGTGCATATACTTTTCGAGTGGTGCCGACTATTTCACTGCGTCTTTTGGTTTTTTTTGTCTTTTGGTGTGAGTGGTCTTGGTAGTAGCGGATGGCCTGTGCGAAAGCCTTGGAAGAAAATTCGATAGCACAAATTTCTTTGGCAAGCTCCTGTTCTTTTTCTGTTGAGCTTTTGGGGATTATCGGGACAAAATATTTTTTCATTTACTTTGAGGAAGAGTTATCTTGGTAAGACTGTTACGACCGCCTGGTGTGGTTCCTTTAAGAACGAGTATGTTTTTTTCTTTGTCGAAATCTAGGATGGATAGCGTTTTGACTGTGGCAGTAGTATTTCCGAGGTGCCCTGCCATCTTTTTGCCTAAGACCACTCGCCCTGGGGTGGTTCTTCTCCCGAGAGACCCTGGGCCACGATGTCGGTCTGACTGACCGTGGGTTCGGGGCTGTGTAGCGAAACCCCAGCGTTTGATCCAACCACCAAACCCTTTGCCCTTGGAAGTAGCAGTAACTTTTACCAAAGTGTTGGGGGTTAGCAATAGAGAGATGTCGACTCCTGCAAGTTGTTCGGGGGTTGGGTTGGTTACTGTTGGTGACTGTTTAAAAATTCTGGGGGTGAAATCAAGTTTAAATTTGTTGATCAATCCTTGAATGGGTTTGCTGGCCTTTCTTTTTTTGGTACCGATGGCCAGTAAGACCGCTGACTCACCGACGGGGACTATGGCCCGATGGGTGGGGACAATAAAGCAAGTGACAGGAACGCGACGTCCATCGACGAAACGTTGTTCCATGTGTGATTTGTAGGCGTATATGTATTTGATCATCGTCTTTGTGGCACCAGACTTTGGTAACCATAGGCTACATTTTTATTTGAATATCCACACCTGCGGGTAGATCGAGGTGCTGTAGAGAGTCAATAGTTTTGTTGGTCGGCATAATAATGTCGATAAGTCGACGATGGGTACGAATCTCAAAGTGTTCCCGAGCGTCTTTGTTTATATGAGGACTAGTCGTGACAACTATTGATTTTTTCTTGGTTGGCAGAGGAACCGGACCGACGACTTGAGCTCCGGAGACTAAAGCAGTTTGGATAATTTTGTTGGCTGTTTCGTCAATTACCCTATGATCAAACGACCGGAGCTTTATTCTAATTTTGGGAGTGTTGGTTCCGGCCATATGGTACCATTCTAGGCAAGAACCTTGGTAATTACTCCCGAGCCGATGGTTTGCCCACCTTCGCGAATAGCAAAGCGCAAACCTTCTTCCATAGCTACTGGTTGAATTAGTTCAACGGTAAACTTGGCATTATCACCAGGCATAATCATTTCTACTCCTTCGGGGAGGGTGACTGAACCAGTTACGTCGGTGGTACGAACGTAAAATTGGGGTTTGTAGCCACTAAACATGGGGGTGTGTCTACCACCCTCATCCTTGCCAAGAACGTATACTTCCGCCTCAAATTTGGTGTGAGGAGTAATGGTTCCAGGCTTGGCTAGAACTTGTCCACGCTCGACATCCTCTTTTTCAATTCCTCGCAATAGAAGGCCGGCGTTGTCTCCCGCCATTCCCTGGTCGAGTGATTGACGGAACATTTCGACACCAGTGACAACGCTTTTTTTGGTGGGACGAAGACCAATTATTTCAATTTCTTCACCAACCTTAACGGTGCCACGCTCGATTCTGCCGGTAACAACAGTACCTCGACCTTTGATTGAAAACACATCCTCGATGGGCATAAGGAATGGTTTGTCGAGGTCTCGAATCGGATCGGGAATCCATGAGTCGACAGTATCCATTAGTTTCATGATCTGCTCTTGAGCAGCAGCATCACCCTCGAGAGCTTTGAGTGCGGAAACGCGAATGATTGGGGTGTTTTCTTCGTATTCAAACTTTTTGAGAAGTTCACGAATCTCCATCTCGACTAGCTCGATGAGCTCTGGATCATCAACCATGTCAACCTTGTTTAGAGCGACAACGATTTTTGGAACATTAACTTGGCGGGCTAAGAGTAAGTGCTCTTTGGTCTGGGGCATAGGACCGTCTGTAGCCGCAATAACTAGAATGGCACCATCCATTTGGGCCGCACCAGTAATCATGTTCTTGATAAAGTCGGCGTGTCCTGGACAGTCGATGTGGGCATAGTGACGTTTTTCTGTTTCGTAGGGGACGTGGGTAATGTTGATGGTAACACCACGAGCTTTTTCTTCGGGGGAGGCATCAATTTGGTCATAAGCCATGGCTTGAGCCAGACCTTTTTTAGCTAGGGTTGCGGTAATAGCGGCTGTTAGAGTGGTTTTGCCATGGTCAACGTGACCAATGGTACCAATGTTAACGTGAGGCTTTGTTCTTTGAAATGTAGCCATTGTTGCTTAAAATAATATTAAATAATTGCTAACGAAGCGGCGTTTATTGTACCAGATCTATATAATTTTAACTAGCAGGTTTGATCAGTTTCGAGGCGAGAGAATCGGGTAGAATCTGGTAATGGCTGGGTTCCATATAATAGCTAGCTCTACCAGCAGTAAGAGAGCGAATAACCGTCGAGTAGGATCCCATCTCGGCTAAAGGGACATGGGCGGTAATAACTCGAGCGTTACCGCGTTGTTCTGTCCCCAAAATTTGGGCGCGACGACTTGATAAGTCGCCAATGATGTCACCCATGTAGGTTTCCGGGGTGGTCACTTCGACCTTCATGATTGGTTCGAGAACGACCGGGGAGGCTTTTTTGATTGCATCCTGAACCGCTAAAGAGCCGGCTATTTTGAAGGCAATTTCAGAAGAGTCAACCTCGTGGAAGCTGCCATCGACCACGCTAACCTCGATATCCACAACCGGAAAGCCAGCGATGACCCCGTTTTCCAACGCCTCCTTGATACCCTTTTCGATGGGGGCGATAAATTCTCGTGGTATGGCACCGCCAGTAATTTTATTTACAAAGGTAAAACCTTCTCCCCTGGTCTTGGGAGTGATGGTCAGAACACAGTGTCCGTATTGCCCACGCCCACCTGATTGGCGGATGTACTTGCCCTCGGCCTCAGCATCTTTGGTGATTGTTTCTCGATAGGCAACTTGGGGCGTACCGGTGTTGGCATCAACTTTGAATTCACGACGCAATCTTTCGACCAAAACTTCGAGGTGGAGTTCGCCCATCCCCGAGATGACTGTTTGTCCGGTTTCGGGATTGCTTTTTATTTTGAAGGTGGGGTCTTCGTCGGAAAGTTTTCCGAGGGCCAGTCCAAGTTTTTCTAAATCGGCTTTGGTTTTGGGTTCGATGGCAAGAGAGATAACAGGTTCGGGGAAGTTAATGCTTTCGAGGATAATTGGTTTGTTCTCGTCACACAATGTATCACCGGTTTTGGTATTTTTGAGCCCGACCACAGCAACGATCTCACCAGCTGAGGCTTCAGCGGTTTCTTCCCGTTGGTTGGCATGCATCAAAAGAATCCGACCAATCCTTTCTTTTTCGGACTTGGATGAGTTGTAAATATAACTACCGGAGGTAAGTTTTCCGGAATACACCCTGAGATAAGTTAGACGACCAACATGTGGATCGGTTTGAATTTTGAAAGCAAGAATGGCAGTGGGATCTGTGGGAGTGGGTTTGCGTTCTTCGATATTGTTGGTTTTAGGGTTGGTACCAGAAACCGAACCACGGTCTAGAGGGCTGGGTAAATATTCGACTACAGCATCGAGCAGAGGCTGGACACCTTTGTTGCGTAAAGAAGAACCTGGATATACGGGAACAAGTTGGTTGGTTATGGTGGCGCGGCGCAGGGCGACTTTGATTTCAACCAGATCCAGATCTTCGCCATTAAGGAATTTTTCCAATAAGGTGTCATCGGTCTCAGCAATGATTTCCACCAGCTTTTGCCGATGGGTTTGGACTTCATCTGCCATGGTGTCGGGAATGTCGGTAACTTGATATTTGGCTCCGGTCTCGTCTCCTTCCCAAATAATTGCTTTACGCTCGAGTAAGAGAGCCACCCCTTTGAATGAATTTTCGACTCCGATGGGAAGAGCCATGACTGCTGTCTTGGCTCCTAGTTTTTCGTGAACATCATTTATGGTGGCCATAAAATCGGCACCAAGAACGTCCATTTTGTTGACAAAAGCGATACGGGGTACTTTGTATTTGTCTGCCTGGCGCCAGACGGTTTCAGTCTGGGATTGGACACCTGAGCCAGCATCTAAGACAATGATTCCTCCGTCCAAAACACGCAATGATCGTTCAACCTCAGCGGTAAAGTCTACATGGCCCGGTGTATCAATAATATTGAAACGATGCTCGGACTTGATGCTGGAGGTGTCGAGGATGGGGGTCCAAAAAGTGGTAGTAGCCGCTGAGACGATAGTAATCCCACGTTCACGTTCTTGGTCCATCCAATCCATTTGGGTGTCACCATCATCGATGTCTCCGATTTTGTAACTTTTGCCGGTGTAGTAGAGAATTCGCTCAGTGGTAGTGGTTTTTCCGGCATCTATGTGAGCAATGACACCAATGTTACGTACGCGTTCAAGGGGGGTGGACTTGTTACTATTAACGGCCATGGCTTCACCAACGGAAGTGACTAAAGGCCTTGTTGGCTTCGGCCATCTTATGTGTTTCTAGTTTTTTCTTGATGGCATTACCTTGATTTTCGTGAGCTTCGAGTATTTCCGCAGCTAGTTTTTCAGCGAAGGTGTGGTAAGTTTTGTTAGGTCGGTTCGTGGCTGATTCTACTAGCCAGCGCAACGATAGGCTTTGTTTGCGCTCAGGTCTGACTGCCGTAGGTACTTGGTAGTTGGCACCGCCAACTCGGCGACTACGAACCTCCATCTCTGGCTTAATATTCTCAAGGGAGGTCTTGAAAAATTCCAGCGGATCAGTTTTGGTTTGTTCTCCAATAATATCAAAGGCCTTGTAAACTATTCTCTCCGCGATAGTTTTTTGGCCGTTGTTCATGCAATAGTTAATTAATTTGGTGACCAAGACACTGTGATAAACAGAATCCGGTTTTGATTGCCGGTAAATTGGTTTGACTGTGGCGACTTTTTTGTGTCTCATGTTTTATGCGGTCGGTCGTTTAACACCATATTTCGAGCGACTAGTCTTTCTTTTTTCGACACCAGTGGCATCAAGGTGACCACGAACTATGTGATATTTGACGCCGGGGAGATCTTTGACACGGCCGCCGCGAACTAAAACTACCGAGTGTTCGGCAAGGTTGTGACCTTCTCCCATAATATAGGCGGTAACTTCTTGTTTGTTGCTGAGACGAACTCGGGCAACCTTACGGAGGGCCGAGTTTGGTTTTTTTGGTGTCATGGTTTTGACCAAGATGCAAACTCCGGACTTTTGGGGACCCATGGTGCTAATCATGCGCCTTTTCACCGAGTTATAACTTTTGCGCAGGGCGGTAGTTTTGATCTTTTTTTTAACGCTTATTCGCGGTTTTTTGATTAGCTGATTGATCGTAGGCATGCGCGTTATTGTATCAAAGATTCTCGATATTGGCTCTCTTTTTGCTGGTTGGAATAAGTCGGCCAATAATAACGTTCTCCTTCATGCCGAGCAATCGGTCGATTCGACCCTGGAAGGCAGCGTCGGTAAGAACACTAGTCGTGTCTTGGAAAGATGCAGCTGACAGCCAGCTTTCGGTGAATAGGGCGGTTCGAATACAACCTAAAACTAGCTGACTGGCAACAGCGGGTTCTCCTCCGGCAGCTAGTGATGCTTCGTTGGATTCTTCATAAAAACCACGGCTAATAATGTCACCGGGGACTAAGGTGGTATCTCCGGTCGAATCAATACGAACTTTGTTGCTCATCTGACGGACAACTATTTCGAGATGTTTGTCGTGGATGCTAACTCCTTGTGACTCGTAAACCGATTGGATTTCTTCGATAAGGTACTCCTGAGCCGAACGTAGTCCACGGATTCTTAAAACCTGTTGAATGTCTAAGGAACCGCTGGCTAGTTGCATTCCGGCGGCGACCAAACCCCCATCGGCAATCTTGAGAGTGCTAGTAAGTGGAATGAGATATTCTCGACGCTCGCCAGAATCGGAAGATTTGGTGGAAGTGATAGTAACCCGGTAACCAGAATCAGTTTCGAGTACCTTGGCTTTTCCGGTAATTTCAGCAATCGGTGAGGCAATTTTGGGAGCTCTGGCTTCGAAGAGTTCGATTACTCGAGGTAGTCCTTGGGTAATTTCTGCTTGGAGGGCACCAGAAGTATGTTTTGTCCGCATGGTCAGCTGGGTACCAGGTTCCCCAATTGACTGGGCTGCGACGACACCAACTGGGTCGCCAATTTTGGCGATGGAGTTGGTGGCGTAGTTGTGACCGTAACATTTGGCACAAATACCATATCGCAGTGTGCAACAAAGGGGAGAGCGAACCTCAACTTCGGTGATATTGGCAGTAATAATTTTTTTGACCGCAACGTGGGTGATTAACTCTCCCTTTTCAACGATCACCTCCTTGGAGGCAGGGTTGGTAATTTTACTAGCAGCGAAACGGTCGACAATTCTTTTACTAAAAACCTTTGAGCGATTACCCTCTAGTCGGACAGTAAGCTTGTCAGGGGTACCGCAATCTTCTGCCCTGATGATCACTTCGTGGCTGGCGTCAACTAGTTTTCGGGTTAAATATCCCGCGTCTGCAGTCCTAAGAGCCAAGTCAGTCAAGCCTTTGCGGGTGCCTCTGGTTGAGTTGATATATTCGAAGATGGAGAGACCCTCCCGATAGTTACTTTTGGTCGGTAGCTCTACGATCTTTCCCAATGGATCAACAGTAAGACCCCTCATAGCCGAGAGCTGCTTGATGGTCGACTTGGAGATTCGTCCCATGCCCGTATTAACAATAAGTCGGATGGGATTGTCTGCACGCATACTATCCCAAGTCCGGTCAGCAAGTTCATCAGAGGTAAGAATCCAGGTGTTGTTGTTGTTACGGCGACGTTCTTCGTCGGTAATCAAACCAATACGATAATTATCTTCGTTTGCTTTGACTTTGGAGTTGGCTTCGGCAATTATTCTATCTTTTTCGGAATAAATTTCGTTGTCAGTAATAGAAAGCGATAGACCGGAAACCGTAGTCATTTCGAACCCGAGATTTTTGATATCGTCGACCATATTCGACACGCGCTGTGTCGCGCACTCCTTGATTGCCCGATTAAAAAGTGCAACCAGATCCGGACGGGTAAAGTCCTGGTTATAGAATTCCCACCCCTCTGGTAAGACATCGTTGAACAAAATTCTTCCCGGTGTGGTAGTGATGATACCGGAGGCAAGACGGACATTGATCTGTTGACGTAAGCCGACTATTTCTGATTGATATGCAGTAATCGCTTCGGCCCTGTCGGAAAAGACCGATGGTGCCAATGGTAATGACTCGTCAACTGAGTTTAGATAATAAATCCCGATGGCCATTTCTTTTCCATCTGGAATAGTAATTGGAGAGCCAGAGCTAGGTTTGAGCAGATTACTTTGGGGGGTCATGTACTTGAGAGCTTCTTTGCGCGCTTTTTTGGTCAAGGGTACGTGAACGGCCATTTGATCTCCATCAAAGTCGGCATTAAAACCACCACAAACAACCGGGTGTAATCGAATCGCCGAGCCTTCGACAAGGATAGGCATAAAGGCTTGGATAGAAAGTTTATGGAGAGTAGGGGCTCTGTTGAGAAGGACGGGGTGGTTACGAGTTACCTTCTCGAGCACATCAAAAACTTCGGGGGTGCGACGCTCAATAAGATTTTTTGCCGATCGAACATTAGGAGCGAGTCCTTTGGCAATCAATTGGTGGAGGACAAACGGCTTAAACATTTCGAGAGCCATGTCTTTGGGAATACCACACTGGTTTAGTTTGAGTTCTGAACCGACGACGATAACGCTTCGCCCAGAGTAGTCCACCCGTTTGCCGAGAAGGTTTTGGCGGAAACGGCCCTGTTTACCCTTGAGCATGTCAGAAAGACTTTTTAGTTCTTTCCCCGTGCGCGAGCGCCGGTTGGTTTTTGATTGGCTGGAATCAATAAGAGAATCGACAGCCTCCTGAAGCATTCGTTTTTCGTTGTTCAGGATGATGCTGGGTGCGCCGAGGTTTATTAGGTGTCTAAGACGATTATTGCGGTTAATCACTCGTCGGTAAAGGTCATTGAGGTCAGAGGTGGCGAATCGGCCCCCCGATAGCTGAACCATTGGACGAAGGTCTGGAGGTATAACCGGGAGAACCTGAAGAATTGACCATTCGGGATTTACATTTGAATTGAGCAAGCCCTTGACTACCTGGTAGCGTTTGATCGCTTTTATACGACGAGTCTCGGAAGTGCTTTTTATTTCCTCTTTTAATTTGATTGCAAGTTCTTTAAGATTAACTTGTTTGAGCGACTCGAGTACCGCTTCGGCACCCATTTGAGCGCGGAAAAAACTAACCGCGTCGTACTCGTCCAGCTTGATGTATTCAGTTTCAGTCAGCAAAGAATTCGGGGTAATCTGACTAACTAGCTCGAGAACCCGGTTGACTATCTCAGTCGACATAGTTACCTCTGAGGCCATTTGTTCACGTAGAGCGGCAACTTTTTGTTTAGCTGACAATTTGACAGACTCGGTTTTTAAAGCCTGCTCATCTTTGTCCTTAACTGATTTTTTAAGGGCTAAGACTTCTTTTTCTCCAGCCACTTTGACGGCCTCGATTTGTTTTTCGAAGTTTAGGCGAATCTCTTCCGCTTTGGTTTCTTTAGTTGCTTCTAGACGCTTAACGGTTTCTTCTTTGACTGTTTCATCTATAGATAAAACAAGAAAACGAGAAAAATAAATTACTGAGGTTAATTTTTTTGGGACGATATCGAGTATAAGGGAGATTTTTGAAGGTGCTCCTTTGAAAAACCAGACGTGGGCAACGGGGGCAGCAAGTTCGATATGACCCATACGTTCACGGCGAACCCGACTTAGAGTGACCTCGACTCCGCATTTGTCACAAATGATGCCTCGGAAACGCACACGCTTGTATTTTCCACAATAACATTCCCAATCTTTGGTCGGACCAAAAATCCTTTCACAAAAAAGACCATCTTTCTCGGGTTTCTGGGTACGATAATTAATCGTCTCAGGTTTGGTGACTTCTCCTCTGGACCAACCACGAATATCGTCAGGAGAAGCTAGCTTAATTTGCAAACCGGAAAAGTCAAGTGCATTTTTCATATTTTATGCCGCGATTGGAGTAATTACTGATTCGTCAGGGTCAGTGGCAGGACCACTAGTAGTGGTGTCATCATCACCAACTGTCGGCGCCGGATTGGTTGGGCTAACCGGTTGAGTGGGGAGGGCAATACCGCCTTCTGCACTATTTAGTTGGATGTCAGAGCCGACTGGGGATACGTTGAGACATAGAGAGTTTAATTCTTTGACTAAAACCTTAAAGGACTCAGGAATCGTGGAGTCGGGTATGGGCTCGCCTTTGACGATTGCTTCAAACGCCTTTGAGCGGCCAACGACGTCGTCACTCTTGAGAGTAAGCATTTCTTGGAGAACGTGGGCGGTCTTGTGTGCTTCTAGGGCCCAAACTTCCATTTCCCCTAAGCGTTGGCCTCCCATCTGGGCTTTGCCCCCCAAGGGTTGCTGGGTAACGATTGAGTATGGCCCAGTTGAGCGGGCATGGGCCTTGTCCTCAACCATATGGTTGAGCTTGAGAATATAAGCAGTTCCCACAGCCATGCGATTACTGAAAGCGTGTCCTGTGCGACCATCGTAAAGCTGTATTTTGCCATCAGTGGGGAGCCCCGCCTCATTCATCAAGCCGGCTATTTTGTCTTCTGAGATATGCTCAAAAACAGGAACGGCTATGGTTTGGCCAAGCTTTTTGGCTGCCAAACCTAACTGGGCTTCTAGGAGCTGCCCCAGGTTCATACGAGCAAGAGCAGACAACGGGGAAATCATTATGTCGATCGGGGTACCGTCCGGTAGGTAGGGCATGTCACACTGGGGAATAATCTTGCTGATGACGCCTTTGTTCCCGTGGCGACCGGCGACCTTGTCCCCGGCAGTGATTTTTCTAAGTTGTGCTACCTTGACCTTGATTATCTTGGTGACACCACTCTCTAGCTCGTCACCCTTTTCACGATCAAGTATTTGAATTTCTACGACTGTCCCTTGCTCACCATGAGGCATACGTAAGGACGTGTCGCGAACTTCTCGAGCTTTTTCACCGAAAATTGCGCGGAGAAGTCTTTCTTCGGGAGTTAGTTCGGTCTCGCCACGAGGGGCAATTTTGCCAACCAATATATCATTAGGACTGACATGGGCGCCGATCATAACAATACCTGTACTGTCTAAGTTCTTTAATTCACCTTCGGCAACATTAGGAATGTCGTTAGTGAGTTCCTCTGGTCCAAGCTTGGTATCCATAACTTCGGCAACATATTCGTCAATATGAATTGAGCTGAGAAGGTCTTCGCTGACAACACGATCAGAAATAACGATAGCGTCTTCGTAACCCAAGGCTTCGTAAGTCCCATAAGCGATGGTAAGATTTTGACCTATTGCTAACTCGCCCGCATCAGTTGCAGGTCCATCGATAATTAGATCCCCTGGTAAAATTTTCTCTCCGATCTTTACCAATGGTTTCTGTGAATAGCAAGTACTCTGGGCAGTGCGATAAAATTTTTTGACTTGATAAGTAAGAATGTCGTTTTCGAGTGATACATAGCCACTGTTGAAGCGATCGAGGTCTGACCTGGCAGTTTGAACGTCGTCAGGGAGAAGTTTTAGACTGACTGTGCGGGAGTCTGCGTGGACGACTGTAGCATGGTAAGGCGATTTCACCACCCAGCCCATGGCTTCAGCAACTACGCGCTCCATGCCAGTACCGACTACAGGGGCTGCAGGTTTGAGCAGGGGTACAGCTTGGCACTGCATGTTGGTTCCCATAAGCGCGCGGGTGCCATCGTCGTGGTGAACAAAAGGAATTAAAGCAGCCGAAGTACCCACGAGCTGTTGGGGTACTGTGTCAATAAATTGAATTTTGTCGACATCAACTTCGATATATTGACCGCGGTAGCGCGCAGGGACCCATTTATCGGTAATTCGGTTGTTTTCTTGTTTCACCTCGGCATGAGTGGTGTAATATTCTTCTTCCTCGGCGGCAGTTAGATAAACCAAGTCTTGGGAAATAACACCATCCTTGACCCGAAGGTAAGGAGCTTCAAGGAAGCCATACTCGTTGACGTGGGTATAGAGAGAAAGATAGGTAACCAGGCCAATATTTTGTCCTTCTGGTGAGCGGATTGGACAGATACGGCTATACTGGCTGGAGTTGATATCGCGCATAGAAAAACTGGCTCTTTCGCGGGTAATTCCACCGGTGCCCATCACCGATACCCTACGGAGATTGTCTACTTCGGACAGTGGATTAATTTGGTCCAAAATTGCACTAAGGCGGTTTCTGCGGAAAAATTCGGAAATTGAGGCGATAATCGGACGGGCATTAACAAAACTACTGGGAGCGTGTAATTCATCGGGGCGGGCAAGACTCATTTTTTCCTTGATCGATCTTTCGAGGCGGATTAGTCCCATGCGAAACGCTGTTTGACCAACAAGTTCGCCCACTCGACGCATACGGCGGTTGGCGAGGTGATCGATATCATCGACTCTACCTTTGTTGTTTTGCAGGTTGATTAGGTAGCGGATTGTAGCAATGATATCGTCGCGATCCAATATTGTGTGGGCTTGATCAATTGGCGTGGTTAACCCGAGTTTGGTGTTGAGTTTGTAGCGCCCGACCTTGCCTAGGTCATAGCGGCGATGGTCAAAAAACATCTGATGCATCAGGTTTTTGGCGTTCTCAATTACAGCTGGTTCCCCAGGACGAATTTTGTCATAAAACTCTAGCAAGGCTTCTTCTGTGGTTTTGCTAGTATCCCGCATGAGCGTGGTATCAATGTAGGAATGGTTCTCGTCTGTATCACAGTCAGTAAATAGTTCTTTGATCGACTCGTCAGTAGGAAAGCCTAGGGCACGAAGGAGAGTAGTGGCTGAGATTTTGCGAAAACGGTCAATTTTGACTGAAAGATGGTCATTGCGACTGACAGTCATTTCGAGCCAAGAACCTCGCAGCGGACGAATTTCTGACGAGTGGAGTAAACGACCAGAGTTGGGGTCAAGCTCTGATGTGAAAAAGACTCCGGGGCTACGAACCAACTGATTGACGACGACACGCTCAACACCGTTGACAATAAAGGTACCAGCATCAGTCATGAGAGGAATGTCACCGAGAAAAACTTCCTGCTCCTGTTCTACCTTGGTTTGTAGATTGGTCAGCTTAGCTGTAACTCGTAGAGGAGCTTCGAAATTGAGACCTTTTTCGATACATGTTTTGGGGTTAAGCTTGGGTTTGCCAATGCGGTGGTCGTAAAATTCTAGTTCAAAGATTTTGCCGGTAAAATCTTTAATGGGGTTAATTTCGTGTAAGGCTTCTTTGATGCCTTCTCTTAAAAACTCTTGGTATGATTCTATCTGATAGCGGGTAAAGTTTAGTTCGGGGGTAATTTTAAATGGTTTTCCCCAATTTTGGCGTTTGTTTACCTTTGGCATTAGTTTTGTAGCAAAAAGGGACAGATTTTAATAATAATAAATTCCCTGTACAGGAACACATAAAAACACTGGCTACAAAAAGCCAGCAAGATCCACAGAGAATGAGAGGATAGCATATTTTTTAGTGATCTGTCAACGGGCTAGTTAGCAACTTTTTCGGAGATATGTGCAAATATTACGGTTATGCTGCTCAACAGTTTGGGCGTAATGAACAACACCTTGGTTATCGTGAAGATAGAACCAGTTACTGGTGATAGCGGGATTTTTTGCTGCGATGAGACTGTCCTTCCCGGGGTTACCTATTGGACCGGGGGGTAGGCCCTGGTTAATATAGGTATTGTAAGGTGAGATAATTTTTAGATCTGCGCTGGTAAGAGAGTTGGGCCACCAAACACATTGCCGAAAGCGGCAATGGGAGCTGGCAAGAGCAAACTGGACTGTAGCGTCAATTTGGAGAGGCCAATTGTTAGCTAAACGATTGGCAATGATTCCGGCAATTTCCTTTTTTTCGGCTAGGTTTCCTCTGGATTCGCGTTCGAGTAGGGAGGCAACAATAAGCTCTTTTTTGGTGATAGGGGCGATTTTGGATGAGGAAATAATCTGTTCGTAACGAGATAGAAGAGCGGAAATGACTTCTTCAGCTGATGTGGCATAGGAAAAGTTGTAGGTATCGGGAAACAGTTTACCTTCGAGAGTGGAAGACTTTTGGATAAACAGGTCAACGTCGAAGTTGTTCTGGGGGTTTTGCTTGTGAAACTGATCAAGGAAAAGATTGGCGACTTCCTCGTGGCGTAGGCCCTCTGGAACAACGACGCGTACTTGTTTATCTATGGCTTTAGTTAGAGAAGTAATAATCTCAGGCGTCGATAGCGATGGCGAGAGATAAACAAAACCGGCTTTGATATTTTTTCCCTGACCGGACGCGATTAGGTAGTAACGAGCAGCAGCTGAGGAGCGAATCAGATTGTTTTGGCGAAGGATGGCGATGACTTGGCGGCTACTTTGACCTTGTTTGATTTCGATCTCAACTGGAATTGTGTTGTTTTTGTCGACGGGGGAAAGGACGGAATAAACAAAGATGAAAAGCAATATCGAGGCAATTACTAAAATGGTAGAGATCGAGCCAAGGAGGCGATTCATAGCCTAGACCTCTTCGAAAAGAGCTCTTCGATAGGATTTGTTTTTGTGGTGGTGCATAAATATGCGGCCACACTTACAAGTGACTTGGTCGTGGTCTGCAACTTTAGCTTTCTGTATTTTACCTTTGGAAAGCGCGGCACCACAGCCAACGCACTGACCTCTTGAAAGCAACCAGGATTGAATGGGGGCGATAAGATTTTTTAGTACAGTTGGTTTCATATTTGATTGGCGTGTTTATTCTATCATTTTTTACTATCTAGGTATTCTTCGAGAATAATAGCAGCCGAATTGGCGTGGAGCGAAGATTTGTAATGGCGGGGACTGACGTTGGCCCGGGCCAATTCTGAACTTGCCTGGTGAGAGCTATTATCCTCAGAATAAAGGACAAACTTGATAGTGGGAAAGTTTGTACTCAGACTGCGATGAAGATTCTGAGAGAAGCGGACTATCGGTCCCGATCGAGGTTGCCCAATGACAACAATCTGTGGATGATACTGGGTGATGATTGAATTAAGCGATACAACCAAATGTTTTAGAGACTTTGATTCAATAGTAGATAGGGGCAGAGCCAAAAGGTTTTGGTTGGCTATGGCGACACCAGTGTGTGAAAGGCCGGGGTCGAGGCAAAGTATCGTCATATGTTTCTGACTAGATCCGCCTCGACAATTAGGCGTTTGAGACGAGTTCCTGGCGGAACGCAGGTTATTAATTTCAATTTTTTGTGGTCGTAAATTTGTCGTAGTACCCAGGTGTCGCTTGGTTTGACTTGGTAAACTTTGGTCACTTTGTAGGTATAAGTGTTATTGTTAAAATTTGTAAGAATAAGGTCGTCTAATTTTACGCTAGGGAGGTAAGTAAAGATGCTCATATAGTCATTCGGTTTGGTAAGCTGGGGAAGGGTCGAGTGTCCGAAAATAACTGTGTCGCCAAATCCCCCTGGGAGCGCAGTGCCAGGGAAGTGGACAAGACTTTTGCCCAGATCGTCGCCGTTGATTGTGACGATTGCTAGATCAAGCTTGAGGCTAGGTACGCTAATGGTAAAGGTCTTGAGATCTGTGGGGGGAGGGTTGAGTTGTGAGATCGTAGTTGGTTCTGAAGGAGGAATGTTTTTGGCGGCAAACCAGTTACTGGCCTTGGTAAAGTCGAGGTCGGAAACCACCTGAGGGCCGTTTTCGGTATCAAGTGAGGGGAATGATGACGCATCGACGATTGGTGAAAGAAGTCCAACGCGGGCATATCGATCGGTTGTGGGTGAGTTGGATCTGTCAGTGAACTGATACTCGACGATCGGCCAAGTCACACTGGCAATAATTGCTAAGCCAAGAGCAGAAATTATTATAGGTAGTAACTTTAGATAAAGCGGGAGAATGTGTCCAGGATAAGGATTTTCTGGTGTGGCTTTTTGATATGCGTACGGTTCATACATTGGTTTGGTTAGAAACTATTATGATTTTTATCCTAGCGGGGTTTCTGGGGAGATATTGATTGAGAATTGGTAGACTGGGGGTAATTTTTACAACGATTGACGAAACTCCGCTGGTGTTGTCGAATAGGGAAGGAATTTTGCTTACCGATTTCCCGGCGAGAACCGAGGGATATTGGGCAACATTAATATCCGGAACTAATTGCCCTTGGACGGCGGCTGAGGCTGTGTAGCTGTCATTGGTGATCTTTTTTATATCGTTTAATACGATAGTAGTTGAGGTCGGATCAAGTTTTTTTTGACTGTATTTGCCAGACACAATTTGTTTGGTTAAGTTGTTTATCAAATTCTCTGGGGAATAAACCAAGACTGGTACAGAAGCGGATAAGTTGAGAGAAAGTTCGTCTGACGCCTCGGATATTTTGGCAGAAAACTTTTTGGTGGTAATCTTGATATCTCCCGAGACACTTTTTGACTCGTTGTCATTTGAGGTAGATTCGCTATTTACTTTGGTGCTGACCTCTGCGAGCGCTTGTTCTTCGAGAGACTTGATGTCTCTATCAGAAACAGCTTTGACTGTTTTTGAAGATCCGCCGGAGAAATCCTTGTCGCAAATGGCAATTAGTGTGCTTTTTGGATATTTATCGACAGAAAATTGGGTGTCTTTGGGGAGGTTGCTCTCTGCGCCAATTTTGAGAGCGCTTACGGTAATTGCTGAACTACCAGGAGTGATAACAAAGGGTGGTTCAGGCTGGGAGGAGCTTGAGGCAATAAAAACTGAGTCGTCTAGGCTGAAGTCCTGGCCATTGCTGGCAGTAACTTTTGTTCCTGCTTTAAGTGCTATCAATTGACTTGAACGGTTGTAGATTGTGATCGTGCCCTTGGCTTTGTCGCCAACTACGGTTTCTCCCGTGGTGCTTATCTTTTTTTCCACATTTACGGTTAGAGTTTCTTCGCGAAGAATAGCTGAGCCGGCCTGATCTTTGGAGAGATTAACAGTGACTGTTTGTTCGAGACTTTCTGGTTTGGTCTTGATGGTAATTTCTGCCCGAACAAGAGATTGGTAGAAAAGGAATAGAATAGCAGGAATTATTGGCACGCCAATAAGGAAAAAATATTTAAGTGAAAGTTGAGGAAGACGAAGCCTAGGAAGAGACAGGCTAGGAATAAGCCTATGTTTAAGTGATGTTTGGGGTTCGGGTTGGTGAATAACAAGAGGTGTTGGAGGCAAAGGAGGTGTGGAATCGATTTCCGGCGATTTATTTTCCGATTCGACTTCGAACCCAAGGTCTTTGAGGGTTGCCTCGTTTACCGGAGTGACATCAGAAGAGGCGATTGTGCCATCTTCTGTTGTTGGGGTAGTGACAACATCTAGCCCAAGAGATTTGGCAGCTTCAGTGCCACCACATAGGGCAATAGCCTTGATGGAAAAATCACTATCAAGAACTTCAACCTTGGGAAGATGTAAAAAGTTGAGTTTTTCTAACCATGGATAAGAGATAATCTGTTGGCGTTCATTGTCTAAGTTGGAACCATTTGTCAAGATGAAACGGACAGGGAGGCGGTCGGCTCCAATGCGAACCAGGGCCTCTTCTACGTCCTTGGCCAGGTCATCGGAACGACCCACCTCTTCTTGTCTTTCCACCTGTCCAACCCTAATTAGCGATACTACGGCTCGGGTGGGGTAAATTTCAATAAGAATAGCAGTGGGAGGAATACCATCCTGTTTTTTGAGCTGCTGGACAATAGCTTCGGTGATCGTTACCAAGCCAATGGGCTTGAGGTTAAGATCGTTGATAATCTTTTTGATCTGTGAACTGTAGTCAGTGGAAATTTTGTCACCATCGAGCCAAGACTCGGGTAGTCCAAGGATAACCCGGTCTGGTTCGCTGCCTAAGGTCTTGACTGCGTTGGTAAGTGAAATGTCTACACCATTGACCAAGGACTCGCTATCTTCCCAGGCTTCGTATGAACCGACAGCGATAATTTCCGGCTGGTTGTCTACAACTTTCCAAGAAGCTGTTTTTACTAAAGAGTCATGAATTTCTAGAGCTAAGAAAAACTCCTCGGTCTGAGTGGGGCTGTCTTTTTTAAATAGGCGTTTTATCTCCATCTGGGGCAGTTAATTGCAAGTAGATACGCCGAGTGTTGGCACCGAGTGACTCTTGACGCACCACCTTAATAGTACCAATTTCTTTGGTGCGCGTCACATGTGGTCCCCCACAAAGTTCTTTGGAATAACTTCCAATTGAAAAAACCGTAACTAAATTGGGATATTTTTGTTTGAAAAAGGCAAGAGCCCCTGAAGCGATTGCTTCATCAAAAGACATGGTAGTTGAAGAAACGGGGAGATTTTCGGTGATTTTTTGATTGATGGTGTTTTGAATTGAATCAATTTGATCTGGAGTGAGGGGCTTGTCGTAAGAGAAGTCGAAACGAAGACGATCGGCGGTAATATTGGACCCAGCTTGGTGGACAGTATCCCCCAATATGTCACGGAGGGCTTGGTGGAGAAGGTGGGTGGCTGTGTGATACTTGGTGGTGACCTGAGAGTGATCAGCTAGTCCGCCCTTGAACATACCTGCTGAAGCCGATCTTGAAGTGTTTTGATGTTTGACCATTTCGTTTTCAAAGTCGATTTTTTTTGGCGGTATATAACCTGGTTTGCCCGAGATTATTTCTTGGGTGACCTCGAAAGGGAAACCAAAGTTTTGGAATAGATTGAAAGCAAATTGGCCATTAATTTTATTGGCAGGGGTTTTTTCTATTAGTCGATAACCAGTGGTGAATACCTTGGCGAATTTCTCCATTTCCGTAGTAATGGTCGCCAAAGCGCTTGGGTAAACCCCAGATAGATAATTGGGGTATATGTCACAAACGACCTGGATCAATTTGGTTAGGTTGTTGGCAAAGTTAGCTTCACCGGTCAGTTGGTAGACTTTGACGGCAGAGCGGCGCAAGAGTCGACGAAGAACATAACCCTGTTGCTTGTTGCTTGGTTCGAGCCCTGCTGCGATCATAAACACTGAAGCTTTGAGGTGATCGGCAATAATTCGCATAATGGTCTGATCTCTTCCCTGGTATTTTTTACCCGTAAGTTGGGAGATCTGATTGATTATAGGCAAGAATAAATCGGTGAGAAAAATATCAGGATTGTTGTTGTGGGCGGCAAGTATTCTTTCTAGGCCTCCACCGAAGTCAACGTTTTTGTGAGGCAAGGCGGTGCAGGAGCCATCTGAGTTTTTTTGATATTCCATGAATACTGAGTTGCCTATTTCGAGAAAGTGTCCACAGTCACAATTGGGGTGACATTTTTGGCCGAATTTCGTATCGTGAGGTATATCAGTAAATTCGAAAAATATTTCGGAGCTGGGACCTCCTGGTTCTCCTGTGGGCATGGTGGTTGGAGTATGACCATTTCTAGCCCACCAGTTTTTTTTGGAATCGTAGTAAAAGATACGACCACCTGCCAACCCTACCTTGGCTGCGTTTTCGAGAGTATCGAGCGAGACAATTTCGGCATTTACGTTGTGCTGTTTAAAAAGTTTTTGCCACAGTTTTGGAGATAATTCATCTCTTGAAATATTGTTTTGAGGGTCGCCATTGAAAACGGTGACATATAGTTTTTCTGGATTTAGACCGACAATGTTGACTAGAAATTCAAAGATCCAAGTCAGCTGTTCTTCTTTAAAGTAGTCTCCCAGGGACCAATTACCAAGCATTTCAAATAGGGTGGTGTGGCGATTGTCGCCGATCTCGTTTAGATCTTCGGCTCGAAAACAAACTTGCGAGTCGACTAACCGGACTCCCAACGGGTGAGTCTGTCCCAATAGATATGGCATCATGGGCTGCATACCAGAACCAGTAAAAAGGGTGGTTGGGTCCCCTTCGGGTAGTAAACTACTACTGGGGATGGGACGATGTTTTCTTGTTGAGTCGCAAAAAAAATCAAGATACTTTTGGCGCAATTCCTGTCCGGTCATATGGCTAATTATAGCCCAAGAGCGCGCTAGTTTTCGAAATATTGAGGTTCTGGAAGCGGGGGGCGATAACCGGAGGGGGAAGATGGGCTATCTTGAACAAGGGTTCCAACACGGGAAAGGGTTTCCTTGGTAGCATTCTTAATTTTGTCCGTTATCGGTGACTGGGAGAGTTCATCGAGAAAAGTTTTGGTGATACGTCGCCCTTCCTTGGTGCCCAACATCAGAGCCCCGATGGCTCCGAAGGTCAGGCCAAGCATAAAAACAGAAAAGGAATGGTCAATGGTGATCTCCTTAGAATTATTCCCGGTCATGATTCCTGTTTAAGACGCTGGTGATAATCTCGATAATTTTCGAGGATTGACGTACCCCCTCTACCAAACCGGCGATTCCGGTAACTGGTGCAGCAAATTTTTGAATTGTCGCCTCGGCAGAATTGAGAACCTCATCAAAGCGAGCCAGCGATTTTTGCATTTGTTTAAGAATAATTACTACCTGGATGCCGATTACCACAGCGACGAGGGTAAGAATGGTAATGGCAGAAGTAGAGATGATTTCGGGAATTGTCATGTGTGAGTTTAATTAAGCCAGTAGAGAGACTAATTGTCAAATGATAGCTTGCGGCAGAGTAAAGCCATGAACAAAGGGATCTCGTGACGAGCGATATTTTCTGATTTGGCACGCGTACCCCTGCTAACACGTCCGGAGGTCCATTCTTCGATGGTTTCCACGATAAATCCCGCTTGGCGGAGCTGCTCAGAATAGGTGGACAGAGCCAGGTGATATGACCAAGTAATCGGTGATTTTTTCTGGCCGGGATGGGTAAGTATGGGAATTTTAAGTGGTTGCAAATATCGATTTACAAAACGGTACTGAGTTTTGGTGTCGGGATTTTGACCCCACCCACTCTGGCGAGGAATTCGGAAACAAGGGTGGTTAATGACAACCAGGAATTTACCGGTAGTGGCCAGTAACCGAGAGGCATTTGCAAAAACGGCTTGTGATTGGTCGATGTTCTGTAGGGCCAATATGATTGCAGCGTGTGAAAATATCTGGTTGAGATTGAGAGGTTTGGTTACATCTCCGATATGGTAGGAATGATGAGGTGACCGGTCTAGCTTTTTGGCTGTGGAAATTAACGATGGAGACAAGTCTATTCCAAGATATGTGTTTTGAGGGTTTATCGATCGGCCGAGAACTCCTTGGCCGCAAGCTAGGTCAAGAATTTTAGACGAGGAATCTATTCTAAGTAAACTAAGAGACTGAGGAATGACAACGTGTTGATGATAATAATGCCCCCCACGGGAAACGATTTGGTTGTACCACACAGAACTCGATTCCCAAGATGTAACTGAGTCGTTTTTCATTGGCTAATTATGACAATTGGAATTTTTTGGGAATTGGATTGATGGTAACGGTTCGTCGAGACCACAACAATTTCTTTTATCAGAGGATCAAAGATAATCGTTTCTTTGAAATAACCGTGTGAATCTGGTTTGACGGTGTTTGTCGAGTTAATTGTTATGATCGATCCGGGATCTGTTTTTCCCTCAATGGTTATATCCGGCCCGGTTACTGCTTGTGGTTCTGGGCGGACAATTTCCAGTTTGGGTGGGGTGATGACGGCTCGGAATTGAAAAATTAGGTAACTCACGAAAACTAAAACCCCCACAAAAATGTAAATCATTGGTCCGGGTCTTTTGGCGAGCCCGAAACGATTCCGGAGAGTGAGATGCTGGGAGGGTGTATCTGTTTTAAAGTCGCGGCGATAAAGTGCAATTAGTGGTTCGGGTGGGGCACCCAGCGCCCTAGCGATAATTTTTATGTAGCCTTTGGCTGTGGTATTGGGAATACGAGCAAATTGGTTTGATTCCAAAAGGATAAGTTTTTGGGAATCAATCTTGGTTGTCTGTGACAGTTGATCAATAGATATGTTTTGAGACAGACGGGTTTTTTTTATTTCCTCCCCTACAGTCATCATGGGGTCAGTTGCGGTAGCTGGCTAAAAATTCCTCAGCGTTTTTGATAAGGACATCGCGAGGCTTACTACCCTCGGGAGCAGATATTACTCCCGCCTGTTCTAATTGGTCAAGAATTCGTGCGGCACGGGCGTAACCAATAGAAAGACGGCGTTGTAAAAGGGAGGCGCTGGCTTTGCCGTACTCAACACAAACGCGAACGGATTGTTGAAATTGTTCGTCTACGTCTTCGATATTCGGATTACTAGAAATTGATTTTTTGCTTTGGTAGCTAGTAGTGACAGCATCCTGATATTGTGGTGCTACCCCTTTGGAGCGTAGATAAGAAGTAAGACCAGTAATTTCGGCATCATCAACATAGGCACCTTGGATCCGATGAGGTTTGGCCTGATCCGGAGGAATATAGAGCATGTCACCTCGACCAAGGAGTTTTTCAGCCCCAGGGGTGTCGATGATAACGCGAGAATCAACCATCGAAGTGACGTTGAAAGCGATACGGCAAGGAATATTGGCTTTGATTAAACCGGTAAGGATGTCGACCGAGGGCCTCTGGGTGGCTACTACCAAGTGGATGCCAACCGCACGAGCCATTTGTGCCAGACGAGTAACAGCTTCTTCGACCTCGCTTACTGAATAAAGCATGATGTCGGCTAACTCGTCGATCAAAAAGATAATGTAGGGCATAGCCTGAAAACCAGACAGGCTGTTGTATCCTGCGATATTGCGAACGCCGACCTCGGCAAATAATTTATAGCGATTTTCCATTTCGGCTAAAGCCCACTTAAGGGCTGAGATTACTTTGTCTGGTTCGACAATTACAGGGGTAAGCAAATGGGGGATGCCGTTGTACCCCGTTAGTTCAACCCGCTTGGGGTCGACCATGATAAATTTAACCTCGTCGGGAGACGCGCGAAAAAGAATGGATGCGATGAAGGCATTAAGGCAAACCGACTTCCCCGATCCGGTTGACCCAGCAATTAAAACGTGGGGCATCTTTGATATTTCGGCTACTGCGGCATCACCAGAGACGTCAATACCGAGAGCGACAGCTGTTTTAGAGGTGTTTTTTTGCATTATTGGCGAGGTTAGGATTTGCTTGAGAGAGACATATTCCAAAGAACGGTTGGGGATTTCTATACCCACCAAAGAACGCCCGGCGATGGGTGCCTCGATACGAATTTGCCCTTGAGGAGCGGCTAGGGCCAAAGCGAGATCGGACTGGAGAGTGACAATTTTGCTAACCTTGGTACCTAGGGCAATTTCGAGAGCATATTGGGTAACAGCTGGTCCGCAATTTACCTCGATTACTTTGGCCTCGATACCAAAGGAATCGAGAGTGCGCTCAATTACAGCGGCGTTGTGTTTGATGTCTCCTCGATCTGCCTTGCCACGTTTTTCGTCAGACAGGATACTTAGAGGGGGAAGTTCCCACACAGTAGAACTTCCTGTCGGCTGATTGCTAACAACCGTACCGACTGTGGGGGTTTCGGGTGGACGGTTTGCATTAACAACAAATGGGGTGGGTGGTTTTTTTTCTAATTTTTGAGAAGAGGTACTTTCGGTCTCTAATTCTTGGGGAATCCCTTTGACTTTTATTTCTTTGGAACCCAAGTGGCTAACTTGATCCAACCGGTTTCTGGTCACTTTGGTTTGGAGCAGTTGAGTAATCTTGTTGAAAATATTTCTAAAAAATATCGAAAGATCCTGGAGAGAGGTCTCAAAAAAAATAATAATACCGATAGCAAGTCCGGTTAAATAAAATAAATACGAACCGGCGGGATTGATAAGTGAAGCAATGGAAAGAAAAAGTTGGTGGCCAATTTCACCCGCCTTGGTTAGGCCCAAGGAGGAAATTAACACAATTAGGTAGCCAAGAAATGTGCTGAAGCGTGCGAGGGCCCATTTAACACGGCTAAGTATCAGACCTGAAGAAATAAACAAAAAGGGTACTAGGATAAACGTCCAGCCTAGATAGCGACTACCCAAATTGAAAACTGTCTGCAGTATTACCCCCTGGCGCGAGAAAGAAACACTTACCAGACAACCCAGACTGACAATGAGGATTCCAATAATGGATAGTACGGTTTCCCTTTTAAGAGACACCGAAGTTTTCTTGTGACGTCTCTGCCTTCTTTTGGGCATGCTATTAGTATAACCCTGACTTAGACCTCAATAACCATGGCTATAATCAGTGGCCTTCTGTTAGTTGCATCATATAGAAATTTTTCTAATACATTTTCGATCTTGTGACGTAAAAAATTCCAGTCAGTGACTTTTGTATGTTGTCCATGGAGACAGTCAACCACTTTGTCTTCTGCCGATTTGATTAGATCCTGGGATTCTTTGACATAAACAAACCCTCTAGTGACAATTTCTGGGTGACCAGAGACCTGACCATTATCTTTGTTAACAGGAACGATCGCCAAAAGGATGCCATCTTCAGCCATAACTTGCCTGTCTCGTAACACTACGTTGCCCACATCTCCGATACCTAGGCCGTCAACATAAACATTTTTTGTAATAATTTTGTCAACAACTTTTACTTCATGTCGGGAAATTCCCAATACTTGTCCATCATCCAGGATATGGACGCGATCTTTGTCATAACCCATTTCAGTCGCCAAATCCCGATAAAGGTGGAGGTGGCGAATGGCGCCGCCGATGGGGACTATATGGCGGGGCCGGACCAGACGAGCCAAGAGGGTTAGATCGCCGCGGTGGCCGTGACCAGAGACATGCAACCCTGGTGTTGAGCCGGAATAGGAAACCTGGATTTCCTGCCTGTAAAGAGTGTCAATAAGGCCAAAAACATCCGACTCAGTCCCTGGAATAGCATCGGCGCTAATAACCACGTGATCGCCGCTATGTAGTTGAACGAACTGGTGTTCACCAGCGGCAAGTCTTTGCATGGCGGAACCTTCTTGTCCTTGGGATCCAGCAACTATCAAGGTGATCTGGTTTGGCTTGTAGTGACGAACTTTTTTGGCATCGACTATCGACTCCGGGGGTAGATTGAGGAAACCATGTTTGGCAGCGGCGAGACAATTGTTGGAGATGGAACGGCCAATAAGAGCGACTTTGCGGTTGTATTTGAGTGAAGCGTCGATTGCCATGCCTATACGGGAAATCGATGATGAGATTGTGGTAAAAATGAATTTACCCTTGGTCATCTTGACTGCGTTGTCGACGGCAGCCAACAGTGTTCTTTCGGTGGGGGTAAAACCAGGTGATTCGACTCGAAGAGAATCGGTAAGTAGTAAGTCAACACCTTCGTCTCCGGCTTTGGCCATACTAGAAAGATCTGAGGGGTTGTTGTCGATAGGAGTGAGATCGAACTTGAAGTCGGCTGCGTGATAGATGTTGGCAACTGGGGTTTTGATAAACAAATGTTTACAGTTGGGAATGGAGTGGGTGCTGTGTATGAGTTTGATATCAAATGAACCAAGGTTTATGTGGTCTTCAACGGGAATTAGCTTGTTTGTGAGACCAAATTCACGTACTTTTTGCTCCGCAAGTGCAATAGTCAGAGTCGAACCATAAATATCAACCTTGGGAAGTCGGGGCAAAATGTATGGTAGTCCGCCAATGTGGTCCATGTGACCATGGGTAAGGACAATCCCTAAAATATTTTTGTGTGTTTTCTCGAGGTAGGAGATGTCGGGGATGACTACATCGACCCCTAAGGCGGCATCGGATGGAAAGCCAATGCCACAGTCGACGATTAGCTGTTCGTCGCCGTATTCGTAAACATACATATTTTTGGTAACATCACCAATGCCTCCCAGAGGGATAAGTTTTAGTTGTTTCATATTTTTTTATTAAGTCATTAAATGTTCTTTTGGTAAATAAGTTTTGAGGTTATCGGCGACAATATTAACGGAGGCGGCTTGACCTGAAACGATAGTACTGGCAGCCTTTCTGGTAAGGCCTTCGATGGTGCGATTTAGGGTACGGAGTCCGGCATCAAAGCCGAATGGGCGGACGATTTGAGGCCAGAGGCTGTCGCTGATGGTTAGAGAAAGAGGGTTAAGGCCAGATTCCTTAATGGCCTTGGGGAGTAGATACTCCTTGGCAATGTGAATTTTCTCTTCATCGGTGTAGCTAGGCATGCGGAGTGGTTCCAGACGATCCATGACAGCAGTGGCAATATTTCCTGTATTATTGGCCGTGGCGATAAATAACGCTTCGGACAAGTCAAAAGGATAATCGACATAATGATCTAGGAACCGATTGTTTTGACTTGGATCCAAAACCTCTACGAGAACACCCATAATGTCGGCCTTGGCTTCGGAGGTGACCCTGTCTATTTCATCGAGAAGAATAATGGGGTTTTTCACCCCTGAGTCGCGGAATGCGCGAATGATGAGGCCGGGCTCAGATTCTAGGTGTAGTCTAGATTGTCCACGTAAGTCCCGGGCGGATCCCATGCCACCAAAAGGGATCCTGGTAATTGGACGTCCCAAAGCTTCGGATAGGGCATAGGCAAAAGTAGTTTTGCCGGTACCCACAAGGCCGACAAGCAAGACGGCTGGGGCTTTGGCAGTGCCCGATCCTTGTTGTAGGCGTAGTTTGTACACAGACATGTATTCGATAATGCGATCTTTTACTTCTTCCATGCCATAGTGATGTTTGTCTAATGTTTGCCGGATAGACACTAGATCGATAGGTTTTTCAACGCGTTTGTCCCAAGGCAGGGAGGTGATCCAATCAATATAATGGCTGATTTTTTCGAATTCTTCGGAGTAAAACCCTTGATTGGCCATACGTTCAAGGCGGTCGATCGACGTGTTCGTTTTTTGAGCTAGATCGGTGGGTAAGGCACACGAGGAAACCCGGTCGTGCAAGGCGACAAGATCCTTTTGGACTAAACTAAGAGACGTATCCATTGATTAAAGTATATCAGCGGTGGTCCCGGAATCGCTTGAAGACCTGAGGTTTACCCGGTGACGAGGGAGCGGGTCTATTGGATTGATAGGAAGATTGGTGTTGTGGTGAATCAGAGGAGGGTGTCCGGCCACCGGACAACAGGCTGAGATTAAGCCGGCCACGATCGTCGATCTCATCAGCCCGCACTGTGACGGTATCGCCGACACTGACCACCTGGCTAGCGTCAGAAACATATACCCCTTTACCCATGCGCGAAACGTGCACCAAACCAGACTTTCCTGGCAAAACATCAACAAAAGCGCCAAAACTTTCGACGCGAGTAACAGTGCCTTCGTATGTTTTTCCAATCTCTGCCTCAGTAACTAGACCTGAGATGTGGTTTTTGGCTTTTTCAACTTGATTGGGGTCGTTCCCAGTGATACTAACCTTCCCGCTATCGTCTATGTCGATTTCGACCGTATAGGTTTGTTGTAACAAGCGGATCATCCGACCGCCTGGCCCAATAATTTCACCAATTTTCTCGCTATCAATTTTCAGGGTGGCGATGTTGGGGGCATACTGACTGAGACTTGGGCGGGGCTTGTCGATAACAGCAAGCATTTTACTAAGGATAAAAAGACGACCTTGGCGGGCTTGCTCTAAGGCTTGTTCAAGTATTTTGGCGGTAACACCAGGAACTTTTATATCCATCTGCATAGCCGTAACACCATCAGCGGTTCCGGCGACTTTGAAGTCCATGTCTCCGTAGTGGTCTTCGGGGCCAGCTATGTCGCTGAGGGTAATGTATTTACCAGCTTCGCTAATAAGACCCATTGCAATACCAGCTACAGGTTTTTTAATAGGTACACCTGCATCCATGAGAGATAAGGTTGAACCACAGACAGAAGCTTGGGAGGTGCTACCATTGCCAGACATGATTTCAGAAACGATACGAATGGTATAGGGGAAGATATCTTCGTCTGGAATGACCGGAAGTAGGGCTTTTTCTGCTAGGGCTCCGTGTCCAGTTTCGCGACGATTGGGCGTGCCAATACGTCCTGGTTCACCGGTGGCATAACCCGGCATGTTGTAATGATGCATATAACGCTTGGTTTCTTCACCGTTCATACCCTCGATCAGTTGTTCTTGCGAAGGCGAACCAAGGGTGACAACCGACAAAGCGTGTGTCAGCCCCCGTTTAAATAATGCCGATCCGTGGGTTCGGGGCAAAAGACCAATAGCAATTTCAATGTCTCGAATTTCGTCGAATTTGCGACCATCTATTCTGATAGAACGTGTCAGTATACTGGAGCGGAAGTGTTCTCTAATTTTGTCGTCAATCAAACGCGCGATTTGATTTTTGTCAACATCGGGGTTATCGGCGAGAATAGCGGTGACGACGTGGTCATATTTGATTCCTTCTCCGCTGGCAGCCTTGGCATCGGAAAGCAACTTGGGGGCATCGAGATATTTATCAATCAGTTTTTTCTGTTCGGGTGTAACCTTGGCGGGATTGACGCTTTTTTTGGTCTTGGAAATTTCCTGAGAAAATTCATCAATGGCATCGACAATTGTGTCAATGTGTTTTTGGGCAAATTGCATTGCAGATAGAATTTTGTCTTCGGTCACTTCTTTTGCACCAGCTTCCACCATGGCAATTGAACCCTTGGCTCCTGAAACAACCAAATGTAAGGAGGAGGCTTCGTCCTGCGAGAGGCCTGGATTGATGAGAAATTGATTATTTTGATCAAGACCAACCAAGGCAGCACCGACGGGACCGGACCATGGAATATCGGAGATGGTCAGAGCGGCAGAGGTGGCGATTAAACCTAGAATGGCGGGGTCTGTTTGCCCATCAATAGACAGCGGAGTAACCACCACTTGAACAGTATCGAAATAGTTTTTTGGGAATAGCGGGCGGATTGAACGATCAATCAGGCGTGAGGTAAGGATCTCTCGGTCGGAAGGCCTACCTTCGCGCTTTATAAATCGCGATGAACTAATTACGCCTCCCGCATAATGACGTTCTCGATATTCCACTTGGAGAGGAAAGTAGTCTATTTCTTCGTCGGCTGGTCCGGAAACAACTGCGGCCAAAACGATTGTGTCACCACATCGGGCGGTGACGGCCCCATTGGCCTGTACAGCCAAAACACCTGTTTCTAAAATAATATCTTGTCCACCATCTAATTGGATGGTGTGCGTGTGTACTGACATTTACTTACCTTTCTTGGGAAATGCACCGGGAGAAGAAAGTCGCAGGAGCCTGGATTCCCAAGCACCTCTGCCTCGCTCCTCTCAATTGGTTACTTCCCAATTTAACTATTAATATTGAGCTCACCGAGCAATTTTTGATAGTCGGTGGCGTTGGTATTTGACAAATAACTAAGCAGACGACGGCGTTTGCTAATTATTTTCAACAGGCCTCGACGCGAATGATTGTCTTTGCGATGGGCTTGAAGATGCTTGGTCAGTTGCTCTATCTGTTGTGAAAGCAGAGCTACTTGGACCCTAGGGGAACCCGTGTCCTTTTGGGTAGCGGCAAATTTCTTGATGATTTCTTGTTTTGAGGACGCTGTCAGAGCCATACGGGCGATATTATACATTACCGGGGATGGTAGGTTTTCCTGACCTGAAAACCTTTGGCTTTTGCCAATCGTTGGGAATCTTGGAGCCTTTTGTTTTGTGATTAAGTGGTGGCAGGTCCATTAGGGACCCGGGGAAATTTAGCATGGGTGAGGTAGGGGTAGCAGGGAACTCGCGTCTGGCGCCATTGCGCATCAAATAGGCCGTGGCTTCGAAAGTATCGGCGGTTACTTTGAAAGAAGAAAAATTCTGGGTAATTTGGGTTAGACAGTTGAACATGTTTGAAGAGGCTTGAGCTGTAGGGGGGATATTAAGGCTTTTCAAAATTATGGTAATAATTTCGCTTAGACAAGTGGCTTTTTCGGAATGTAGCGAGATCTTGGCAAAGCTACTTGGTGAACTTGTTTGGTTAAAACTGACAATCTTGGCAGCGTCGAAGAAATTCTTTTCTTCAGAATAAAGCCGTCCCAGCTCTTCAAGGGTTTTTATGCCCAGGACGAAAACCATATCGGCCTCGGCACCGGTATACTTGAAGGTTACCTTGTCGGAGGTGGGCGGAGTTTCGCCTGTACGAGGTTTGATGATTAACTTGGCTTTGCCGTCATCTGTTTTTTCATAGTCAATTTTCTCTAATTTGTCCTCAGGGTAATCAAATACGATAACAAGATTCTTGTTGCCAATTGATGTTTGAATTTTTTCTATACCAGCAAGACCATCTTTGACGTCACTGAGTCGGCTACAGCCGATTTGAGCTTGTTTTGTGTTTTGTAAGCTTTGATATAAGGCTAGACCAGCAGCGGTGGTATCCTGATCTGGTTCGGGGGGGAGGACAATAACGACTGATTTGGCTGCGTCCAGATCACTTTTAAGGGAATCGAGAAGGTTTTGGTCAAACATAGTATTTTCTTATAGTTTGTTACTATAGGATTCTACTATATCCCCCTCTTTTAGGTCAAGAGGGGGAAGCAAAACCAAGCCGAACTCATTGCCTTTTTTGGCTTCTGTTATTTGGTTTTTTTGGGTGCGAAGGCTGGATATTTTGGCAGAGCCGATGGTATCACCTAGGCACAGCTTGCCGCTAAGGACTTGGCAACCGTAAATAGTTTGCCCGGAAATGTGGAAAATTTTAAGAATTTTAGCAGTGCCCAAGGGAGGTTTGACTTCTTCTTTCTGGTGGAGTGCCAGCTGTTCTTTGAGATAGTCAAGAAGCTCATAAATGATCTGGAAGTTATTGAATGTTACTGACTCGATTTGTATAAGCTTTTTGACACTACTGGTGAGTTTGGCATTAAACCCAACAATCAGAGCTTTTTCCTGCTTGGCCATCTCGACATCATTCTCATTGACCAGACCAACGCTTGAACTGACTAGGTGAATGTTGGGCGGAAGAGAAGCTACAATGGCTTCGAGCGATCCCGCTAGGTCGGCCTTGATAATAATGGGAATTGGCGGATTTGACTCGTCCAAGACGGATATGGGCGTAATTATAGATTGGGTTATGGTTTCTTCTTGACGAAGGGTGAATAGAACATCCCCAACGTTGGGGATGGTCTCGAAGCCGATAATGCGGACAGGGGTAGAGGCGGTAGCAAAGGTTAGTGGATGGTTGGTGAAATTGAACATTGCTCGGACACGCCCATAAAGACGGCTGCCGTTGAAAAGCGGATCTTTGAGACACAGTTTGCCTGATTTTACTAGCAGGAGAGCGGTGGGGCCGATCTGGGGGTGGATTTCAGATTCTAGAACCAGTGAGTTAGTCGGTTTGTTGGAGTTGTCTTTAAGTTCGAGTAAGTCGGCGAGTAGGATAATTGTTTCGAGTAAACTGGCAAGGTTTTGGCCAGTTTTGGCAGAGACTTCAACTACGGGGACGTTGCCGCCAAAGCCCTCGAGATACTCCCCCATTTCGGCAAATTGGGTTTTAACTTTTTGTGGATTGGCACCATCTACATCAATTTTATTTATCGCCACGATATAGGGTATCTCGGATTGCTTGATGTGTTCGAGAGATTCTTTGGTTTGGGGCATAACACCATCGTCGGCAGCAACAACTAAAACAGCAAGGTCAGCCACCTTGCCACCACGGGCCCGCATGGCGGAAAAGGCAGCGTGACCTGGTGTGTCGATAAAGGTTAGGGAATGCTCTTGGTAATCAACCTGGTAAGCACTGACCTTTTGGGTGATGCCTCCCGCTTCGGTGTCAACTACATGGGTCTTCCGAATCTGGTCCAACAGTGAGGTTTTTCCGTGATCAACGTGGCCCATGATGGTTATGACCGGAGGACGATTGGGGTTTGAGGTGGCCATAACTGAAGGTTTTATGTTTTGCTGGGACTTTGATAGGCAGTTAGTTTGGCGGCGATTTCTTTTTTGGCCTTGGCAGTCAAATCCACGGCCTCAAGTAATTCGGGGTGATTAATGAGCTCATCAATACGTATTAATTTGGCTTTAATCAATTTTGCACGAGTTTTGTCGGGTAGACCGAGCTGATCTATCTCGTACTCTTCGTTGCCGGTAACCACAATGCCCGGATCGGTCTGGTTAGATTTGATACTGATGGTCAGTCCGGTTAGTTTGGCGGCCAAACGTACATTTTGGCCACCTCGGCCGATTGCCAAAGAGAGCTGGTCGTGAGGGGCGGTAATGATTGTGTCCCGCTTGTCTTTGATGGCGACCTCTAAGTTATCCGCCGGAGAAAGAGCAGCCTTGACGAATTCCTCGAGGTTCTCGCTGAAGGGGACAATGTCAATCTTTTCCCCGTTGAGTTCATTAATAATGGCTTGAACCCGAACTCCTTTTTGACCAACGCACGATCCGACAGGATCAACCCCCTCTTGGTGAGAGAGGACGGCCACTTTGACGCGGCTACCGGCTTCGCGGGCGATGGCTTTGATCTCGACCACACCCGAACCCACCTCCGGTACTTCACGGGCGAATAAACCTTTTACCAAATCTGGGTGGGAGCGAGAGACGATAATAGTTTCGCCGCGGGGTAACAGTTCTATCTTTTCAATGAGAAAGCTAAAGCGAGCATTCAGGCGGTAAAACTCACCTTTAACCTGCCCATCGGGAAGAAGAGTGGCTTGACCACGTCCAAGATCAATAATGATATTGGCATTGTCGTGGCGGAGGACCATTCCGGGAATGATCTGGCCTACTTTGTCACGATAATCGCTAATTGTGGCGGCGCGTTCGGCTTCACGGATCTTTTGAAGAACAACCTGTTTGGCAGTTTGGGCGGCGATTCGGCCAAAACCGGGAGGGGTAATGTCAACGAGATCTTTGGGTTTGTCGCCCTGATGTCCCTTAAAAAGTTTAAATTCACCGGTGCCAGAATCGAGCTCTACAACTATGTCCAGTTCCGAGTCGGCGACCTTTTGGGCTTCGTCGGGATAGTCTTTGGCAAAGGAGGCTGCTAGGGCGGCCTTGATCGAGTCAATAACTATCTGCGGGGAAATACCCCGCTCGTTGCAAATTTGATTGATTGCGGCTGCGAATTCGGTGCGAGCGGTTAGTTGGTTGTCGTTAATACTCATATTGATATTTTATAAACTAATAAATTAAGGCAAATAAAAAGGTGGCCTAGCCACCCTATTCACTCTTAACTCCCAGCTTGAATTATAACACTTTGGCGGATTAATTTTGATCGAATTGTTCCAACAATTGCTTTTGGCGGTTGGAAATACGAGTGGGTAGTTTGATGATTAGGCGGATGTAGAAATCTCCGCGCCGGTGTGAGTGGACATCTTTGGCACCAACACCAGAAAGCCTGATAACGGTACCCGGCTGGGTTCCTGGGCGAACCTTAATTTTCAAATCATCTTTATCGAGCGTTCTGACTCGAATATCTGTTCCCAGTATGGCCAAGCTAAAGGGTAGTTCGTAATCTACGTAGATATCATTTCCGTCTCGTTTAAAATAGGGGTCCGGTAAGACATCAACGCTTACATCGAATTGGTCATAACGGATGCGGGTGCCATTGTCAGACCCTGCCGGGATTTTGATGGTGTGTTGACGGCCCTGGTGGACAATTGTCCGGGAAACCCCGCGAATAGCGTCAAGAAAATCGATTTTTAGACTATAGTGGGGTTTGGCCGGGCGGCCTCCCATTCGGCCACCAAAAAAACTTTCAAAAATTTCGAAAGGGTCTGAGAATCCACCGAACATGTCGGCAAAATCCCCTGGGGAGCCGGTAGAGGTGTAATAAGTGTAGTTGAATGGTCCAGTCCGACCAGGAGCTCCTGAGCTGGCAAATGGTCCACCGCTGGCGGGGTCAAAGGCTGCGTGGCCAAATTGGTCGTAAGCCTGTTTTTTATCGGGATTTGAAAGAACCTCGTAGGCTTCGTTGATTTCCTTAAACTTATCCTCAGCATCGGGGGCTTTGTTGCGGTCAGGGTGAAACTGCAAGGCCATCTTGCGGTAAGCCGACTTGATTTCGGTAGCCGAAGAGTTCTTGGTGACACCCAAAATATCATAATAATCCCGCTTGGTGGACATTACTCAACCACCGTGCCTTCCTCGACAGTACCGGCGTCTTTCTCAGACTTCTTGTCTTTGCTGGAGGCGTCCTTTTGCTGATCTTCTTTTGGGGTTGCTTGTTCGTCTGCAGCTGGGGTGGTGGGTTGAGCAGCCTTGTAAAGAGCCTCGGAGTGTTTTTGGGCAATATCTATTGCCTTTTTCATCTTGGTATCGATTGAGTCGAGGGTGGCGCTATCTTTTTTAGTTTCGTCTTCGAGCTCGGTGAGGGCTTTTTCTATTTCGTCTTTGGCTCCACTGTCAAACTTATCACCAGCGTCCTTGATCGTTTTGCGGGTTGAACCGATAAAAGCATCTGCTTCATTACGTTTGTCAACGAATGCTTTGCGTTTTTCATCAGCTTCTTTGTTGGCCTCTGCCTCTTTGCGCAATCGCTCGACCTCATCTTCGCTCAAATTGGTGGCATTCTTTATGGTAATTTTTTGGACTTTATCGGTAGCCTTGTCTTTGGCCGAAACGTTAAGGATGCCGTTTGAGTCAATATCAAAAGTGACTTCAATTTGAGGTACACCACGGGATGCTGGGGGAATCCCATCGAGAATAAAACGTCCGAGCGACTTGTTGTCTGTGGCCATGGGACGCTCGCCCTGGAGAACGTTGATTTCCACCTGGGGCTGGTTGTCCGAGGCCGTGGAAAACACCTGAGATTTGTTGGTGGGAATTGTAGTGTTGCGCTCTATCAAAGGAGTCATCACACCGCCGAGGGTTTCTAACCCCAAAGTCAGGGGGGTGACATCCAACAAAAGGACATCTTTAACATCTCCGGCTAAGACTCCACCTTGAATGGCGGCTCCTAAGGCGACAACTTCGTCAGGATTGATACCCTTGTGGGGCTCTTTGCCAAAAAATTCTTTGACCACAGATGAGACCATGGGCATTCTGGTCATTCCACCAACCAAGACAACCTCATCGATCTTGGTGACGTCAATTTTGGCATCCTTAAGAGCCTGTTTGACTGGATCAAGTGTTTTTTGAACCAAATCTTTGACAAGGTCTTCTAGCTTGGCTCGAGTAAGTTTCAGGTTTAGGTGCAGAGGCTGCCCGTCACTTCCCTGAGAGATAAAGGGTTGGTTAATCTCAGTTTCGGTGGCACTAGAAAGCTCAATCTTGGCTTTTTCAGCAGCGTCTTTGATGCGTTGAAGAGCCTGCTTGTCTTTGCCTAGGTCGATACCATTTTCTTTTTTAAACTCCGCAAGGATATACTCGATGATTCTTTCGTCGAAGTCATCACCTCCCAGAAAGGTGTCGCCATTGGTGGATTTGACCTCGAAAAGACCATCGCCAAGTTCGAGGATCGAGATATCAAAGGTGCCACCACCCAGATCATAAACGGCGATAGTTTCGCTTTTGCCTTTGTCCAAACCATAAGCTAGGGCAGCGGCTGTTGGTTCGTTGATAATACGCTTGACTTCGAGCCCGGCAATTTGGCCCGCTTGTTTGGTCGCTTGGCGTTGTGAATCGTCGAAATAGGCCGGAACGGTAATAACTGCTTCCGTCACGGTCTGGCCTAAATAACTTTCGGCGTCTGTCTTGGCTTTTTGAAGTATTTTGGCGCTAATTTCCTGGGGAGTATAGGTTTTGTCCCCGATTTTGACTGCGGCAGATTGGTCAGAACTTTTAACGATATTATAGGGAACAAGTTTTTTAGTTTTTTCAACTTGCGGATCATCGAATCGTCGACCCATGAGACGCTTGACGGAATAGATGGAGGTTTCGGGGTTTAAAATCATTTGCCGCTTGGCCACGTCCCCAACTAGATTTTTTAGGGGGGAAACAATCGAAGGAAAGGTGTTTCTTCCTTCAGCGGTGGGGATAATTTTGGCAGTGCCACCTTCCATGACGGCAACTGCGCTGTTAGTGGTTCCTAGATCGATACCGATGATTTTTGTCATATTGTTTGATTAAAAAATAATAATTTAATTGGTAGCGCCAGCGATTTTTCCCCGACCAACTTTGACACCGGCGGGGCGGATAAGTTTACCGTTGTGGTAACGGTAACCTCGCGAGATGGTTTCGATGACTTTGTTTTTTGGCCCGTCAACTGTTTCGAGACATTCCATGGAGCTTGGATCAAAATCCGAGTTAGTTGGCTCGAAGATTACAATGCCCTCTTCACTGAGCATTTTTTCGATACCAACAATGATCTGATTGAGGCCTTGGTCGTGAAGATGTGTCTGGGCTCGGATGAGGTCATCAACCACCGGGAGCAGTTTCTCGATGAGGACCTCGTTGGCAAAGCGGATGATGTTGATTCTATCTACCTCGAACCGTTTTTGTAAATTTTGATAGTCCGCCAGGGCGCGTTTGTACTTTTCTTCATATTGGTCGGTATGGGAGTGTGGTTTGGTGGTCATGAATGATTATTCGGAGGCTATTTGATTAACTAAGTTGGCAATATAGCGAAGCATGGGTATATTGTGATTGTATGTCTGCCGAGAGGGAGCAATCAGACCTAATCGGCCGCGTTTATCACCCACTTGAATATCCGCGTACAGACAACTGACATCCGCCAAATTATCGTAACCCAATTCTGCACCCACTAAAAGATGGATAGGGTCGTTGCCGAAACCACGGTTGAACATTTCCCAGATAGAGCCATAGTGGTCAATAATCATAAATACTTGACGAGTGGCTTGCAGGTTTAAAAATTCCTGAAACTCAAGCAAATAAGGGTAGCCGTGGTGGTATAGGTGTGAGTCTTCAAGAACAGCAATGGATAACGATCTGGTTCTATCAGCCAGTATTCTGGTGGCTTCCTGAAGTAAACTTTCAGAGTCGCGGCGGTTTTCCCAAACTTTTTCTTTGACGACGATCTCCTCGGCTACGGACAGGCCCCGTTCTTGCATTAATTCGTTGACATAGAGCTTGATAGCCATAGGAGTGGGGACACGGCCGGCTGAAGAATGGGGCTGTCGAAGGTAGCCTTTGGATTCCAAATCGGCCATTTCGTTTCGCAGTGTAGCGGGCGAAACTCCCAGGCGATATTTTTGCTCGAGGGTGACACTGCCGACGGGGTCAGCAGTGGCTGTATATTCGTCAACGATGGCCTTTATGATGGCGATTTGGCGCGAGGTTAAATCCATAATTAGCAGAAGGATAGCACGAGTGATAAATTGGTGTCAAGCAGCCGAAAGTTGGGTATGATGGAAGTATGAAACCAAAGAGTTGGGGGGTTTGGCTACCACTCGTGTTGGGAAGCGTGATAATAGTGTTACTGGGAGTGATAATTCCTCGCAGGGTAAGATATTCTTCCCGCGCTCGGGACGTGGCAGCAAATCTGACCATTGATCTTTCGGGGCATCTTGGCAAACAACCTAAACTGTGGGCTGATTTGGCTCAGGGGGGAGAAGAAAACAAACCAATGTTGGGTCCGGCCATTGACAAAATAAGCGATTTGTCGCCCGGATATATTCGACTTGATCATATCTATGACTTTTTTAATGTGGTTAAGGTTGAGGGAGGCCAGGTTCAATTTAACTGGAGCGGGTTGGACCGAGCAGTTGGTGAGATAACAATGACGGGAGCTAAGCCTATGCTGGTGTTGTCATATATGCCACTATCGATATCTTCCGGCTCGATTACCGATCCTCCAAGAAATTGGAGTGATTGGCAAAATCTCGTTCGAGCGACCATAGAGCATTATAGTGGTCGGGGGAACAAGGCTATAGGGGGGGTAATTTACGAGGTTTGGAACGAACCGGATCTGTTTGGCAGCTTCAAAACTTATGGACCGAGGAATTATCTGACGATGTACCAATATGCGGCTCAGGGGGCGATGCAGGCACGTGACGTGTTGCACTTTGAAATTGGTGGGCCAGCGATAACTAACTATTATGCAAACTGGATCGAAAGGTTGATTAATTACGCTGATGAGAATAAATTACGTCTAGATTTTGTTAGTTGGCATCGATATTCATTGGACGTAGATAGTTTTGCCATAGATATAGACAAGGCGAGACAGTTGGCAGAGAGAATTCCGGCTCTGGTTAATTTAAAGTTCTATTTGACTGAGTGGGGACACAATAGCGCTAACGATAGCGGTTATGACACTACTTTTGGAGCTATTCATAACATGGCGGTATATCAGTCGATTGTTGGTAAGGTCGATCGGGCTTTTTCATTCGAAATAAAAGATGGTCCTGGAAGCTCAAAGTACTGGGGCAGGTGGGGAATGTTGACACACGAAAATTTTGGGGTGGATGAAAAGCCGCGGTATAAGGCACTTAGATTTTTAAATAATCTGTATCAATTCCGACTAGGGGCTGTTGGTCAGGGAACTTTTGTGCGGGCTCTGGCTACGACAAATGAAGCCGGGGATGTCAGATTACTTTTGACTAATTTTGACACAGAAGGGAGACACTTTGAGTCCGTGCCCATTTTGTTTGACAATTTGCCCAAGAGGGAATTTAGCTACAAGCGAATAGATTTTTTGGGGGGGAGTAATACTGTTAGAGTGGCTACATCCGAGGCGGTTTTTGCGTCTAGAGAGGGGATTGGACCAAATAGTGCAGCAATAATCGAGCTGGATTTTTAGATTTCAATTCAGCTTCAAAATCGACAGGAATGTCTGAGGCGGAAGACTGACCTTGCCAAATTGTCGCATCCTTTGTTTACCTCGCTTTTGTTTCTCGAGCAGTTTCATTCGTCTGGTGCGATCCCCTCCATGCAGTTTGGCTGTGACGTCTTTGCGAAATGCTTTGATAGTGCGTCGGGCAATAATCTGATGATTAGCTGTTACTTGTACGGCTACTTCAATTTGCTGCCGTGGTATGGATTGGGCCAATTTGTCTGCTAGTAGACGGGCTTTGGATTGGCTTTGGTCGGAACTTATGAGGATCGATAGCGGAGTCACCTCGACGCCATTTAATAGTACGGTAAGTTTGGTTAGGTTCACTTCGCGCCAACTGTCGATTTGATAATCGACAGAAGCGTAACCAGAAGTAGATGATTTGAGGTTATCGTGAAGAGCGGTGATGACTTCGAGCAAAGGCATGGAATAAACGACGTTTGCCAGTTGATCGAGATAGCTAACATCGATGAGGTCACCGCGAAGGTGTTCGCAAACAGAAAAGATGTCCCCGAGATAGCTACTCGGGGCAATAATGGTGGTTTTGGCCATTGGCTCGTAGATGGTACCAATGTGAGAGGCGGGGTCAAAGTCAGCGGGGTTGGCGATAAATCGTTCCTCGCCATTAGAAGAGATCACTTTGTATTCAACTGAGGGAGAGGTGGTAATGATATCAAGATGAAACTCCTGCTGTAATCTTTCGGAGGTTACTTCAGCGTGGAGCAGCCCAAGGAACCCAACCCGCAAACCCTGGCCCAGAGCAGGTGAACTGATGGGGCGGATTTCTAGGGAACTATCGCTCAGACGTAATTTCCCCATCGCGTCACTTAGTTCCTTGTACAAGCCATTAACTAAAAAGATATCAAGAAATAGGTTGGGGTGGACGCGACGATAACCTGGGAGGGAAGCCAAGTTATTTGGTTGGGGGTAATGGCAGATGGTGTCTCCTACGCCTACCTCGCGAATATCTTTGAAATTGGTGACGATGTAACCAACCTCACCCGAGGACAAGCTGTCTTTTGGCTCTCGGTTGGGGGTAAAAACCCCAAACTCAGTCGGGCGGAATCGACGATGACTCGACATAAAAGTCAGTTCCTGATTGGGCAACAGAGTGCCTTCGCAGATTTTGACAAAGGCAATCACTCCTAAATGTTGATCAAAGGTGGAGTTGAAGACAAAAGCGCGAAATGGCTTACCAAGGTTAATAGCACTAGGACGAATAGAGTCTATAACTCGTTTTATAAGCTCTCCAATACCTTGACCGGTTTTGGCGCTGATTTGCAATGGGGCTAATGCCGGGAGCAACAACTTTGTTTGATTAATAACTGCTGGTACGTCGGCTAGAACGGCGTCAATCTTGTTGATGGCAGGGACAATGTCTAGGTTGAGATTTTGAGCTAAACGTAGATTAGCCACGGTCTGCGCTTGGACTCCCTTGGTGGCGTCGATGAGTAATATTGCACCTTCACAAGCCTGAAGCGCACGCTCAACTTCGTAGTTAAAGTCGACGTGGCCGGGAGTATCGATGAGATTTAAAAGATACTGGTTGTCGGCAAGCCGATAGTGCATGGAGACAGGAGCCATTTTGATGGTTATTCCGCGTGAGCGTTCGATGGGA
Organism: uncultured Pseudomonadales bacterium; assembly: GCA_964487665.1. Classification (GTDB taxonomy): domain Bacteria; phylum Patescibacteriota; class Microgenomatia; order UBA1400; family MFAQ01; genus CAZARR01. The sequence continues at coordinate 64,347 of CAZARR010000003.1, forward strand.
TTGCTATCAAGCAATTGATCATGCATTAACCGAGCATCGATGGTATTGGTTGCTTCGAGGAGGCGATCGGCTAGGGTGGATTTTCCAGCGTCGATGTGGGCAATAATGGCAAAGTTACGGATGTTGATCACTTAGTTTTGGGTTTGGGTATCAATGACATCGCTGCTTGAGGATAGAATTTGGCGCCAGTTGCCCAGACGTTTTATTAGAGCCAAAGCATCGCGTAATTCTTCAATTTTGAAAATAAAACAAACCAGTACATATACCCCAACGCCAATGATGCTGACAATGGTAGTAAGGAGGATAAGAGGTAGGGTGTGGGTAGTGTCAAAAACAAAACGGTCAAGCAGACGCATGGGAATCCATAGACAAATTCCGGTGGTAAGGCCAGCGGCCAGGTATTTTAAAAGCCGTTTTTCCAAGACTAGCGAGCCGGTTTTTTTGAGAATGAAATAGTAAAGGAGTAAAAAATCAATCGAGTTCGAAATAGTTAAAGCAAGACTAAGGCCTGGTAACCCAAGATGGAGAATAGTAACCAAAACGAACCCAAGTAAAGTAAATAGGGTGATGGTGATGAGGCTGATTAGTAGGGGGGTTTTGGTATCTTTGTGGGCGTAAAAGGCACGGACTAGAATGTGAGTAGTCGCCTGGGGGGCAATCGAAAGAGAAAGTAGAGCAAGCGTTTTGCCAGTCAAAAGGGTTGCCTCCCAAGGAAAGTTGTCGGCGCCGAAGGAGAGCCGGACCAAAGGAATACGAAGAATTAGAACTAAAACCGAGGCAGGAATGGCAAAGAATAGGGTTTGTAACAACGATTTGCGAAGGGTTTGACGAAAAGCCTGTTGGTCAGAAAGAGCGGCCTCTTTTGACAAACTGGGAAAAGAGGCCTGGCCGAGAGCAACCCCAAAAAGACTTATCGGTAGTAAGTACAGCTGTCGGGCAAAGGTAAACATTGCCAGAGAACCACTAACCAAGAGGGAGCTAAGGTTGGTGGCAATAAAACGTTCGAATTGAGCGACTCCCAAGGCAGCGCTTCGCGCAGGCATCAAACGAAACATGCTAACTACACCACGGTGTCGGAACGAAAATGACAATTTGGGAGTAAAACCCAAAGAGACGGCTGTGGGCAATTGAATGAGAAAATGCAGGATTGAACCAATGACCATGCCAATGGCTGCAGAGTAGATACCAAAACGTGATGAGAGAGTAATGATACCAATGATGGTGCCCAGGTTATATAGAACCGGAGCCAAAGCTGGCAGCAAAAAACGGCGGTGGGCCTGAAGAACGCCGGTAAGAAAAGCGGAGATAGTAAAAAAGATTTGGGAAATGGCCATTATTCTCATCAGATCGGCTAACAAAAGGGTCTGTTGCACTCCGAAGTGGGTAATAAGTTGGGCCAGTGGTACTGCAAAAATAATTACCAATAGGGTAAAGAGAGCAAGAAGTAAGCCAAGCATGGTCATGGCGGTATTGGTTAGGTGGTTAGCCTCTTTTTCAGAAACTTTGAGGTAGTCCTGATAGATTGGCATAAAGGCCGCGGATAGAGAACCGACAATTAGCAGCTGAAAAATGCCATCAGGAATAACCGAGGCGGCAAAATAGACATCAAGAGAACCTTCGTTGCCACCGAAGAACTGACCGGCCAGCAGGCGGTTGCGAATTACACCGAGTAGGGCCGAAAGTAGATAAGAGATGGCAATAATTGCGGCTGCCGAGAGAATATTTTTGTTTTCGCCATTTAATAGATGGCGCGAACGTTTGAGTATCGATTGGACCATAGACTGGTTGATTATAAAGTGAAATGCTATAGTTTAAATATGCACGAAACTTCGATGGTGTTTGCGAAAGCGATATTGGTTGTTATTCCCCTCTTGTTGATTGCAATAACGGTGGTGGGGGCCAAAATGGTTCTTAATACCAATCGATCCTTTGATGAGAGAAGTAGGGCGTACAGTCCCGATGCCAAGACCGGAAGAGGCGGTGAAACAGGTGAAATTCCCACTGGTATCGTAATCAGCAAGACTGTTTGCCCCGACCCTACTGTTCCGCTGCCGGGGTGTGATTACTATGGTGGAGATGGAATAGCCCAAGCAATTTCGGGATTTAATCAGCCGGGGAATACATTATTGGTTAGGCTAAGAAGTACTGCAATAAATTCATCGAGTGAGTATTGGCCTACGCAGGAAATGACTGTGAGAAATAATAATATTCTGGTATCTGGTGAGGGCAACAGGAAACCGGTGATTGTTGTTAACAATGTTCGGGGGGCTCATTATTTAACCGCGGGGGTGGGATCGTCTTTGAGGCTGAACAATATACGCATTGAGGGAGGAATGAATAACAAGTCAAGTTTGCTAAGGGTGGAAAACGCTGGAAAATTGGAGTTAGTTAGCAGTGAGATAGCCAATACAAAAATTGGTGTTCTTGGAATCGAGGGAACTGTCAGGTTGACCGATAACCTTTTTCAGGGTAATAACATGGCGGTACAGATTCAGTATTTCGATAGGGTGCAACACAATTCGCTGTTAAGAAATAATGTCTTTCTGAGTAACGGAGGGGGTCTACGGGCTGGTTGTTATTATGCAAACACAGATGATTTATCTGTCCAAAATAACGTATTTTTTACCAACTCTAGCGTAAGCAGCCCCCAGCTTTCTCTACATGTTGGGTCTGAACCATGTCGCTCATTATCGGTAAACAATAATATATTTAAGGGGACGCAAAATATCGGAAATGGCTTATTTATCGAGTTTTCGAATCCTAACCCCGTGCCAACTGTCCTGGGAGCAATTAAATATAATAATGCTTTTGGGTTTCAATCCAACTTTTTACTTAATGGATCGGGGTCGGGCCAAATGGATCCTACAAATATTTCAGTAAACCCCAAGTTTGTGGGGGAACCGAGTAATTTCAGGTTGGCGGCCAACTCTCCACTTATTAATGCTGGAAATCCCGAGCAGATGTATTTGGACACGGATGGAAGTAGAAATGATATGGGGGTTTATGGCGGGCCATTTGGAAGTTATTTTGGTAATTGGGGATCGCCAGCGACCTGCAACCTTTGTGACTTGGATGATGACAACTTGGTAGAGGGAGGTAATGCGACTCCGCGAGGAGATGACATAAACCGGGTGATTGCCTGTCTGGGACAGCGTGTTGCCACCAATCCAAGTTGTGCAAAGGCAGATTTTACGGCTGATGGATTGCTGATAAACTCAGGCGACGTGACCAGTTTTGTTGGCTTGTGCAATGGGATGCAGGGACGCAGTTGTTCGAGTGCTATTTGTAGCGCCCCAAATATCCCCGGACAGAGAGCGGACACTGACTTGAATAAAGATTATGTTGTTAACAACATAGATGTGGCGATATTTGATAATAGTCTTTGCTCAGGAATAGCTAGCTTATCTGGCCAGGTTTGGAAGTATTGCCGGATGTTTGACATAAATGGCGATTACCAGGTGGACCAGGTTGATAGGCAAATGGTTAGTAGTTGTGTTGGACAATAGTAAACTGGTAAAATCACCGGCATGCCAGTACTAAAACACGCAAAAAAGAAGCTTCGCGCAGACATCAAGAAACAGGTAGCCAACCGGACAGTAAGAACGCGGGCGGTAAGTGCTTTGGACAAGGCCAAAAAGACAAAGGAGGCCGTGGACATGTCCGAGGCATTTCGCAGGCTAGACAGGGCAGCCAAGACCGGTGTCTTTCACAAGGGAAAGGTCGACCGTCTCAAATCTAGGCTGGCCAAACTTTTCTTGACTCTGAAGAAATAATCCCTGATAAGTTATACTTAGTTTTGTATGTCTGCCCAGCGGAAGATTGTTGGTATTGATTTGCTTCCTGGAAACTCGTTTGAGAAGAGCGATCTGGGTTTGGTATTGAATTGGATCAAGATATCGGGTAGAACGATAATTGTATTGACGGAGTTTGCGGTTATTTTGGCCTTTGGTTCGCGGTTTTGGTTTGACAAAACACTTAATGACCTGAAGGAGACGGTGGATCAAAAACAAAGCGTGGTGCGAAGCTACGAAAGTGTCGAGACAAAGATGCGGGATACACTGGCTCGCGAAGCCGTGGTCAGTGGATCGTTGGGAGGTAGTGCCCGAATAAATATACTGGTCGAGGATCTGGTGGTAGCAACACCAATTGACGTTTTTTTTGAGAATATCTCTTGTATTGGTTCTTTGGTGGCTATCCGAGGAAGAGCCGGATCTGAGCTAGGACTTTCGGGTTTATTGGCGAACTTGACCAAAAACCCTAAGGTGGGCCAAGTATCGTTAAGCGAAATTAAATATTCCCAGACGGACAAACAACTTAGTTTTGGAGTAAGTTTTGAATACACAAACGAAGGGGGTAAAAAATGATAATAAATCGAGCCGGTTATGATGCTTATTACCAAAGGATAAGAGATTTGTATCAACAGCCCGTAGTGTCTGTATCAGTTGAGGTGATTCTGAATATTTTCGTAGTGGCCTTTTTGGTAACGTTTGTGATCAGGCCTACTTTTGGGGTAGTAGCTAGCCTAAAAAAACAAACTGAAGACCAAAGGATCGTAGACACAAAGTTGACAAGTAAAATCAATTCCCTTAATCAGGCCCGGGGTACATTAGCGGAACAAGCAGCATTTTTGCCGCTATATACATCTGCAGTCAGCAAAGAATCGGACTTGGACGGGTTGGTTCTTCGGATCGAAAAATTGGCGTCTGAATATCAGATCCAGCTTACGGGGCTAAAATTGGGGGGGGTAGCTTTATTGGGAGACGATCTGGAGCTGGACAAAGGTAAGGGGGTAAGGAAAGTATCTACAGAAAAGGCAAATGAAGTATCTATGTCATTTACTGTAGAGGGGAGTTTTGCAAGACTAACCCCCTTTTTGTCTGATATGCAAAAGATGGATAGGCTGGTTAAGGTAGATGGGGTAAGCTTTAGTAAAGACAAAAAAAGTAAAACGGGGTTGGTGGCCATGTCTGGAACAGCACATGTTTACTATATGCCTAGCAAATCATTGTGAAAATTAAAAAAGCTCCAAGCGCATACGTGGCAATAATTGGGGTGGTCACCCTCTGTGTCGCAGGAAGTTTTTTGCTGTATACGATCTACTCGGCGCTGAGAAAAAGCCAGATAAGTCCTCAGCAAAAATTGGATATACTTCCCCTTGTTGGTCAGCTAAATTCAAAGGTGATAGATGATTTAAAAAGCAGACGACGGTTTGAAAAAAGCGAGCTGGAAAATATTCCGAGAGTGAGCCCAAGTATAACTGTCACAGCAATACCAAGTAGTCCATCGGCACAACCAGCACCATGAAATTTGGAGTAAGAACAATACTAAGCAGAAAGGTCCCAACTTTGTTGGCCTTGCCCATATTGGTGTTGGGGTTGGTGGGTGGCGTGATGGTGGTAGGTAAAAAAAGTAATTTTGGAATCAAGGCAGGACCGACATCGGTGCCAAAAAATGTTCGCGTGACTAACCTAAGTCACGACAAGATGACCATCTCCTGGGTGACTGACACCCCGGTAGTTGGTTTTGTGAAATACTCGGAAAACCCTAGTAATATAAATACACCAGCGGGGGACGGCAGAGACCAAAGGTCAGGTTCGAATGGTTTGTACACCACACACTCGGTTGACCTAAATAGCCTATCCCCAACAAAGACGTATTATTTCGAAGTCGGTTCTGGTTCGGTAATGTACGATGATTCCGGACGCCCATACCAAGCAACAACTTTTGCAGCCATGGCGGTACCAAGCGAAGATGTAGCCAACGGAAAGGTACTGGCAACAAACGGGCAGGCGGCTGGAGGAGTACTGGTTTACGCAGAACTGGAAGCGGGGCAGGGTTTGTCTACTATTAGTCGAGACGACGGAACGTGGAGAATCAACTTGTCAGAAGCACGCGGGCAACAAGGGCAACCTTTGGGTTACAACACACAGACAACCCGGATAAATTTGTTTTTTCAAGGGGGCTTACTAGGATCTTCGGGCGTGACGACAACAACTGGCCAAGACAGTCCCGTACCAGATACGGTTTTGGGGCGAACATACAACTACATTGACCCACCGACCCCAACAGCAACTATGGCGCCCGCTTCACCCACACCCAGTGTGGGGGCAAGTAATCCGTTTGGAGGGATGGTACAAAACCAACCAACCCCTTCGGTCGTGGCCAATAGTGGGATTCAGCTAGAGAATCCTGCTTTTGAGGGAGAGGCAATTTCAACCGGGGTACCTGAGTTGAGAGGAACCGCACCGGCGGGAGTAGTACTTTCTATCACTGTCCACTCTGAAACAGTTATTACCGGACAGGTAGTGGTGGGTAATGACGGCCAGTGGTCTTTTACTCCCCCATCCGGTTTAGAACCCGGTGAGCATACCGTGACGGTTGAATACACGGATTTGCAGGGGGTGGTACAGCGGCTAACCAGAAGTTTCGTGGTCCTTGCTGATGATGGTACGAATTTCCCAGCCTTTACCTCGACACCATCGGCGACCCCCACATTGACTATCACACCAACACCAACACCAACGTACTACTACCTGTCACCAACGGCGACTCCATCAACCGTTGCCAGTATGCCTTCGACAAATTCGAGCCTACCTACGGTTGGGTCATTGACACCCACCGTAGCACTATTTATATTGGGAGTGGGCCTGTTTGTTTTGGGGGTGTTTTGGAGAAACAAACTGGCTAAATACACGAGAATATAGAAATGGACCCTAATTACAACCCGCTCTCGCCTCAACAACCTCAACCAGACGGACTGCCAATTCCCCCTCTCCCCCCTATTCCACCAGTTCCGGCGGCCCCCGAAGGAGAAGCACAGACGTCTTCATCGCCTTTACCACCGATCCCAACATTCCCACCGGAAATAGAGACAAAGCCTTTGGAACCCATGGCTGCGCCTCCCGTCAATTCGCCAACCGACCTTCCACCTCCCCCGCCGACTTCGGCTGCAGGGGGACCACCAATAGAAGTAGTTTCGGGAGGCCAGAAGAGAAAGACAGGCGCGGTCGCGATGGGGTTGTTTGTGATGATGCTGGTTATTGGTGCACCTGTTTTGGCGTATAGATTGGGGCTATTTAGAGGGGATATTCGACAGAGAGCTGATGTAACAGCTCCCCTATCAAACACCTACCTAGGTGAGGTGACTAACGCTACCTGCTCTGATGTAACGGGGTGGGCTTGCGAAGGAGGAAGTAATAGTCAGGGGGCGGTTTGTCTTTATACGAATGCTCCTTACGGAAGTAGTGGCGCTTCATTATTCGGGTGCGCTCAGGCTATCCTTACCGCACCCAATAGCAGCGCTGCTTCTAGTGTGGCCTCTGTGTGTGGTACAAGTCAGATCGGGCGCTTTTATCACGTAAGTGTTTTACCCGAGGTGCTTGCGGGGAACAAAACGGTTTATGCACATTACTTTGTCAACGCCTCAGTCCAGCCTGCGGTTGGTTCTTTGATTGCGGCGTGCAGTGCCTCGTCAGCATCCCCTTACCGCGGCGAGATCACCGGGGCGACGTGTTCGAATATTTCGGGTTGGGCGTGCCAGACTGGAGCTAGCAGTGCGGGCACTGTGCATCTTTATGCAAATGCCCCATATGGGGGTAGCAGTGCTTCGATGATCGGTGGGGTGGTAGCGAGCGCGGATGCACCCAATAGTGGCGCTGGCGCGAGTGTGGCGAGTATTTGTGGATCGGGTGCTAGATTTTTTAATTTTTCAGTACCCACTAATATTGATCTGTCGGGGAATAAGCGGGTTTATGCCAATTATATTAATGGCGCTGGGAACCCCGTAGTAGCATCTAGAGACGCATCTTGTGGTTCTGCGTCAGCCGGCAGCTATACCGGGGGGATCATACGAGCCGTTGATCACACGATAAACGGGTATGCCTGTATGGTAGGAGCAAACTCGGCAGGTTATGTAAGGATTTATGCGGCTGACAATAGTAGTGCCACACCTGTTTTGATGGCCGAGGGGGCAGCTGGAGCGGGTGGGGCTGGTTCTGCGGCAAATGCCTCTGTTATGAGCGCCTGCGGTGCTTCGAACAGATTCTTTTACTTTACGGCAAACACCTTAAGTGCAGGGGTGGGTGGAAAAGTGGTAACTGCAAAATATTTTACCGATGCTGGCGCAACTTCTGGAACGGAGGTTGCATCAGCGATGGGTTTGTACTCATGTGGTTATACAGCGACACAGGTAAAAGTGAGGACTGGGTCGGCCGCATCGTGGGTGACTTCGGCTAGTGTAGTGGCCGGACAGAATTTCCAGATTGGGGTGTTTCACACCAACAGCGCTGGGTCGGTGATTGGTCCGGCAACCGATGCGACGGTGAACTTGACTAGGGGAACCAGTAGTGTCGCCACTTACAATACAAATGGCAGTAACGCAGCTTGCGTGAATGGCATTTGTACTCACGGGACAAATGCTGCCAATGCTAACCAAACCATCAATTTGTCAGCGTTGACGAACAACAGAGAGCAGGTGCCTGCTTGTCTGGCTAGCGGAACTACGGTAACACTGACCACGTCTGGGGGGTCATCGAGCGGTGGGGGTGGAAGCAGTCTTCCTGCATGTTTTAGCACTACCCCCCGATTCTATGTTTACGCTCTCGGTAGTAATGGTATTGCTCCGAGCGCTGAAAATAGTTTTGAGGTGCAACTGGCAGATGTTAGGCGTTGGATTCGCGTAAATGATGCATATTACAGATTGGCTGTTGTACTGGACACTGCGTCTAACAATGTGTATGTGAGTTTAGATGGGGGAGCAACCTGGGTCAGCACATCGTTGTCTTCCTGGTACTCTGGCTCGACGAATAAGTACTTCCTTGTCAATACAGAACAATTACAATCTGGTGGAAATCTGAGACTTCGACTATGAACGATACACCCGTAACCATGACAAACAAAACGCAAGGGCTCAAAAAGCCTCGGGTTTTGGCCTTAATTTTCGGAGGCCTTTTGGTTTTATCTCTGCTCGTGTTTACAGTAGTCCGATTATTTAACTTTCGAGGAGATATTCGGCAGAGAGCAACCGGGGAGGTGTGCACAAACTATTCGTTGGGGATAACGGCGCCTGCAACTGATGTAGGTCCTAGGGGGGGCGTTGATAGTTATGTGTCAGGGTCGAGACAGATCGTAGGATATGCCTGTGATGTTTCAAAATATGATTCTCCAACCACCATTCATGTATATGTAGACGCGGCTGTGGGCCAGCCTGGTGCAGTTTTGTTGGGGACAGCACAGGCCAATAGCGCAAATACTAACATCGCAGTGCGTTGCGGCGGAAATCCGAACCACAAATTTGTGTATTCGGTGGACGCAGGAGTGAATATGCAAAATCGGACATTTTATATTTATGCAATTAATATCGATAATACAGGTGCAACCAATAATTCTTCTTTAAATCAGTTAATTGGCACGGTGGTGACTGATTCCAGTGGAGGGGGGACAAGCTCATCAGTGGCTTCCCCTGGGTCCTCAGCATTGGCTATTTATCCGTATGATCCCAGCAATTTCCCGGGGAATTACAATTTGGGGTCGGTATCTGCTTTAAACAGTAATGATACTGTAATTGCCGGCGAAAGGTTGCTGTATGTTACTGACGTTGTAAACTCAACCAATAGCAACCAGGAGTATCTGATGCGAACAAACCTCGATGTGAGCCATCTTGAGTTTGCCAGAGATTTGGTGGGTGGGGCGTGGGTGACTCGTGCGCAAATAGTTTCATTAGGTTCACCTGGGTCTTCCTCGACGGTTGATTTGACTGATTATGAACCCTTTCGTATCGGAGTGTTCAGTCCGGGTCAGCGAAAAAGAATAATTATTCCTGTCAGGGTTCGCGATTGTGCTGTGGGGTCCGTCGTAGGCTTGGGAAGTGAGGTGGCTAATTTGAATCGGGGGTGGCTGTTTAGTATTTTTGGTGCACCGACTTTGGCAATAAGAGCTGGAGGATCGTGTTCGGGCGGTGCTTCAAGTGGGGTGGGTATGGTGAGCTGCTTGAACAATATACCTTATAGAACTAGTGATGCTGGTGTTGGGACGGCATTCCTGGTTACTGAAACGGTTGGCACAGGGCAAGAGTTTTATTATGTGGCCAAGTTTAAGAATAATAATGGGTATCAGATCGGAACGTCTTTGTATGATGAGATTGATACCACCAAGCTGCTTTATGTATCATCTCTAGTTGAGTACAACAATACCAGCAGGAGTTGCATCTTGGGGGTGGATGGGAAGACGGTAATATGCGACAACCTGACTGTTCCAGCTCAGGCAGAAGCAGTGATGAAGATTCGGGTAAGGGTAAAACCGACGGCCGTAACACCGCTTGGCGCTAATAATGCTTGGCAATCGGGGACAACTAACTTCTCCTCTGCCGGGGCGTATTGTAGTAGTCGAACGATAACGGTTGTCCCGGGAACTGGTGGAGGCAGTAGCTGGTCGGCGGGTAACCCGGGAAACGTAACTACTTGTGGAATATGTCTGGGTGAATACTATGGTGATCCAGGTTATGTTTGTGCCTATGGTCTGGAGTGTAGAACCTGTGCAGGAGCTACCACGAGTAGGTGTGTTCCGATAGCTACACCACCAAACGTGTGTTATCGCGATTCCACAGTGTCTTGTACTACCCCCTACTCGAGTAGTTCTTCCTCGTCAACTCAGGGTTATACTTACTTGCGCTGTGGGAGCAACACTCCGTTTGATGCACAGGGTAATTCGCTAGCTTTGGCTGGTCACGACGAGATCCGCCAAGGGGAGCGGATTCGCTACAAGGTTATTTACAATAATCCGTCGATATTTAATTTTAATGTCAATATATTTGATGTCATCCCAACTAATCTGACATTTGAAAATTCTCCGGGTGATATCGACCTGATGGTGGGTAACGCAAATGTACCAACATCTATGCTTAACCATACGGAGTTGTGTGCTTGGAGTAGTAGTAATCGGAAGATAACTTGTACAAATGTTCCCGTTGAACGTGGTGGTCAGGTGATACTGCAAATTTGGGCTAGGGTGACTGGAACTACTGGACTTATTCCAGGTAATCAGTCGTGGCGTGAGGGGGCAGCTCAGGACTTCTGCACTAGTAATTCGGTGAGAATAGTTTCTGGTGGAACAACGAGTTCTTCTAGCACTGGTTCGTCTTCCAGTTCGAGTGCTGGCG
>CAZARR010000004.1:0-72776 GCA_964487665.1 uncultured Pseudomonadales bacterium
ACTACAGAGGTGGTTGCTGTAGTTAAAGAGCAGACGAGAACGCAGGTTGCCTGGTACAGACTTGATAGACCCGAGGCCTGGTGATCGTAAAATTTCAGGGTCGTGTTTTTGTCGCAGATAGCAAGGTTGGAGGGATGGACATTTGTAATATTGTTGGCCTTAAGATTATTAATTTGAAGTTTATAAGTTGTAGGCGAAGCTTCGTAAGAGTAGATATCTGCATTTGGATTAAATTTTGCTGCTAAAACAGAAAACGCGCCAATGTTAGAACCGATATCAACTATTGTTTTGTATTGCGAATGGTCGATACGGTAATCGTTATCATGGAATATTTCTTTGATAACGAGGGCATCGAGAAAGTGCCTGATGGTAAATTTTTCACCACTAAACAGCTTGACCGTCTTTTGTTTCGGACTAAGGAAGTACAACTCGATGACAACCCACCAGTTTCTGAATAGCCAGAAAAAAGGTAAACAATGATAGATATATTTTAGCTTTTTAAAATAGTTTGTTTCCATACTTATATTTGTTCACCTTTTGTATTTTTGATAAATACTAACTGTGATTAGCTTGGCAACCTTGTGGATCAATATTGCGATAGAACTCGTTGAATAATCATTCACGACTTGCAAGTCTTCGTCGAATTGATCGATAAACGCCGTATTCCCTTTTGACGCAGAGTGAACTCTGAACACAGAAAGGTTGCTAAAAATCCTGCCTGGTGTGTCGAACTTCAAACACCTGAGCCAATAGTCGTAATCAAAGGCATACTTATAGCGTGAATCAAATAACCCTACTTGATCGATTAGTTTTTTGCATAAAAATACAGAGGGTTGGTTGATGGTGTTAAAGCAGAGCAAGGGCCACCCAGACCAATGAATAGGCCAGAGGTGTTTTAGCCAGAAAGTCCATCTGAGTTTTGGGTCAGAGACAAGACAATTACCGACAACCCAAAGTTTATCGGGGTTTTTATGAAAATATTGAACTACCCTTTGAAATGCTCCGGGAAGGTAGTAATCGTCGGAATTAATATATGCCACGATTTCTCCGGTGGCCTGGTTAAGTGCTTGATTTATTGCGTTGACTTGCCCCTTGTCTTTTTTGGATTGCCATTTGATGACTTTGGGGTATTTTTTTGCGTACTTTTGTATTATTTCAACAGATCCGTCGGTTGATCCTCCGTCGAATATTAAATATTCTAGGTTTGGATAATCTTGATTTAGTACCGATGTTATCGTCTCCTCGAGATAGGAAGCTTGGTTAAATGAGGGGGAAATGACGGTGATCTTCGGATAATTATTTACGTTTTTTGATTTCATCCTTGATGGCTCTTTCACTAACCATTTTTTGTATCCTTCGCTGTAGGTCCTTGACCCCAACATGATTTTGGAAACCGAGGTAAGTTAAGACCATAAACGCGCCAATGGTGAGAAGGTCAAATACCCTAATTACGTTTAGATCGCTAAGAAAGGGGTTGAGTAGGGTGGGAAAAATTGTGAAGAACAGAAACCCCGACCAGAGAACAAGCCAAATATAATATTCCTTTTGGTCAATATTCCCCCTTTTGTGATGAAGGAAAATAAGATAGAGCATGAATAGCCCGAAAAATAGCGCAATTAATTGCACCCCGAAAAAGGCTTGAATCATATTTTGATTTTATCCTATTCCCCTTAGGTAAGTAAGGTATCTAGGATAACTTCCACCAAAACGAATTGACTAGAATTTTAAAGGCGTCAACGATAGTTACTCCTTTGTACTTATCCACATAAATGGTTTCGATGGGAACTTCGATAAACCTTAGAAGGTGGCGATGTTTCCCCAGTCGGGCAATCATTTCCGTCTCTACTCCGTACCCCGGAGGAGGAGACGGCTTCCACTTAATTATTTTGTATGTTTTTTTGTTAAAAGCTCTGAAACCTGAAAGTAAATCACTGACATAGACGCCAAACAGTAACCCTATGTAGACAGAGGCGAACTTGTTACCCAAAAATCGGACAAGAGGGGTGTCAATAGATTTTTTGCGTGACCCGAGAACAAAATCATATCCTTCCCTGAGTTTACGTAAAAACTGGGGAATTTCTGCAGGGTTGTGCTGTAGATCTGCATCCATTAGCACGAAGGAGTCGGCTCCCTGTTTGATGGCGTATTGGATACCAGTGAGAAGTGCCGCGGATTTGCCCAGGTTGAGATGATGGCGTAAAAGATGTTGGTGCGATTTCAGTTTTAGTTTGGTTGGTTTTTTTGACCCATCGTCAACGATAACGATGGGAATATTCGGTGCAACATGATTTATCCGAGAGAGCAACTTCATGAGGCGGTCGCCTTCGTTGTACGATGGGATTATTAGGTAGGTATTCATCTGTTGCAGTTTGGCTATTCTTCAACCTATAAAATATCCTCGGGAAAAGAGACTGATTGAAATGATGCTAGTGAGAACCAGTATTAGGTACACAATTTTCCTTACCCAAAGAGCTTGAGTTGATAACCAGTGTGCGGCGACCATAAAAAGAGGGAAGATGACGATTAAATATCGAGGCATAGAGGAGAGGGTTCCTGTGAGCGTTGGGAGAATGAACGAACCGAGCGAATAGATAAAATAAGAGATGGGTAATCTTTTGTAAACAAGGTAAAGTAATGGCAGGCTAATTATGCCCGAGGAAAATTCGATCATGGCTGTAAAATAAGTGGGGGTGAGGGGATTGCTGAAAAACATCATTTTGAGGTAACGGTAAAATACCTGGTGAAGAAGAATCAATTTGTCGACTGTTCGACTTGCTCCGAATGCCGGCTGGCTGTTTACAAAATAGAGAGGATCCCCGGTAACAAAATTTTGGTAGAAAATATAACTGATTAACCCCAGAGGTGGGATTACCAACCAGACGATATTGGGATCTAGTACAGTTTTTTTGAAATTCTTTTTATTTTCGATGAAAAGTTGTCCTGCAATTGAGAACCACAAGAATATTCCCGGGATCCGGCTAAATGATGCAATTCCGGCCATAATACAGGCCAATGGGTAATTTTTTTTAGCTATAAAATAAAAGGTAAGCAGTGAAACCAAAAGAAAGGTAGAGTCACTATAAACTGAGACTAAAAAAAAGGCTGTTGGGAAAACAGCCATTAATTGAAGTGTGGTCTTGGCCACGCTAATTTTAAAAAACCTAGTTGTTAGTTTAAATAGTAACAGAATAGATAACAAGGTTGACAGATTTGAGACAAATAACCCGCTACCTAAATAGCCAAAAATTGGTGCAAATAAACGAATTGAGGCCGGATACAGAGGAAAGAAGGCATATAACTGATTAGTGTAAATTGTGTTGTACCAGTGCTGGGCAAGAATTTGGTAGTGGATGCCGTCAAAATTGGCCCAAACGTTTACTAGATATTCGGCGGTTAGCCTTTCCGGTAACTTTGTATATCCAGGATGGAGTGGTAAAAGAAAGAAGGCTGGAATGATAGAAATTAGTAGGGCCGCCCTCCAAATAATAAACAAACGAACCAGCTTAAGATTGCTCATTATGCGACAAATTTTCCTGATAAAAATAATTTAAACAGATACACCTGAAGGATAACACACAATAATAAAAATATATAAAAAATATTCCGTCTTTTGGTGCCCGCGCAAATAAAATAGATAGGAAACAACACCATCATATACCGGGGAAACGATGACAGGGTGCCAGTTAAACTAGGGATAAGTGTGCCTAGCAAGACGTAGAGCGCCTGTGGAAATTGCTTTACTTTAAATAAAATATATGAAAAAAATATTCCTAAGGTAAAAGAAAAAACCTCGAGTAAAGCAATTTTGTACTGGTGAAGTGTCGGGGAGACAGTTAATAGTATCCTGATATAGCGATAAACTGTTTGAAGAGGAAGGGTGACGTTTGATTTATTCCATAGCGATAGCGAGTGCACAAATGACAACGGGTCGTTAAAAGCGAAAAATAGATATAGCATATAAACGAATAATCCTAGTGGGATTAGGAATAGATATGCGTGTTTCTTTTCTAATCTCTTGTGCTTTAGGTATAAATCACTAATAAGTAACGGAAATAACAGAATTCCATAAAAGCGGGTCAGAGCAGCCAAGAATCCAAACGTGCCAGAAATAAAAAATTTATCTTGTTTGTATGAATACCAACTAACTAACGATAAGAGCAGAAATAGACTCTCTGTATAGCTAGAAACGAAGAAGAAGGCTAGTGGGTAAGAAATTAGCGCCAACGATGAGGAAAATGTTTTATCTAGACGGTTAAATATTATTAACGACAAAATAAGGCAACAAAGTGAAATTACAATCGATCCTAACAAAGGATCGATAAAATTTGAAAAGATGCCTATCAACCGTGGGAACAGTGGGAAAAAGGCAGTTTGAAATTGCATTTTATACCCGGAACTAGCAATGTTTTGATAATGGGCTCCGTCGAAATTACCAAGGTGCCAAAGAAATTGAGGTGAAGTTGTGTATAGTCCGGTGTCTTTTTCGAAAGAGTATGGAAAAAAATTATTATGTGGTAGAAGTAACACCAATGTCAGTAAGGTTAACCAGGCCACAAATAGTCCCCAAAAGTGTACAGCTTTCATTGTGAGTTTGAATTCACGTGATAATAGACATCAGCGGTTCTTGTAGCGGTTTCTTTCCAGGAAAATCGCTTTGCTTGCTGATATCCGGATTGAATGTGCTTACCTTTGGCGTTTTCCGATAAACCAATTGCACTTCTTATAGCGTTTATCATGCTCATAGTGTTTGTCGGGTCAAAATTTATTGCTTCGGGATAATACAACTCGGGCAAACTGGATGAATTTGAGCTGACTAGTAAGCAACCTGAGGCCATGGCTTCGAGAACGGGGATACCAAAACCTTCATACAGAGATGGCTGACAATAAACAGTTGCCAGTCGGTAGAAACCAGGTAGATCGTCGGTGGGGACAAAACCTGGATATAGTATGTGATCGTAATCTTTAAGCCTAGCTAAATCGGTCAATTCAGCATGTATCGGTCCGGGGGGAAGATTTTTTGCTACATCTCTACCCACTATCACCAGCTGAAGTTTTAGTTGTTTGGTTGCTTTTGCTAAGGCGGGGAGGTTTTTGTTGGGGTTAGGTCCCCCTGCTACGGTTAAGACAAATTTATCAGGGAGGTGATATTTTGTTTTGATTGCTGCCATATTTTTGGGCGAAATTGGCTTGGAAAAGATTTGGTCGAAAGCGAGGTAAATGGGAAATATTTTCGATGGACTTATTTTGAAAAACTTTACGATATCCGCTTTTGAGTTTTTTGAGTCCGTAATAATTGCCTGGACATTATGAAGGGAGATCCTTTGGTGGAACAAACCAAGCCGTCCGCGAATTCCCTTAGGATACAGTTTGGACAAAACCAAAGGGGTTAGATCATGGATGGTGATGATTGTGGGAAGGGTTTTTACTAGAGGAAGCGTGCAATAGAAGGGGTCAAAGAAAAGATAGTGGATTAAATCTGGATCATCGTTGACAATTGCTACATTCGGTAGTTTGTGCAATTCATTGGCTAAATTGTCTGCATACAACCCGATTCCCCTACCGCCAGAATGGTCAGATGAGGCTAGTTTAACTTTTAGCATGGTGTGTATAGACTATAGTATAACCATATGAAAGGGTTGTGGATGGCTAGAAGAAAAGAAATATTGGGTTGTCTATGTGTGTTTTTGGGAATATTCTGTTTCGCTTTAGGGAATTGGGTTTTTCGTACTTTTATGATCAACGTGGACGAAAAAGATCATCTAGTCGTTGGATATTTGATGTCAAAAGGGTGGGTACTCTATAAGGACATCTTCACCCACCACTTTCCATTTCCATATTATTGGGTAAGGATTTTTGATTTTATGTGGGTAAACCTGATTCCTCACCGTGGAATTGCAATGTTTAGAACAACACTGAATATATATTACCTATTTTGCTCAGCATTGGTTTTGATAAACCTTAGGGCTTTTAGGGATCGGTTGTTTTTTGTTGTTTTTTTAAATAGCACGGTTTTATTAATGCCCTTGTTTCATGGTAATTTGTTGTTAAGCGAAACGTTTGGTTTTTTCCCGGTAATTATGATTATCTGGCTGGTGTTTTCGAACCTAAGTAACGTTCTTCGCGAAAATTGGATTTTGGTATTAAGTTCGCTTGTGTTGTGTAGTATGGGATTTTGGTCGCAACCACTGGTGTTTCCTGTCTTTTTTTTGCCGTTGCTCTACTTGCGCAAAAAAAGGAGAGCCTATTTGGGGCTTGTAATAGCCATTCAAGTATTACTGCTTTTGTTTCTTTGGCAAAATGGTTCGTTAGCAGCCTTTACCCAAATGGGTATTTGGTTTAATTTTAATGTTTATTCACCTTATTACTATGACATTGAAGGTGTTAATCCGGGGTTATCGGGATTTATTACGAAAATAATTGATAATCAATTCACAATGATGTTTAGACCTGACATTAAAAATGCCGTATTATCGCTCCAGTTTATTGGAAGCTGGGTTTTGTGTTTACTTGGAATCAACCTAATACTGAAAAAAAACTATAGATTGCTTGCTGGTCTATTGCTATGCATTTTTCTGGTTAGAGTGCGAGAGGCAAAAGTTAACCCTGGACATATGTTTAACTTTGGGGTGTGGCCTTATATGATGTTTATCAATCTTGTGCTTATTTGGTTGATACGATCTACCCGAGGTTTAGTGCGGGTCTTTGTAGTGGCTAGTTTTTCGTTATATTTTTTTTATGTCATATTTGGGTCTAGGACTATTGTTTTACAAAGCTTGATTCAAGGTTACAATTACCATATATTTTGGGGTGATCGAGAAGCGATCGGTAACGAGATGGCAAAACTCGCAGGGGATGATAAAAATGTGTTAGTTTATCCGCACGATGTTGATCTGTACTACTTTGCTAGAAAAGAACCCCCCGATAGGTTCTTGTATTGGTTCCCCTGGGTGAACCAAATTAGTAGTTATAGAAAGGAACGAGAGAGGGCTATTGAGCAAAAAAGCGTTAGGGTTATGTATTTAGGGGGTATGAGTTTTAAGGGAGAAAATAATTATTATCTAAATATGTGGCCAGATTTGAAAAAAGGATTTAAGGTTGCTACAACCGAGGGAAAGTTTAGCAATATTTGGGTCAGGCAGTAATCACTCGGGCGTTTTTTAACCAAAAAATATAAAGAAGTGATCCGGCAATTGATAGATAATTTGATATTTTTCTTGTGGGAGTGTCCGTGAGGGAGGCAGACAAATGATAATTCCCTGGTGGTAGAGAAAAAACTGGGAAGCCAGGGTTTGAAGGATCGTTAATCTGATATCCAATGGCCTTTCCATTGATACTTATCACCCAGGTTGGAAAATAGAATTGATTTAGGCGCAACTGACTGTGATCATAAAGTAGCAATTGAGCCGATAGATGAGTTGAGTCGGTCACGAGGTGGGTGACTTCTCCTTTACCCAAAATAAGGCTGATTTTATCTGGGGGTGCCTCAACATCAGTAGCGACAGCCCATGTGGGGAGATGTTCGTCCCAGGACGTGGTGGTTTGGTTTGATGAGACGATATCGGCTTGGGATATTTTGACAGTTTCGTTAATACGAAGGTGGTTACGGTTTGCATACAAGGCGATGGTAAGAATCAGTAAACAGTAAACTATTTGACGTTTCTTTGTTAACAACGAGGCTGTATAGGCCGCGGCTAAGCAGGATAACAAAGTAGCAAGACCAAGAAATCGGTGGGGGTATTGGACCATTTGTATTAAAGGCACTGCTTCCCAAAGAAATTTGCTAATTTTGAGAGCCAAGAAGATTGAAAAGTAACTGAGAAGTAATAATAGGATCTCGAAACGAATATTTTTGGTATTTTTTCTGGCAACATTGACTGCAACAATTATCGAAAAAGAAAGGAGCCCAAACCAGTTGGCTATCCCCAGTTGGAACGACATTCCGTCTTCTTTGCCATCGGGGTTGGATAGACCGTAGCCCCAAGGCGAGTAAAGTATTTGTTTAAAAGAAGGGAATTGGTCTTGATAGTGAAACAGAAGGATTTTATCGTAGCGAGTAAATGGTTTTTCGATAATTGCCGGAAAAAGGAAGAAAGCGGCCAATATTATGCCTATTACTACCGGGGTGATAAATCGGAGAATTATTTTTGTCGTTGTCAGGGTATTTTGCAAAAAGAACAACAATATAAGGCAGGGTGGCAGGAAAATTAGTGCGCTTACGTTGTGCATTAGTAACAAAGCGGCAAGGAGTAAGGGAGAAAATAAACCTGATTTTTTGTTTTGCAGTAAACCGAAAAGTGACCACAATAACCAAGGTAAAAGTGCGAATGATATGCAGGCTCCCAACGATGCTGAGACATAAAGGTTGATAAATCTTACGGGGCTGTAGATATATATGATTGACCCAGCAACGGAAACTAGGTGGAAACGTGATGGGAGCCAGGCTTTTAAGAACAAATACATTCCGACGGCCGAAAATGGCACTGATAAAAAAAGTAATATCTTGACGCTGTCAACATAACCTATACCAAAAAAAACGAACAATTCCCCCAAGGCCGATGGTAAAGGATAGATATAATTAAACAATGGATAACCCCAACCATGGTAGAGCCAACTGGCCCATCGGGGAGGAATTTGCCCTTCGTGAATAAGCCTGTCAAAAACTGCCAATCGACGAACGTTATGCAGCAAGTCGTGACTAGTGAAAGCACCCGGGGTGAATAAGGTCCAAACAGCTGGAAGACAAAAGGCAATGATAGTAACAACTTGAGCGAAGGGACTATTTAGAATCTTCTTCACGATAAAGTTCCCAAAGTTTCATATAACCAAAAGCATGGTGGAATCCTGAATAAATTGAGAAAACAAAACCTGGGAATCCATCTAAAAATCCCCTATATCGTACGTAAAGACGAAAAAAGGTTAGTACAGGTTTGATAAAAAGATAATTTATTGTATTAAATACTGTTATTTTTACTTTCCGTTTGTAAAGTTCATCGGCGAGAAGACTGGAATATCTATTTTCTCTGGTTAGATATCTAGAGAAATTTGGTGTTGCATAATGATCTAATTCTCCTTTTAACCAACCAATTTGTCCGACCACTTCCATTTGCTCATGAACATCTTTGGCCGGTAGAAATGCTTTTCCTTTTTGAAATAGGCGGATAACCGGATCGGGGTACTGACCAGTGTTCATTAGGTATCGATTTAGAAAAAAGTTTTTTCGGACAAGATAATATGCTGAAGCGGGAGCAGACAATTTATTCGGCTTGTGGAACAAAGGTAAAACTCGCCCAATCATTGCCTTTAATGGAGATTGCCATGAGTCGTAACCAAAGTATGAACCGGTAAGTAGATTACAGATTTCTTCTTTTAATTGTGAAGTGACGACCTCGTCAGCGTCAAGCTGCAGGACCCATTTTGATTTGGCTTGATCGTTAGCCATTTTTTTGTTGATATGAAAGTTTGGCTTGTTGGTGGTTAATGTAATTTTTGCCCCATATTTACGAGCAACTTCAACTGTTTTGTCGGTAGACATACCATCGAAAATAACGATTTCACTAGCAATGTCTTTGATGGCCTCTAAACATTTGCCTAAGATAGCCTCTTCGTTAAAAGTAGACAGGGTGACGGAAAGAGGTAATTTTTTATTCTTGATCATCGGTGGAAATTATTTTGAACATAGTTTGCCCACCTAGTGATTTTACTTCAGAAAGCACTTTGGTGCCGTATGTTTCTTCTGTGGTTGTAATTAAGAGGGTGTTCTTGCGCATCATGTCGGAAGTAATATTTATTTGCCTGAACTCAAATTTGCCAAAGCTTCTTACTGTGCTGAATCCAAACTTATCTCTGGGGGTAAGTTTAATTTCGGTTTGAATAACTTTAGGAGAATATTTTAAGAAAAAGGCAATAATTATATAAGGTTGATCGTACTTATCAGAAATAACAATATGATCGTATTTCCGGCTATTAGTTTTCAAGTAATCGGCAACTTGGTCAAAACCATATTCCCATGCGTTAGGAACTTCACGCGGATATCGGTAGAAATAGGAATATAAAAAATTCCCGGTTTGATATATCAGAATGATCGAAAAAAAGGTGATTGCAAACAGCCGAAGATTTGTTTTTAGAGGTTGAACCAGCTTACCAAATACGTCCACACCGCCCAAAGCAATAATCAAACTTAGCGGTATGATCATGTTCTGCGATCGAAGTGCATGGGGTGATTGAAACGTAAGCGAGGCCGCGATCGGGGCTATTAATAACCAGATTAAAATAAGCCAAGATGAGGGATTGTTTAAACGCACTAGACTAATAAGTCCGGTTAACAAAAGTGGCGCGAGAATTAAATAAAGTTGAGCTTGACCAGGAATGTGATTTCGTGAAATGTCATCTCCTTCAACAAATAGAAATCTGGGAGAATAGTGAGAATAATAATTCTGGATAAATCTAGAGGGGTAAGTAATGTATTTACTATGGACCAATTTGGGTAATATTGGTTGGGAGTGAAGACGTCTTAACTCGAGTGCTTCCCAAAGCGGCCCAGAATCAGCAAATATGGAAACACCGTTAAAGCGGGATCTACCCTCTATTGACGTCATTTGCTTGATAAGGGGAATGGTGACAAGAAGAAATATTAATCCCGCTAAGATAAAATTTCGTAGATCAGAACGGTGACGGACATTTGATAATATTTCCGATTTATAAAAAACTAAAAGGGACAAACCCATTAGGGGGGCAATAACTCGAAGAGAGTGGTAAGAATATAAACCGGCAGAAAGTGCCAATGCAGATATTACAAAGAACTTGGAACGCTTTAGACCATAGAGAAATGTCAGAATAGAAAGGGTGAGGAAAAAGGTCGAAATGTTTACCTCCCACGCACCCCTAGAAAAATGAATATGCCAGGGTGAGATTGCCAAAACAAGAGCACTAAATAAGCCGATTTTAGGTTTAAACTGAGGAAATAAATGATTAGCGAGTAGATATACCAACCATATGGTAGCAATACCAAGCAGTGCTGATGGTAGCCTGATGGCAAACACATTTAAGCCAAAAATTTTGATAAATGGAATCGATATATAAACATAAAGTGGTGGTTTGTAGTCGTTAAATGATTTGAAGGTTAGGGGCCAACTGGTTCCAAACTCATCCTTACTGGTTTGAAGAAGTGAATATGAGTTGTATCCCAAAGCGGCTTCGTCACTATTGAGACCGGAGGGGTAATTACCCAACTGGAATAAACGAATCGATGATGCGACAACTAGTATAAGAGCTAGTAAAATTTTTTTATAGCGCATTACTAAGTTGATTAATAAAACCTAGACCGAGGTATACAAACTTGGAGTCCAAAACTCTATATAGATGAACGAAGTAAAGATCTAAACTTAGGATGTTTAGAATAATTACGAGTGTACAAATTACGATAAATAAGGCGAGTGACTTTTTGAAGATTGATACCGCACCGATACTAATTAGAATTGATATTGGCAATATCATTGAAAAAACCTGAGCGGCCGGAAACTGGCAGGGTATTAGTAGGGCAGAGATTGGAGCAAGAAAGAAAATTAACAAATAATTAAACAGGTTATTTCTTATCAGGTAGAACGAGCCAATAAGGCCGATAAACAATAATGACAGGTCTGAGTAATTTAACAAACCGACCTTCAATACCCTATCACTGGTAGCCAGAGTTCGGCCAGTAAAGGTAAGAAATTGAGGAGAGAAGAAAAAGAGATATCTATCCCCCAGTTGGGGTGATATACCAAAAATTATTAAGCAAAAGATAATTGACAAAGTTAACAAAAACATTCTCTTGTGATCTAGTCTAATAAATAGCAGGCTGACGAAGAATAATATAAAAGGTGAAGAGGGTAGGTAAACCAGGGCTGAAATGATGACGAGAGGAATAGAAAGTAAATAATTGCGAAAGCGGTCGTATAGATAAAAAGAGATTATCAATAGGGTCAGCTGTAAGCTGGGGGGGAAGGCGTCCTTTGAGAGGGCAACATGCCAGGGGTTAAAAGAAATGAACGAAGTAACGACGAGGGAAAACAGTTTTTGAGTTGACTTTGAATACCCAAGTTCCATTCTTTGGACAAGTTGATAAAAAACAAAAATACCAATTGTGGCCACAAGGGCTGATGGAAAATAGACCTGCAACTGGCTGATGGTAAAAGACGGAATACCGGAGGAATAATTTATTGGCCAAATCCTAATGATGAAGGCTAACAGAAGTAAGGGGAATAGAAGGATATGCATAATTTATCGATTTTATATAAATTTGGCGATAATAAAGGCAGTTGAGCCATCTAAAAATTTGATTTCTTTAAGAATTTTTGTATTTATCGGTAAACGCCCCGCTTGAGCTACGAGTAAAGAGTTCATAACGGGGATAGTAGTGCCGCTTTCTAATTTTAGGTAATTTGTAGAATCGGTATATGGAATGGCATCGTTGTTAACAAAAAAAATATTATCAATCTTATCTGTCCAAAACCAATCAGATTGTTTGAATCTAATGCTGTTACCGCCGGGCTGAAGTAGGTGTGGGTTGATGTTGCCAAAAAAAGCATAGAACATATGTGGTTCCCCTTGCCATTTGGAGATATAAAAATTTGAATATTCTTTTTGGTGTTGGGCTATGTAATCGAAAGCTTGTTTATACCCATATTGCCAAGATTGGGAAAAATTGTTCTTGTAATTGGTGAAATATTCTTTTTGGTAACTGACAAAATCGATGGAAACAACTATTAACAAAACTGTGATGGTCGTTGTTTTAATTAAGTCAGTTTTTAGGAAACGATTTAGTAGGGCAAGACCATAGAGAGAAATAATTATTAGTGCGGGAATCATAGGCGAAGGTCGCAGAGCCTGTGGTGGGCTGTTGGTAACCGAGGCGGCAATGGGGCTTAAAAGTAACCAGGAAAGGACAAAATTATAATTTTTATGAGGTTTTGACAAAATCGCAAGCCAACTAAAAATTGCCAGCATTAGTATTGGTAAGGTGAATAAGTTTCGATCGGGGATGGCGAATTGTG
Source organism: uncultured Pseudomonadales bacterium (assembly GCA_964487665.1). Taxonomy (GTDB): domain Bacteria; phylum Patescibacteriota; class Microgenomatia; order UBA1400; family MFAQ01; genus CAZARR01. Next base: position 13,032 of record CAZARR010000004.1, read on the forward strand.
TCTGGGGGGCATTGGTTTGGTAAAAAAAGCCAGGACTAAAATATGATAAATAATTCCTTCCTGAATGGACCAAGAAATAACTGGGTTTGTTGTAAACCAATCTTTTTATAAAAGGAGGTAAAGAGCTTTCCTCGCGCATCTCTCCTATCTCATATTCTATTGATGGTGGTATGATTTTGAGTTTGCCGTACCGTGCCGTCCCCTGCCCATTAAATATCTGGAGTCCTATAAGTAAAATACCAATCGAAGTAAGGAAAATTGCTAAGATATTGGATTTTGCAAAGTTTATTTTCGGTCGGTAAATTAGCCACCAACAAATTAGTAGTATCGGAATGAAGATTCTGTACGTATTGTAGGTATGCATGGACAAATTCAATAAAATCGCAGGAGCCAACCAAGACTTTGTGTGTAAACCGCGCAGTAGATAATATAAGCCAAATATCGTCAGCGTTAAGGCCAGATTTGCCTCAAGAGCAGGGCGAGATATGAAAAAATGCCAAGGGTTGATTGTAAGAAGAATGGCGGCTGCGAGTCCATAATCAATTTTCCATTTGTGGAAAACGAGTTTCTCCTTACCAAAAAGTTTGTTGGTTAATAAGTAGATTCCAAGGACGGCAAGAGTTCCCGACAAGGCTGAGACAAAACGAGTTGAAAAGGTATTTAGGCCAAAAATAAAAATAGGAAGAATTGAGAAGTAAATATAAACCGGAAGTTTGTAGTCACCATAAGCACGGAATAACGTAGGTAAACTTGCGCCCCATTCATCTTTGCCGGTTTTTAATACCGAGTAGGCGTTATAACCAAGGCTGACCTCATCCCAGTTCGGGGACGGGGGCATGGATGACAGGTTCCAAAATCGGAGACAACCTGCGATCACGGTAATTAACAAAATTGGAACTAATCGACGCATTGTTTGGTTTAATTATATTCTAGTGGACACAGTAAATGGGTGTTACACTCAAAGAATGGGTGGGCAGAGTTGGCGTAGAGTCATACTAAAGATTGCGTGTTTCTATGGCGTTTTTTTAGTGTTTGGGCTATTTTTATTTTTATCTTTGGGTTCATATTATCGTAATAATTTTCGCCAATCTGAACTAGACAGAATGATGAAAAGTACTTCAATATATCGAGATAAAACTGACAACCCGTGTCTTTATAGCATCTTTGGAGATCCAATCGACGCAGGTGAAAAATATGTAAAAGTAATTCTAAATTGTGCTGATGGAACCCGATCAACTAACACTATAGATCTACGCGCGATCGAGGGAGATACCTGGCTTGATCTTTTGATCGAATTAGGTCGAATTAATGGTTTTGACGTTATTATGAAAAACAACAGCCTAATTATTGGTAAATCGACGATTGGAGATGAATTGGTACGGTGGAATTGCTTTTTAGGTAGTAGAAAAATAGCTGATTTTTCTGAATCAGTGACACAAAGGAGTGAGATTAGTTGTCGCCCTGAGGTAATTAAACAAAACTTACATTCATCTAATGGGAAAAGTTAAGTTGGTCATTTTTCTAGTTGCTACGATTGTTATCTTGGGCTTGGGATACAAATTGAGACTTAGGAATTACGATTTGGTTCCATTTCCTGGTGAATCTACTGACGAATATAGCAATACATGGGTTGGGTTGAGTTTGTTGAAATTAGGAGTCCCTGTGGGAATTTCGGATATTAGAGGGTACGACAAGACACAGCTTAGATACATTAACGTTGACAGAATTTATCAGAAAACGGTTAATTTTGGCCCACTACAAATAAATCGGCCGTGGTTCGACCATCCTCCTGCCATGGGGCTTTTAATTGGTACCTATGCCCGGGCTAAAAATGTGGGTGTTTTTGAGGATGCAATTTTGGTAATTGGCCGTAAACCCATGGTGTTTTTGGGAACATTTACTATTTTGTGCGTAATGATCTTTGCTTTAGTGAATTTTGGACTTATCGTCTCACTTTTGTCTGGTATCATTTACGCTACTTCAGCGCTTATTGTGGTTGATAGCAGGATGATACAAGCTGAAAATGGTTATGTTAGCTTATTTTTGATTACGCTAACATTGATAAAAAAATATGAACACGGGGATAAGGAGGTTTACCTTTGGATGGCTGGGTTGATGGCGGCGTTAGCAGTCTTATTTAAAATCCCTGCTTTGGTGGTTGTGGTAACTGGCGTTTGTTTGCTGTTGACCCAAACATCAAAAGGATTTGACCAAAAAATTAAAGAGGCAATAGCTTTTGGTTCGATAGCCATTACAGGTCTGTTTACTTTTTTTATCTACGGAAGCGTATACGACGGAAATTTGTTTAGAAAAATTTTACTGAGTAACGGTACTCGCTATTATGGGATTGGGTTCAATTCTTTTTTCGATTTGTTAGTTACGACAAAGATTACGATTTCTAAGTATATTACTGACGGCTGGCCGTTGTTGGGGTGGCTGTCTGTCTGGGGTTTATGTTCAAAAGGCATTTTTAAAAAGACTAGATATGTTGTAATCCCAATTGTGATTTACCTGGCTCTGTATTGTTTGTTGGGCAGCTTGTCATATGGTTGGTATCGAATACCATTTATGCCATTTTTATTCGTCGCTTGTGCCTACTTTTTGAATTCGGGAAGAAAAGTAATTGAAAAAGGTATTTTGTCGATATCTGGTATGTTCATTCCTATCGGGGTAAACTTGCAGAAAATCTATGAGGGGGTAACGAATGCGCCTACGTACGCATGGAGGTTCTTTATTCCGATGACAATATTTTTTTTGGTAGGGTTGGTAATATTTAAAGATAACAAAAGGATTAATGTTCGTGCCATTATGACTGTGATACTCGTCGGTTATCTATTTTTCGCTCTTTATACAAATCTTTTATACAACAACATGATTACGGCCGAGTATTGGTATAAATCTAATTAACACTATTTGTCAGTGAGAGGTTATTCTTTTTGCACAAGTGTGAAGAGGGGGTCTTTGTACATGTCTTTGACAACCGAGATTACCTTGAAACCATTAGGTGGCTCTTTTGACCAATCCCAGTTACCAGGGATTTCAATTTTTTGGGCGGCTAGATAAACATCACCTCGGCTGAGTAATTTGGATAAATCATAGCCCGGATTTAGTTGTCCGAAGTAAATATTATCGCCAAATTTAAAGCCCGAAAAACCGGGGACAACATCGGTCGCTGTCGCGTCTCCTTTAAAATTTTGTTGAAAATATTTAGGTGGATATTTGGTAAAGAAAGCGAATTTGAGTAGAGACGGCTCGTAGGTATTGTTGATAAACAACCGGTTTTTACTGTTTTGAACATCGGGAAACTGGCTGAATATTTGTTCGTAGCCGTATTGCCATATTCTGGCGGATTGGTATCGATAGTGAGACGAATAGTAATGCCAGTAATTAAGGGTGGATGTGGCCAAGATGAATAAGAAAATAATGACAAAACAAGCCCTAATAAATATCGATTTGATAAGCGAGACTAGGGTGGACAGGCCGACACCGGAAAGTATCATCAGGGGGGGCAACATAAGGAATAAACGGGTGGCGTGTTCTCCCCCGCCTTGAGTCAAGGCTGAAGGAATTGGAGCCAGAAATAGCCAGGAGACGATTAGTTGGTGTTCTTTTTTAGTAAAATTTGTTATTGCAACAGCGAAGCCGACCAAAAGCAGAGGGGCTAATACCATAAATAACTCTCCCCCATTGGCGATAGAATGACGAAAATTGGGATCACCATTTAGGAAAAGAAAATTGGTCGAAAGGGCAGAGGCGTAGTTTTTGAAAAAAATATTCAGATATGTAACTGGCTTATTGTGAAACAAGGGTTCTAGCTTTGAATCAAGCACCCAAGGTTCGGTTCGAATTGTAATAATTTTGTCGACTGTGGTTGGATTATTGAAAATACTGATTCCACGGAATCTCCCCGCGGCCGGGCCCGATAAAACGAAATAAAGAATTGGTGTGAGGGAAATCAAGAGGATCGTTACTTTTATCCAGTTTTTTTGAAGATTTAGTTTTGGTCTAAAAATAGTAATTAGAGAAATTAACAGTAGTGGTGTAAAAATATTTGCTGTTGAATATGTATAAAAGGTCAGGATAAAAATAAAAACCGCTAAATAGTACTTGGAATATACAAAGAAAAGGGTCCCTAATAGAATGAGACTGGTTAATAATGAGACTTCGAATGCAGTTCGGCTGTAATGTATGTGCCACGGTGAGGTGGCTAGCAATAGAGCAGCAATTAAACCTGTTTTTTTGTCCAAAAACAATTTGGTCGAGAGGATAAAAACTAAATAAACGCTTACGATGCCCAAAATTGCTGATGGCAACCTGACTGCAAATGAGGTTGGTCCTAAAATTCCAACAAATGGAGCGGTGACATACATTAATAAGGGAGCGCGCCACTCTGAAAGGCTCTGTATATAAAGGGGGGATAAATGACCCATATAGTCTCTGCCTGTATTGAATAACGACCAGGCATGATATCCAACGTCGATTTCATCACCAAATAGAGAAATGGGTAGTCGAGCCAAGTCCCACATTCTGAGAAATGCCCCAAAAACCAGAATTAAGAATAAAGAAAACTTAATATTTAACTTAGACATGTTTGAAGATAATAATTTCGTTATTCTTGAAAACCTCTTTTAGATAATTACCGTCGTTGATAATGGGATATTCTATTTCGTCTAGCCTGAAGTATAGGTAATCTATCGAATTTTTGGAAAGGAAATCCTTCGAGAAGTTTACGTCTTTTTGTGCCATAAATTTGTTGGCTAATTCCAGATCATTCTTAATATCGTAGCCAGTAATCATAAGTTGTTCTTCCCCAGATAAAAATGTTTTACGATTCGAAATTGAATGAACGTACATTGTTGGATACCAGGCATTAATCGGTATCGGTTGGCTGTTGTAGCGATTGCGGGCGTATTTATCAAACGGTTTGGTAAAAATGACGCTATCTACGGGAGTATTATTTTTTAGCCAATATAAACCATCGAGTTCAGAATTTGAAATTTGTGCCAATGGCTTTCGACCGTGTCCATAGAAATCAAACAAATTACCAATTGAGGTGGGTAGAGAAAAGAATAAAATTAGGCCGATTAATGCTAATTTAAGCATAGATGATTTTATCTTTTCTAATACATAGACAAAAACAATGGCAGAAAATATTCCGGAGAAATGAAGTCCTATTTGAATAAACTGAATTAAATTGAAGGTGATACCTTTTTGGGTAAAAAACAAAACAATTAATATTGGTAAAACTGAGGAAGAAAAAATGAGCACTGAGAACGAGTCAATCTTAGTTAAAAACTGAATAATTACAGAAACCAATCCTATTACACGAAGACCGAAATTACCAAGTATAAAAATACAAATCGCATATGCTTCATGAAGAACTAGATGGACGTTGGCCCTGAAATTGTGAAGTGATTGATAGTGTTGCCGACGAAGTTCCCATTCAACATTGTCGAGTTTGGCAACCATCATAGTTCGGGGGAACCATAGTGGCTCGAACCTTATGAACGACTGAGCAGAAGGACTAATGATTTTAAGTGACAGATAGTTCGAAATAGCTAGTGCTAATGCAGTAACAAGGGGAATAAGTTTTTTGAATTTTATATAATAATATATTCCATAAAAAATAAAGCTGGAAGTAAAAATTACACCCGTTGAAACTTTGATGGTTGCTATAGCAAAACCCATAATAACCAGAAGAAAAAAGAATATAATTTTGTTTTCTTTTTCCCAAAGTAAAATTAGGTAATACAAAGTAGTAATAAAAATAATGCCAATGGTGTGGGGCGGATTTCCTAAGATACTATTTCCCTGCGAAGCCCAAAATGTTGTTTCTCCACTAAAAAAAGGGCCTTGTTTAAGTATTGAATAAATAAAACCGAGACTACCACAGCACTGAGTGATATAGACTGCCATTTTTGCACTATGGTCACCGAATTGGCGGTAGACAAAAGAATAGACAGATAAGCCTATTAAAATCGAAAATAAAATCGGGTAGAAACGAAAATATAGATCAAGTGTAGAAAAAAAGGGGAATAAGCGATTAAATTCGCCCATAAGAATATCACCTAGGTAATGGTAGTTTTTTAATGGATGGCTAGCATAAAGGGGATTACTGGGAGGAAAATTACTCTTGATTTCTTCTATTAGGGAGACATGCCAGAGACCATCGTGCCCCTGAGAACTCCAAAAATTAATTCCATTTGAATAATGAAATCCGCTTGGGAAATTTATAAAACCTTGTAATATTAGTCCGAACACAAGTAAGACGAGCAAGGCTCTGTTTTTAAGAAGAGATTCCAGAGGGCGAAAAATTTCAGAACGGTAAAGATAAGTTGAAATAGATGAAACTAAAATAAGCGTAAATAAACCAAGGAAGCGAATTTGTAGTAAACCAAAGACGACTCCCTGAAGGGTAATTATGGCAAGACCGGTTACTAGTGATAGAAAAAGAATTTCGATATTTGATAGAGTGCTTCTATTGTGATTGATGACAAAAAAACCAGGTAGGTAAACAAAAAAGAAACAAGTTACCAAGAAAACTATTAATAAACCGACCGTTGTTAGTAAGCCAGTTATCATTTTGTTATTTAATTCTGCTGCCGATTATTAGATCAATTTGACCAAAGCTGATTCTTTTTTGTGGTTTGGCTCTGAAAGTCTCAATATTAATTAACTTTTTTTGATATTCGATAGGCACCCTAGACGTCTCAACAATAAGAAAATCGATGTCTTCATTACCGTCCGAGAGTTGATGAAATTCTCCACCTGGCATACCTGTTTGATCGTTTCCATGCCAATCGGGGACGAATCCATATCGACTTTTACCATACCAGTCAAATAGATAGGCCCAGGTGGTGTTGGTAAAAAGTGGAGCGGTGACTGAGTTGTAGGATAATTTTCCATGGTGCGAATATACAGAATCAATAATACTTAGCTCGTCCCCAAGTATCATGCCTGTCTCGGATCCGGTAAAGGTGGAGTTGGATTCGACACCTCTGGCTACATAGGGAAGGTTTCTCACAAGTGAGAATATAATAACGACGATGCCCAACAGCGGTATAGTCTTTACTGTCGAGGCTATAAGTATAAGTATCGGCAGTACGATACCGATAGTAAAAAAAATCGGTCCGGGAGATGCATAAATAAATAATGGCAAAGTCGTCAGCGAAAAAAACAACAAAAATGAACTCGTTTTTCGGTCTGTTCGTTTGTACAAGAAGAATACTATCGTCCCCAATAATATGAGGCTTAACCAACTAGGAAAGTGAAAAATATTCCTTTCAAGTAGCCCTACGTAACTACCAGCGATTCGATTGAGGATTTCAATAATGGCAACCGATTGGTGAGTCGAAAATTCGAGAAATCGACTAAAGCCTCTAAAACTGAACTTTAATTCCGAGACAATGTAAGGGCTAATGACGATAAGGTAAGTTGCCGCAAAGCGAAAAATTGCTTTTAAACCAGTCTTTTTTAGAAATAGATATATCAACGCCAAAGGGAAGAGCGAAAGTAAAAAGAATTCAGCCTGAGCGGCCAAACCCAAGCCGATTGCCGCCAAAAGTATAGATTTTGTTCTGGGCATAAACCAGAGGCCCAACAAACCAACTGAAATGGTTGGTATAACCAAAGAGACATTGGAGATAAACCGTCCATAAAAGATCATTTCGGGGGAAACCGCGAATAAGAGGACAAAAAACCAGGTAACTAATTTTGAGTTAAATAACTTGTTAACCAGAATCGAAAGAGGTACTAGGGAGATCAAATTGATAACCGTAAAACAAATAACAGCAAAACGGGGATCGCGGCTAAAGAAATATATTATTGATAAAACGTAATAATAAAATGGCCCGTGGAATACTACCTGTAAGTCGGTGGGGGGGCCGATAATTTTCAGATTTCCATGAATTATTTCTTGGGCTGAAAAAGCGTCACGCGCCTGGTCATAACTAAAGGAGATATTATCGATTTTATTCAGGCGGAAAAATAAACCAAGAAATATTGGTATTAGCCAGAGAGCAACTAGATATCCTCGGCGCATATTTAGATCGAATTGTAATGTGTTTTTTTGCTAATATATAGAGCAGTGGACAAACGAACCTGGCAATTGTTGAAAATTATATTTATTTTTGCGTTATTGGTTCGCTTTGCTTGGTTTAAAAATTCAACCTATTTTGGTTTTGATGAAGCTAGGGATGCATACGTTTCTCAGGCTATTTATAGAAATTTAGATTTGAAGCTTATGGGGCCGCCAGCAAATGCGCCCGGATTAAACCATGGTGTTTTGCACTGGTATGTTTTGGGCATTGTTTATCTCGTTGGCGGAGGTAATCCTTATTTCGTATCTTTTGTTTTTAGACTGGTAAATGCATTGGGGGTATTTGTGGTGTTTTTTATAACAAATAAAATGTTTGGGAAAAGGGTTGGTTTGTTAGTGTCTTTATTGTTTGCCTTCTCATTTGAACAAACACAGTACGCTTTGTATATGGGGAACCCAAGTTTAGCAATATTTTCATGGATGGCGATATTTTCCGGTTTTTCGATAATATTGAAAGAAAAACACAAATTCTGGGGTTTGCCCTTGGTTGCCTTGGGTGTCTCAACCGGAGTACAATTGGAATTGTTTTTGGTAACTTTGATAGGCCTAGCAATGGTTGGTGCGATTGTGCTACGAAGAAAGATGGGTAAGATATCCATTCAATCCTGGGTTTTGTCGATTTTTTTAGGCATGATAGTGGTGTCGCCTTATGTAATTTCGGAACTTAAGTATCGATTCAATGGATTTAAATCTGCCCTAAATTTGGTTACCCATGGTTATAACGTAATCGGAGATAGTGAAACAAAATGGTCTGTGTATTTAAAACGATTTATATTAATGTTTCACGATAATGTTTTTCCAACCTCTAATATCTTATTGAAGGTTGTCGCCTTGCTGATAATTGGATTTTTGGTAGTCAAGGCTATAAACAATAGGGCATATCGTTTGGTGTTGCTGTGGATATTCGGTGGGTTGTTTTTGCTTTTGTTTGGAGCATATAACGCTTATTACGTAAACGTGGGAATTGGTACCGGAATTATTATTGGTGTAGCTTTATTCCTCAACTGGATTTTTGGCAAATCAAAGTTGGTTTTCATTCTCTGCTTGGGGTTAATTTTGGCGGGAAATATAAAGCAAATTGTTCAAAATAATCGAGTCGGATTAATTGGTGATATAAAAACCCAACAATTTATGCTTTTGTCAGATGAGTTGAGGGTGGTGGAGAAAATGTATACCATTGCCGATGGGAAAGCTTTTACAATAAGAGCTACCAGTATGCCATATTTAATACCGACCGTGTGGGCTTATCTGTTTGAACATTTCGGGCTAAGTAGGTATGGTTATCTCCCCTATTGGGAAACGGGTTCAATCCTTGGTTTCCCCGGTGAATTACCCCAACCAAAAAATGGATCCACATGCCTCAGATTTTTATTACAAGAACCTTCGGGCGGTATTCCAGACCATTTGTATCAACTAGATTTAAAGGAAGAGAATAAGTTTTCTACAATAGAAGCCCAAGAGAAAATTGGGCACTTTGTAATCCAGCAAAGGCAGTCGGTTGATGCTACTTGCCATAACCATAAGCCATCTGATCGGTAATTGATTTCTTCTGACCCTTAGGGTGAACAATCGATGGAGAGGTAATGAGAAAAACTAGGCAACCCACAATACCGGCTCGGGCTAATGAGATAAGAGTAACAAAAATCGGGTGTAGTTTAATTGCACTAGAGATTGTTAGCGTCGAGTTAATAAATAACTGAGTATTGAGAGACTCATCAAAAGAAAAAAGGACAAGCAGCCAGCATATTGTGATTAAGCCAACAGACATATATTCTGAAGTTAGGATTGCTCTGATTAGGAATAGTGGTATTACCCAGACCATCCATTGGGGATGGAAATGGGTGAAGGCCAAACTAGCAAGAAGAATGCTGATTGTTGCATCTAGGACGGTAATTTTTCGGGACCAATATAACAGTAGGACAATGGTGTAAAGAATAAAAAATAACGGAATATCGTGACCAGAGGCTATAGAAATGCTCGCGTAGGTACTTTTGGACAACTGCTCAGCGAATAAGGCGTAGTGCCGGTAGGAGCCCGACTGTACGTACGGGGAAACACCGATTAAATATGTGATAAATCCTATCACACAGGTCGACACCAATAGACTTAACTTGTTTTTGTAATGGAAATGATATATTGCCACCACTGGCAATAGGATCAGACCTATTGGTTTGAATAATGCTGATAGAGCGATAAGTGCTGCGGAAAGATAAACATGCTTTTTTTGAAGATAATAGTAAGAGGTCAGAAGCAATAGAGCGATTATTATATCAACCTGACCCATCATGGAGCTAACAAAAATTGCCAGTGGATTGTATGCCCACAGAATTGTGGCAATGGTCTGGTGCCTGGCTGCGATGAAAAATTTAGGCAAGAGGTAAAGGATGGCTACATCTGCCAAAATCATTGGGAGTTTGTAGATTAGTAAAATAAAACGAATTGAAATAGGCTGGTGAGAAATCCATTGCTTGTTAAGTAATAACTCGCCCGTTTGGTCAATTATTCCCTTGAATGGCAGATAGACTGTTGAGGGAATCAAATAAGCTAATGGCTGATAATTAAAAACCATATCATCTCGGTGGACAACCAGCATACCAGTTGAGTTTTTTGAAGCAATGGAGTCGTAAAAACTTAACCATTTTCCTTCCCCTGTAATATATTTACCGGCTAAAGCAAAAGCCCCAATATCTGTGTGGTATGTATTAATTGCCAAAACTAATCTTAAGAAAATTGCTGTTATGAGTAGAACGATTCTTAGATATTTTATTTCCGTAATAATTTGGGTAATATTTGAAAAGATTGTCTGTTTATTGAAGTTAATTTTTGCCATTTTTGCCCCAACCATAAGGTTAAATTTAACAAATATGAGTAAGTTTTACCATGGTAGATTTGGGCTGACCGCGCCAAGGGACTATCCAAATGGCAGGTGAATGAGCCACTGGCTCCGTGGGTATGTTTGATTTTTGCCAGATGATAATAGACGACAGGCAAATTATGTTTCTTTAGTCGGCGACAATATTCGATGTCCTCATAGTAGAGAAAGAATCGTTCGTCTAAAAAACCAACTTTGTCAATTACCGATCTAGGGATTAGTAGAGCGGCCATGACAGCGACATCTACATTCGTTATTTTTTTCCCAGGAAAATACTTACCAAAAGATTCCCTTTGGTCTAGAAAATACGCTTTAAATGCATTTGTTATGGTGGGGAATTTAAAAACTGACGCCTGAACAGACCCATCTTCATTAATTAGTTCGGGGGCGACAGCCCCAATTTTATTATCGCGGCTATACTCGATTAATTTGGTTAGGGCATTACCGATTATTTGAGTGTCGGGGTTAAGAAGAAGTATAAATTTCCCAGATGAATTTCGGATCCCAATATTTGTGGCTTTGGCATAGCCAATGTTCTGATCGTTTTCAATTAGTTTCGGCTTAGTTTTGTGATGCTTGGCTATCGATGGAGTTTTGTCGGGGTAATTGTTAACGATAATTATTTCAATCTTTAAATGGTCTTTGTGTCGATCTATCGAGTCTAGGAGACGTTTAATCTTATCTTCGGATCGGTAGGTAACACAGATGATTGAGAGATCGATCATAAGATCGGTTTATTCACTTTGGCAAAGACCTGGTCGTCGCTGATGACTTGGGGTGTCGTGAGAGAAATTTTCCGGATTTTTGGAATAGCTGCGAGCAATATTTTTATATATCCGGGGTGTTTTGCAAATCTAAGTATAGAGTAACAAAGAAAATTAAGCCGGTAACTCAACTGGGTGAAATTTTTCCAATTGAAAACGAACTCGTTAACTTCCTTCAGTGTGGCGACAAAATTTGCATTGAGATTTTTGAAAGTCGACTCGTGTTGGTGGAGTACCTTTGGTTCAGGGGCCCAGATAATTTTGTATCCAGATTTCCAAGCTCGCCAGCCCAGGTCAATGTCTTCCCAATAACCCGGGGAATAGATCGGGTCGAAACCGCCTAGATGGTCCCAGATAGCCTTTTTGAAAATTGCACTTCCTCCTGAAGCCCACGCAGTATAAAACGACTGCGATTTGTCTAGAGCTCTTCGATATTGTAGTTTTCCGAAGTGAAAATCTACAAAAGGCCAGGAAGAATCCTTTTCGTTAAAGGACACGGCGAAAACCTTCGGATCTGAAAAATAACTGAGTGAATATTTGAGAAAATTTTCTTTGGGTGAAACATCATTATTAAGAAGGACGACGTATTTGGCCGTGGAACTTGAAACAGCTAAGTTTACAGACTTGACGAAACCTAAGTTGGTGGAGTTTATTATCAACCTAATCTTCGGATAGTGATGCTGAAGAAATTCAACAGTGTCGTCATTACCCCCATCGACAACAATTGTGGTGGAAAAACCTGATTCTGCGAGAAATAGTTCCGGTAGATGTTGTTCTAGTAGTTTTTTGCCATTGTAACTGGGAATGATTACTTCAACCTCAGAATCCATTTGTGGTATACAGTATATCAGTGAAGAAATTGTTTAGGTTGTGGCCATTCTTTCTTCTGATTTTGTTGGCGATAGTCTATTACTGGAAGGTATTTTTTAAGGGATACGTGCCGTTTCCGGGTGATTTGCTAGTAGGTGCCTATTTACCCTGGCTCGAGAGTAAATGGGGGTATCCGACGGGGGTACCGGTACAAAGTGGCCCATCGATATCTGATGTTTACTCTCAATTCTTTATTTGGAAAAGTTTGATTGCCCAAAGTATCTTAAATTGGCAATGGCCACTATGGAATCCATATTCATATTCGGGTTATCCGCTACTGGCAACTTTTCATAGTGCGGCTTTGTATCCCTTAAATTTGTTAATGGTATTTTTTGGTGATGTATCCGGTTGGACGGCGATGGTTATCGCACAAACGATCGGTAGTTCAATAACTTTTTATCTCTTGGCCAGGCAATTAAAGATTAGTAAATTATCATCAGTAATTTCCGCCACGGCGTATGCTTTTGGGGGTTTTTTGTGTTCTTGGTCCCAGTTTATGACCGCGGGCAATGCAATGATTTGGGCACCTCTTTTGTTGATGGTAATAAATCGTTTTAGTCTTGGTGGGAAATTTCAGACACTCTATCCGATACCATTATTACTATTTTTATTAGTTACGTCTGGCCACTTTCAGCTTTTGGTCTATGTCTGTCTGATGATGATTACTTATTTTTTTTGGTGTTTTCGTTGTAATTTTTCGCCTTCGAAACTAATAATTTTTTTATCTTTTTGTGGATTGGGTACGGCATTGTGCGCTGTTCAGCTGATTCCCACTTTTGAGCTTTCTCATATGGTGGTGAGGTATCAGGAGGCAGCTGTTGGTAGTAGAGATTTTGGCTTGGCACCGTGGTGGAACTTGATTACCCTTTTGGCTCCGGATTATTTTGGTAATCCGGCAACAGGTAATTTTTGGGGCTTTTTTATGTATCACGAAACAATTTTTTACATGGGCATATCTAGTGTCATTGCATTTGTCTGGGGAATAATGAACTTCAGACACCTGGGTGAGGGTAAGTATTTTTTGGTGGTATCGATCGTTGGATTATTGTTTGGTTTTAATACCGTTTTCGGACAAGCAGTCTATCGTTATCATCTACCGTGGATTTCTACAAGTGATGCCGGTAGGGTTGCGTTTCTGTTTCTGTTTGGAACAGCGATTGTACTGGGGTTCTTTGTTGACTCAATCCCGAAAATCCGATTAAAACAAATCATTTCTATTTGTTTACTATTTATTGGTTTGACTATACTACTATGGCTGACTACGTATTTTTCCAATTATTTAATGGAAATGAATAAGGACTCCAATCTGGTCTTGGAAGTTCGAAGAAGAGTCGCACTAAGGAATTTAATTCTGCCAACAGTACTGTTAACCGTTAATTGCATTCTTTTGTTTTTGAGCAAATATCGCCCGAGGGCTGCTCTGTGGGGTATTTTGTTAGTTCTTAGTCTTGATCTGTTTAGGTTTGGGTGGAAGTACATTGCTATGGTTCCCCCACACATAGTATTTCCAGAAACACCAGTTTTAGAATTTTTGGAAAGGAAAGGGGAGGGGGAAGTTTTTCGGGTTGAAAGGGAAAGAGGAGAAATTTTACCTCCGAACACCTGGGCTTATTATCGCTTGATGAGTCCGTCGGGGTATGATCCAATGGCGTACATTAATTATGTGAATGAGTACCAGAAACAGATAAATGGAAGTAACGATGGTAATGTTTCTCGATACTCTAACTTAGACCGCTACGACGCAAGTGCTTTGGGGATTTTTAATGTCAAGTATTTAATGGTTGTTAAACGAGATAAGATAGGTAGAATTTCTGGTGACAAGATTAATGACAAGATAAACTTATTGGAATGGAAAAAAGTATTTGAAACAGGTTCAACTGCGATACTAGAAAATCTGTTTTATCAACCAAGGGCAAGATTCATAACTTCTACCGGAGAATGGTACAAAACGTCAAATGCAAAGATAACCCTATATACACCCAATAACATTGAGCTTGAATACACAAGTAAGGGTGGAGAGTTGATGCTTTCTGACACTTGGTATCCCGGATGGAGGGCATATTCGGGGGGAAGAGAAATTCCGATAAACAGGTGCCAGGGAATATTTAGGTGCGTGAAGGTAGAACAGGGAAATGGTTTAATCCAATTTGTTTATAGACCGAGAAGTTTCATTGTTGGAGCACTAATTAGTTTGGCTAGCGGATTCGTATACTTAGGGGTTATTTTGTTTACTGGCATGGGATTCTTTTTTCCACCACGGTTTCCCAGGGTAAAGTGATCGATTCCGCCACACATAAACTGGAAAAATGAGCCAACCAATTTGCTCTTCTTTGCGGTTGCTCATCTCTCTCAATAATCAGAAAGGTTGCTGATTGTGGGGTGATGGGGCGTTTTTTTGTCCAAAACCGGTCGTGGTCCTTGATATATTCAGGCTGGTTGGGGAGGTAAGAAATATTCGCTGGTTGATATTGATATTCTTTTGTACCATACCACCAAAAGACATATTGATATGGGTAATCGTAAACAGAAGGGAGGTAGTTGTAAACCGAAAAAGCTTGGTTGTTTGCATGTTGATATACCCAATCAATGGCGGTGATCTCGTTTCGAAGGTTACTTGGGTCGTTTGATTTTAGCCGGACTATTTGTCTGTATCTATCTAACTGGAAAATAGCTGTAAAAAAGAGGGTTGTTACGATGATTAACACGCCTATGAATTTCCCGGCATGTTTACTAATAAGTAAGTCTGAAATGGCTAGGCTGGGAATATTTATCAGTGTTATTCCGAGGCCAAGTAAATACCATCCTTTTACTGGCAACGGGAAAATAAGGTAGAAAACAAAAGCAAAAATAATCAATCCAAGATTCAAATAATAGTTTTTCTTTATTGGATCGATTAATCTATTGGATCTTAATAATAAATAGATAATTGAGAACACCATTAAGATAAGGGCAAACTGCCTGGGCGAGCTGTTGGCTTTGGTAGCTAAATCTACTATTTGATTCCATCTTTGTTCAAGACGGTGTGTGAATATCAACTTTTGACCGAGCATCCCCCCTCCGGAAATCTCACGTAGGAAAAGATTGGTCATTATAAAGCCATGTCGAAACTCAAAAATGATTTGGGGAGATAAAGTAATTAAAAACCCAAAAATTAAAGCGAAAATAGTTTTTAATTTTCGCGATTGAAAAAGAATAACAAAACTCAAAAACGGGAAAAATAATACGCCAAAGGCAGCTTCAATTTGAAGACAAAGCCCACTAAGCACAGCAAGAGCGAACCACTTGAATGTACTTGGTGACAGAAGCGTGTGTAGTAACAGGGTTAAGTATAAAAAAGTAAACATGGGCATGGCATTGGCATTCCAAAAATAGTGGTTCACATTGAAACCAAGAGGGGCAAGTAAATAAAATGTACTTGTGGCGTATGCGAATGTTGGATTTATTTTTTTAAATAGAATTACAAATATGATCGCAAATACTTGATACCAAAAAATCTGCCATAGCATTACCCATCCAGGATCTCCGCTTGATAGTAAAAATGGAGGTAGATTAAAGTAATACCAAAAAGGACCCAAGAAGAGACCGTTGATGCTGGTGGTTGGTCCAATTAATCTTGGAGCATGAGTGACATATATGTGTCGGATGTCAATTAGGTCTCTCCCCTGGTCCATGGTAAAGGGAAAATTGTAGTTGCGTACAGCCAAGAACCGAAATAAGGTCGATATTAGCAGAGCCAATAAAAACAATACCAGACCGGCCTTTTTCATATAATTAACTTGAATTTATCAGAAAAGTTTGAACGCGAATACTTAATCGAGTCAGCAATTGCTTGGGAAGATACCCTATCGACTATTTTGCTGTCTTCGATTGCCTTTGTTGTCCATAATACGATTTCACTGATATTGTGTGCAAGGAAACCATTTGAACCGTGATTGATAATTTCTTTTTGTCCTCCTTTGGCAACGACAATGGGGACACATCCGGCTGACATAGCCTCGACCGTGGCCATACCAAAATGTTCTACTTTTTCGGGACTTGCCATTTCATCGATTCCATAGCCGGCTGAATGCCAGAAAAACCTAGCCTGAGAGTATAGTTTGGCTAGTCTATCTATTGATGGATTGGTAAGAATCTCAACAGGGTATCCGAACGACAGTTTCTTTAAAGGTTCAATTTGTCTTAAATCTTCACCAATACCCCCCGCTAATATAAGCTTGTATTGGGGGTATTTTTTATAAACCACCTTGAATGCTTTGATTAGAATGTCCTGTCTTTTGTTATGCGCTTGCTTTGGTGAGTTGAAGCGTGCAACAGATAGTATTGAATCGTTTTTGGTCGAGGAACTAAATCGATCGATATCTATCGGTGGATAAACAACTGTACCTTTATTGAAATTTAATTGTGACTCAATAACATTTTGGGTGAATTTTGAGTTATATACAATTTTGTTAATTAAAGTTAGTTTAAGTTGATTCATGACTCTGTTCCCTCCCAGATGCTGAAAGGGAACCTGAAAGTGTAATAGATTTTTTTGGGCAAATAGGAAAGGAATGCTTCCATCACTAACAAAAAAAATTAGGTGGTAGTTGCTCGTATATATATACTTTTTAATAAGTGAGACACGTTTGGTTAATAATGAGTAGGCCAATGGGTTAATCGATATAGACAAGAGGTCTAGCCCAAATCTTTGTTGGGCTTGTCTAAAGATGTCTTCGTTGTCCCAGGCTATTTCTGTATGATAACCCATACTTTTGAGAGTAGTGGCTACAGTTAGGGAATACCTTTCTCCCCCGCCCATGGTATCGAGGTATGGATCAAAGATTAGGGCCTTTTTCATATGTTAATTTTTTTAGTAGTTCCCGATCGATCGATCGATAGGTCTGTCCTAAGGAGGGTTTACGTTGCATTTCCCAAAGCCGCTCGTACGAAATAAACCTTGAGAACATTTGATAAATAACCTCAATGATACCTTCGGTTCCATCACGCCATAGACCCTGGATGACAAACCTATCCCAAAACTCTGTTGCCAAAATACGAAAAAATCGCCACCCTTTCATCTGCGGATGACCAATACTGTAAAGCATTTGTGCCTCGAGCTTGGACCACTTGAGGGTGCTTGTTAACTTTTCGTCAATATTTTTGTGGGACAAGTGAAGTATTTTGTTTGTCAGCTTGCCTATTGAGCCATCGATTTGAGGTTGTTCATGGAGCTTTCCGTGCCATTTTTTAAGTGAGTCTTTTTTCATCAGGCGAAGAACAAAGGGGTGTGGCCAATAATCCAAATGTTTTCCTAAAAAAATTTCATATCTGGGAATTGCATAGGCTGTGTGCTGGTTCATCGAAATGACTCTGTTAACTTCTTGGGCTAGCTCGGGAGGAATGCGTTCGTCTGAGTCTAGGTACAGTAACCACTCACCAGAGGCATTGGCCGCCCCATCGTTTCGCCACTTGGAAAAATTGTAGCCAGGACTTTCGACAATTTTTGTGGCGTATTTTTTGGCTATCTTGAGTGTGTTGTCGGTTGAACCTGTGTCTGTATCTACATAAATAATTTCATCAGCAAACAAAGAACTTTTGAATGCAGGTTCGACTTCGGCTGCTACATTATTTCCTAAAATTATTATTGAAATTGTGTTTTTCATTTAGTTTTTTGCAACTTTTAATTCCAGACTCATATTGTTCCGGGAAAGATTATTTTCCAGAAACAGAATTATTAATGGCGTTAGTAAAAAAGGGATTGTAAATATGTCTGGGAAAAGGGCGTGGTTCCAGCTTCCAGATGATAAATAACCACCATAGCGAATAAGTAACGTGAAACCCAAAAGAAATAATATAACCCAGCTAGACCGTCTTGAAGTAACCAATGGTAGACCCATGTAGAGCCAAGTGAAATACCATGTGTGAACTTTGCTAATATTTGCTACGAGGTAAATGAGCATTGCGTAAGTTATGATTGATATTAGGTGTTTATTCTTTCTGAATAGAAAGATGGGAAAATAAATTAGGCTGATGAACTTTGTGGTCCAGGATAATAAGAAAAATTTGAGTCCTCGCGTGATGTTGATCGGAAAGTAATATATTGCAAGGAAAAAAAGAGCAATCATAATTAGGTCGTTGTGCGCATTGATTACAAGTTCAAATAAGAGAAGTGGATTGAAAAACCAGATAGGATAAATATATTTAGTGGCGATTAGTTTTGAAAGAATCCAACCCGCGACCAGAAAAAGCCCTCCGCTCATAAGTTTATATAGGTAGAAGTTAGTAATAAATTTACCGGACGACAGTAAAGAAGATATTATTGAAAAGAGAAGGGACGGAAATCCGTATGAATAAGTCGAATCAACCCAGTGGGTAAACCTTAGCCAAGAATCTGGACTAAGGGAAATTGGTGTTGTCGAGTAAGGATTGGAGTGGTAATACCAAACAATTTTTGCTCCGAACAGATAGCTGAAGATATCGTGTGAAGACATAGGGTAGGCAAAACAAAGTATCAATGTGATGACGAAAGAATAAAGTGGCAATTTAGTATCATTTAAGATTTTTTGGCTAAATAACATAAGTATTTGGACTGACGTTTGAGCGGCAATGATGAAGACGTAAAGATATAGGCTTGCAGTGGAAAAGGCGAGATTATTTCTTAATAGGGAAATAAAATTGACAACTGATGAGTTGTTGACTAGGGTGAGATTGCTATCGGTAAAGGAATAAGAAAAGATGACTAAAAAGAGCGAAATAACGATGAATATTATTGGAGCAAATTTCATTTAGCGATAAACGATCCCTTGCCTAAGTTACCAAGGAAAAAGTCTTTGATGGCAGTTTTCTGGGCCTGGTTGCCAGTTATCAGTTTCTTTAGCGCTTCTCGCAAGAGAGCAACCTTTGTTCTTATGCTAGCGTGCTTGGAACCGAATAATAATCTATTTCTGGTAATAAAGTAATCGTTTAATGGTGAGCCTATTCCAGAGCTCTGGGCGACTTTGTGCCAGATTTTAATCGAGGGATCAAAGATCAACTTCATCCCAGAGGATCGAATGCGGGTACAAAGATCGACATCCTCGAGATACATAAAAAATTTCTCGTCAAAAAGACCTATCTTTTGAAAGACGGTGGTTTTGGATATAAAGAGAGCGCCTGAAATGAAGTCAGTTTCGGCCTCAACCAATTTACCGTTGTCGACTTGATCAACGTATCGGTGCGCGCCAAGTACGTTGGCCGCATCGAAAGTTCCCCCAGCGTACCAAATCACCCTGCCTAAATCGTGTTTGCGATATTTCTTTTTAAATTCGTAACCCTTGGCGAAGTATATGAGTCCTCCCAAGACGCCAACATCGGGGTTCAAAATCTTAGATCGAGCTATCTGTTCGAAAAAATCGCTACCAACTAGGCAATCGTTGTTGATGAGAATAATAATATTTGAGCCATATTCTATTGCCCTTTTTATTGCGATATTATTCCCAGCGGCAAATCCGGTATTTGTTTTGCTCTTGATAAGAGTAATTCTCTTATCATTTATTAACTTATTTACCGAATCATCAGTGCTGGCGTTATCCAAAACATAGATACTATTTTCCCATTTTGGTGGTAGGGGGGAACTTGATAAACTGTCGATTAGTTCTAGAGTATCAGTAGCTCCATTGTAGTTGATAGTGATGGTGGCAACTTTGACACTCATTGGCACTTGATCTTTCGTGTCAACTTTAGTAATGCCCGAACAATTTTTTTTGGGTTTTGTTGTATGAGCATGGTGTAGTACCAGTAATTAAATTCATTAATTTTTCTTTTTAGTGGTTTTTTTATCAACCGTTGCACCTCGATTTCTTTGTGTGCGGGGAACGATTGTTTTTGCCATACCTTTAGATAGACCAAAAAGACTGAAAATGCCTGTAGAGTGGCAAGAACCAAACCATGCAGGCCATCCTTGTAACCCTCGCCAGCAAAATAACGGCTAAGAAATTCGCTCACTGGTCTTGTGAAAGCATCGATGGGATCAAACTGATACTTTTGTTCAATTAGTTCGAGTGCCTGGACCTCACTATAGCGAAGTGAACGAGATATGTATTGCTCAACTGAAGTGTAGTGGTTATGCTTGATAGCGAATTTTTCCTCTTCGGGTAAGTTTAAACCCCTTCCTTGGGTGATAGGTATCGAGTGAATGGTATTTTGCCATTCAACAAAGTTTTTTTTAAAAAATCTGATATTGTAGTCGGGCCACCAACGCGAGTGTTTGATCCAATTACCAAAAATAATGTTTTGCCGAGGAAGACGAACAAAATCGGCTTGATCCTCATTAACAATTTGGCGTAATTTTGCAGCCAGATTTTTTGGAATGGTTTCATCTGGATCGACTACAAGAATCCATTCGTACTTGGCTTTTTTGATGGCAAAGTTTCGTGCTGGTTCGACGAAATTTAGTGGTTCATGCAAGTAGACCGAATCAGTATAGCGATAAGCGATATCACGGCTTTTATCTGTCGAGTGCATATCTACAACAACAATTTCGTCTACAAAAGAAATACTCTGTAGGCACGATTCTAATAATTCGGCCTCATTTAGGGTGTTAACCACCGCTGAGATTTTCTTATTGTTCATGACAGTTAAATTTATAGATGTTTATACCTTGGTAGTCAAAGATATTGTCGAGGCAAATGTCACGGTAATTGACAGATAATTTGAGATGGTGAGGTAAATATACATAGCTTATGTTGTTGGTTGCGAGAAATTGGAGCATCCAAGTAGTATCCAAGGTGTTAAAAAAGCGTTGAATTTGCTTTAATCGAAGTGAATAATCGTAACCTGTTATGTCTAAATTAATAGTGTCTGCTAAATACTCTGGTTGCCCCGAAAATGCTGAGATGTATCCGGTTGATGAATATGCGTATAGTGGTTTTGGTGACGGGGGATCGGAAATAATTGAGCGGAGGAAACTATGGGGTGGTGATATGACAATCCCCCTTGGCTGGTTCTGAAGCATCTGCAGAGCTCTAAGTTCGCTATAGCTTATTCGTGAGGCGGATAGGTTGGTGAGATAGTCCTTGAGCGTACCGATTGTCGTAGGTGAGATAAGGGTGACCACAATTAGCACAACGACGAACCGACGAAGACGACTGGGGTGTTGGAGCCACGAGGCGATGCTAGCTACGGCGAAAAGGCTAAGAAAAAATTGTGCATAGTAAAAGAACTGAATAGTGTTCCATGGGTTGGATTTTTGTACAAGTATGAGGGGGGTAATAATACCCGCTAAAACAATAATCGAGGTTAGGTTTTTGGTTGGATAGTTCTCTTTGCTAAGTGAAAACTGGATAAAACCAACTATTCTTGCACCCAGATTACCCAAGACAAATACTGTCAGCGCAAAGATGTTTATTATGGTTAGTTTTATCAGATCGCCATTAATTTCGTATGCTTGCCAAGCAGTGACTAGTTTTTGCCAGTTCAGATGGTCTTGAGCCGCAAACATACTTTTGTAAAACCAAAAAGGGTGGAAAATAAATGGTGAACTTGCTTGAGTAAGTAATGGAAACACTAGTAACAAACCAACAATGAAGACACCAATAAAAAGTTTGTAATTTTTTTGTAATAGTAGGGCAAGTGCTAATAGTAAAAAACTATAAAACTTAATTTGGGCAAGCAAACCCCCGAGCAGAATTAATACGAGAGTTCGTCTGGAGGTGAGTGGTTGCACTTTGCTTCGCTCTAGTAA
Organism: uncultured Pseudomonadales bacterium; assembly: GCA_964487665.1. Taxonomy (GTDB): domain Bacteria; phylum Patescibacteriota; class Microgenomatia; order UBA1400; family MFAQ01; genus CAZARR01. The sequence continues at coordinate 35,336 of CAZARR010000004.1, forward strand.
GATAAGAAATATCAAGATAAAGACAATGGATAATGCAAAAGGGGGGTTTAGCAGAATGGATATTGATTGATTAGACCAAAAAACTGATTCTCCTGAAAACACCGAACGTCCTGATATTAAAGCTGGGATAAAGCCCAGTGATCCTGTTAAGAAACAGCCAATAATGCTTAGAGTAATGGCTTGGTCGGAATAATTCCACAAGCGGAGGAGCTTGATTAAAAGAATAATTATCAGGGTAGTTGTGGTTATCGGGATTATTCGAAAGTATAAATCCAAGGGTTGGATGTGGGAAAAGCGGCTAATAATAGCAAGAAGGTAATCGAATCCCAAGTGATAACTTTGCAATAGGTGACCTGAAATCATCGGGTTAAGAAAGTTGGTTAGGGATTGCCGAAATGAGGAAATTAGCGAAAGGTGAAAGATGGCATCGTGCCCATTGGGACCCCAGAAACCCATTCCAAACACATACAGCTGGCCACTCCTAAACATTGTAAGTAGAACCAAAAACTCAGTAACAATACCTGTGGCGAATACTAACATTGAGGAAAAAGGGTTTTTTCGAAACTGATATGCGATAGATAGGATAGCAAGTGCGATTAGGATGGTTACAACAATGGTGTTTTTATTGGTGTTGGCGTATGGAAGTTGGGGTCGAATTTGCCAAACAGTACCATGTTTTGTTTTGACTGTTTTAACATCTGGTAATTTGACCTGGGGCACTTGAAGATTAAGAAGTTCTATTTCTTGCGGTTTTAGAATAATTTGTTTTTGTTGATCAGCTAAAGTCACTACCCAACTATTTTCTAAGGTTTTGAATTCTGTGATACCAAATCCAAGTGATATGACGGAACTGGGATATTTGACAGAGTCAATGGCTGCATAGTTTTCGGCTAGAAGTTGTTGCGAATAATTCGGAGATAAATAATTATCCTCGGCCTCCTTTTGATTAAAGATCCGTAAATCAATAATTTGGGTATCGTTTGGTGTCGATCGTAGACCGATTCGATAAAATGAATTTTGATACCAAATTAACTCGCCATTTTGGTTACCTGTGACATCGGGGGAGCGATACATAAACGACGGTGAAGATTCTGGGTAAAAGGAACGGAACCAATGACCGAAATTTGAAAGTGATATTGGGGTGAGCTCGTACTCTTTGCTTTTTTCACTGATAAGTTGGTAGGTGTTTATGATTTCTTGGTGGTAGTGGTTTGGAGATAAGCTATTATCTAAACCAACGATAATTTGGGAAAACTCATTATATGAATGGTCGCTGTATATTTTTAACAGTCTATCTAAATATCTAGTATCGAGACCAGAACTAAGATAATCGTTTGCCTGAAGAGAGTAGCCATTGTCTTGGTAATTTGTATAGAAGTTAAATGGATCGCGCACAGCCCATTTGACAATCGGAAGTGGCAACCTGTTTTTACTTGAGGATGCCGGTATCAGAGTGTTTGTTTGGGATGGGTAATAGGGACTGGCCAAGTAGGAACCCCAAAGACGGTAGTCACTGCCTAAAAATTGTTCGTCATGGACAGCGGCAGCAGTCACGGCGTAGTTATCGGTAAGGTATTTAAGGGAAAAACTATCAATGTACCAAGCGCCAACTGTTTGCGGGAAAAAACCAAAACGTTGGTAAAATTGATTCATATATGAATCAATTAGTTTTATTCGGTCGGCCTGATCATAATCGGCAAGCGATATTGACCTTGGTTGCTTGAGAAATTCTCCCGGGGGAAATTTTACAGTCGCAAGGGACGAAAGATTTGGGGTAATCTCGAGATAGGCCCCCACTGACTGGGACGAGTCTGAGGAAATTATTTTTTTGAAAAAGCTTGAAATTGCTTGATCGGAAATGGCGTCATAACGGAGTAGCCATGTGATTGGAAGGGCTGACGGCGTTGATTCCTGATATTGTAACCTGGGCAGGTCAAGGGGGGTGTGTGTTTTTTCTTGACCCCAGCCTTCCCAGCCACTAACAGGGTTAACAATAGAAACAAAAGTTTGTCTTTCGAAAGATCTGACCGGAAAAAATACACCTGATAGTAAAAACATGACGATGAAGAGTGGCACAATCTTATGCACGATCGGGAAGAAAATGGTTAATTGTGGTTAAAAAAATTGCTTTTCCCTCAAGTAGGTAGACCATAAAGAGGTAGGTTAGTACTCCGCCAGTCGAAATACACATGAACAGAGGGAGGGTTGTGGCATAGGGTCTAAGAATCAAAAGATATAGTCCTAGGGCGGTTGAAGCGATTGTCGGAGTACCCAGTGATCGATAGACACCAAACCCGATCATTCTTTTGATGACCATAATAACCGCAAGGGATGATAAGGCGATAAGTCCGACTGAGTAACTTACTCCCAGATAACCCCATTTAATGGCAAAAATTGGCATCAATACCCAGGTCAAGACTGTCCACATAACCATAAGTTTGAACGTCGTTTTTATTTTCCCTATGGCGTTAAGGGCATTGGTCATCATAGTTGAAATGCTAGCCCAAGCCGCATTAAAGAGATAAAGGTAGAGAGGTGTGACGGCAGGGAGCCATTTGGTATAGTTTGGGATGAGATAAATTAGTGGAATGATTAGAAAAGCCATGGCAGTAAAAATAGGAAACAATAGTAGAGTGAGATATTTAATACTAATTTCTATCGCTTTGGTAAGACGCGTGCGATCGTGCTGCAATCTGGCGAACGTTGGAAAGGCGACTTTGGTTAGGTTGTCCATAAACATCCTCATGGGAAGCTCAGCGTTTCTTTTTGCCCAGCCGATGTAGCCAAGGCCATTTTGACCGATTAATTTACCAAGGACGATGGTCATACCGTCGTCCTTAATTACTGCCAAAAAGGTATTGATCTGATAAGGTATGCCGAACTTAAGTAGGTGTGAAAGTGATTGTTTGCTAATTCCTAGAGATGGTTTCCATGGAGAAACAACATACATGGCAACGAGGCCGACAAATCCTCGGACAAGAACTGCAATTGTAAATGTCGTTATTCCCCAATGGTTCCAGGCCAAGTAAACAGCCACCAGGTTAAAGGAGAGTGTCTCTAGAACAACCGGTATGATTAACTTATCGAACTGGATGTTACGCTCTAAAATAACTGATGGAATGGTTTTGAATGAACTAAGCAGCAGAGACACACCCATCGCCCAGAGAAGGTAAACGCCAGCGGGGTCTATTCCAAAAAACAGTTTGATGGTAGGTGTGAATATAAAGAGTAGTAGTATCAAAATAGCCACAAGAATCTGCTGAACTGTAAACGTGGTACGTAGATCATCGGATGTTAACGACTCCTTTTTTTGAATCAGTGCACCAGCCAGACCAATGTCGGAAAAGTAAGCTAAAAAGTTTACTACTGAGCCGACAAGGTAATACACCCCATAAGTACTAGGGTTAAGAAAAACTGATAGAACGAACTGGGAAACAAGGGCGATGATCTGAACGATAAACGAGCGTGAGACTAAGGCCACAAACCCAACTATTGCGCGTCTTTTAATCTCGGTTATATCAATTTGCGAGGCTTGTGGCACAGTGAAATTGTAGCATTAGATTTGGTATGGGCCACAAAGCTGATCGCGGTAATAACGATAGATATCAAACTAATTATGTTGGCATATCGACGCAAAGGTGTGTCTGCATATATAGCCCTAATTTGATGGGTACCTTGGGGAATTGTGAAACTTATAGCGCCAATCTGACTAAGAAAGACTGGAGTATTTTGACCGTCGACTAAAATTTTCCACCCGGGATAATAGAAACTGTTGAATGTGGCGGTTGTGTTCGACGGTGTAGTTGTCAATACAAGATAGTCCAGCGGATTTTCTCTGATCTGGGTAACCAGTGCTCCGGGCAAGGGAACCTCAATTTTAGATGTCGGCATACTATCCGGTCTGATCGCATTTAAAGGGAGTGGATAATAGTTTTCTGTGTAATCAAGATATTCGGACGATACATTTTCATTTGAGTGGATAATTTGATTGGGTAAATAACGACGGAGATAATAATCATCATTACGATTAACCCGCTCACCAACCTGAAAATAGTGAATGTTTACTGCAATAATTGATAAAGCAATTAGTAGGGCCAGGATTGGTCTTTTTACAAACATAGGAGTGGAAGAGACTAGTAGAAAAATCAGAGTTGTCAGAAAAGTAGTCGACATAAGCAATCTCCAAGGAAACTGGATCGAATCAGTAAAGGGAAAGATTTGCCAAAGAAAAGCAGATCTGGTGTTCATAAGAAAAATAGTTGCAAAAAAGAACAAAAGAGCAAAAAGTAAAAAAAGATAAAAATTGTTTTGCCTTACTTTCCATGTTTTCGAGCGAAATATTGTAAAAATCCCTACAGCCACAAAAAGTAAATTGAAAGCGCCAATTTGAAATGACATTTGATCATCCGGTCCCCAATGAGACGATCCGTACCCCCACGCTGAGTAAATTAATTGTTTGACAAAAGGGAACTGATCGTAGAAATTAAACGGGGCTACTTTTTGTATGAAATGTTGTTCAAGAATAACTGGGAGTAAGTAGAAGGCGGAGAGTCCCGCAGATAAGATGGGTACGGCCAATAGTTTCTTTATTGCTCTGGTATTTTTCTCCATAGCTGCCGTTAGAAAGACAATGCCAAATATTACTGGGGCTACAAAAACCGTGGCAGGTTGGTGGGTAATTATTAGTAGGGCACAAAAAATCGATGATAAAAAGACATCTCGATTCATATTATGTCTTAATATTCGAAAAAGGTAGTGAAATAACCAGGGGAAAAGTGCGATGGCAGCAGATTCACCGATAGTTCCCCGGACATAAATATCGACGGCCCGATAGGGCGTGTAGGTATAAAGTACAGAGGCGGCTAGGGCATAAACTGGAGTGGCCATCGTTAACCCAAGAATATACATACCTAGTGCTCCAACGACTACTGAAATCAGCAGGATAATTTTGTAGGTGTCTACCAAGGTGAAACCGAGATGTTTGATGAGGTAGCCAAGATAGTACGGGAGCTGATAGTTAAATTCTGGATAGGGCGAGCCATATGTAAAATGCATATCGGGTGCCCACCGTGGTGGAAATTGGCCTAAATCCATTACTTTGATAAATTGATGGAGGTTGGCGATTTGGGTCTCGTCATGAAAAGTAAAAAACCCTGGGTGGACGAGAGGAACAATCGAAGGGATTGTCAGCAAAAGAGTGGCTAACAAACAGATAAGTTTATTTTTGCGGGTTTCTTTCATTTGATATCACCACCCAGCTAATCAATGTGGCAGCACTAATAAATGTGAGAAGGTTGGCTAATTGTCTAATTGGGGTATTTTCAAACCAGGCTTGAACTAGCTGTGGTCCTTTCCCAAGTTTAATAGTAATCAATCCGAGATCATTATCAGTAGATATATCAACAGGCTTGGATTGTCCATTGATGTATACATGCCATCCGGGAAAATACATCACCGGGAATTCAACGGTGGCATCAATTGAGTAAACTTCTATTTCGCTAGCAAAATAATTCGATCTTTTGACAAATTTTTGCACATGTCCACCCCCCGTTTTCGTGGTGGGATTATCAGGGGCGAATTTTATGGGGGGGTTTTTGACGGTACGGGGAAGATAATCCAGTAAACCGCCTGCACTTTGGGTGACGAAAGAATCACCGGTAAGAATGTCCCGATCGGTTGTGGTAGGTAAATAGTCTCGAAAGCGGAAATGGTTGAAGCTTGGAAAGATTAATAGTGCGATAACCATCGAAAGAATAATCTTCTTTTGTTTAAAGTTGATCGAATCAAATGATAAACCTATTAAAAATGAGGTTCCGATGGCGACGAGGGCAAGAAACCTCCATGGAAATTGTGCATACGATAATAGTGGTAAGTTTTTCCACAATGGCCACGATCGTCCATGGGTCATAAATAAACTTGCGAAAGTTAGGAATAAAAAGAAGATACTGATGGCGAATTTTTCTTTTTCATACTTTTTTATCTGCCAGATAATTAAAATGGGTGAAAACACCAAAGTTATTAATGGGATAAGTCCAATAAAAAATGATAGCCCATCGATTGGACCGGACCGAGATGGACCATACCCCCAGTAAAAGTCGAACAAAAGTTGTTTGATAGTTGCGAAGTGAATGAATACATTGAAGTAACCCTTGGTAAGGCGTTCGGACTGTATGAGGCTTGTCTCAAAAAATGCCGGGATAACAAAGAACGACGATAAACCAAAAGCAAGAACAAAAGCCGCCAAAAGGTATTTTAGAAGATTGGTATTTTTCTTGTGGTGGATAAATTGAATGATAGTGAAAATAATAATAAAAGGCGCGCATAATAGCGAAGTGATGTTGTGCGTAGCGAGAAATATCGCTAATGAAATAGCGCTACCCGCTGTATGGGTAACGGTGGCTTGTTTCACCAGTTTGGTTATTGAATAAAGAACAAGGGGGAATAAAGCCATTCCCCATAATTCGGCCAGAGCCCCGCGAACAAAGACGTTGAGGATGTGATATGGCGCAACGATGTACGCCAAAGCAGCGATAAGGCTAGCCATCCTGCCTAGGTAATTTTTAAATAGTAGGTAAGCAAAATACCCCGAGAAAAATATTGGAAGAAAGAACAATATCTTGACCGCATCCACGTACGATACCCCGAGCACGGTGAACACAGCCCCTAGATAGTATGGGAAAGCCGAGTAAAAGTTGAACATTGGCTGTCCATAACCCAATCCCATATCGGGTGACCAACGACAGGGAATTTGGCCATCTGCAAGACACTTGTTCATCTGGAAGAGACGCATTACGTGTAAGTCATCCTGAACCCAAAAGTATCCAGGCCTAAACAGCTGCCAACCGACAAGAAACGAAAAAACTAAGAGAATGACGAGGTCAACTTTCCGCATGCTTTGGTTTGTATAGAAACACTAATACTACTGCTGTTAGCCCCATAAAGGTTAGAAAGTTGCCAAATGTTCTGATGGGGGTGTTTTGAAGTCTTAGAACAACTTCGTTGGTACCTGCTGGCAAGATAAAGGTGGTTAAACCTAACTCGTTGTTGTGGTTGTGAATTGTCTTTTTACCGTTGGTCCACACCGTCCACCCAGGAAAGTCAAACTGGGGAACTCTAATTGTGGAGGGTTTTTGTGAAATAGCGCTAAAGGAAATTAAATTTGATTTTTTTGTATAGCGAAGAATCTGAGTGTCACCAGAAATAACTTCCGGAGAAATTGGAGCGACAAAAACAGGTGGGAATTTGGCGTAAATTGGCAAGTAATCGAAAATGCTGATAGTCATTTGTTTGTCCCACTGCTGACCTGATAGCTTTTCTTGCTGGGTGGTCTCGATCCAATAGTCTGGTCTGAAAAACGCAGCATTAGTGAGAAAGACAATTGAAATAACTGTCAGTAATAGATATTTACCAACGTTTTTTTGTAATGTAACAAACGGAAAGCCACAGGCAAGGGAGAAAAAGAAAGTTGATAGGGTTAAAAAACGCCAGGGGAACTGGAGATACTTTAAAACGCCAACACGTTGCCAGATAAAAGACGATTTTGAGTGGGTCATATACAGCGAAATGAGCCCGATTAATACAAGGGTAAATCCTAAAATTACGGTCGGTCGCTCGTTTCGTGACCGGAGACGGGAGAGGGCGATAGTAACAGTTACTACCAATAGTAAGAGTGTAACCGGACTGGTAAAGAAAGAGAGCTCATCGGTTGGACCGAGTACCGATGATCCCCGCCCCCAAAAACTAGTAAAGAATAACTGATTGATATTAATAAAATGAGCTAAATAATTGAAGTACCCGCTGATCATGCTTTCGGTGTGGGCGTATTGTTGTTCGAAAACCACGGGTAAAAAGAAGAAGCCGGCAATGGCAACGGACCAAAGCGTTCCTGATAAATGTAGTAAGATTTTCTTCTTGATTAAGGGTCTGTCCTTAGACAAGATGATGTTTACAAAGACAAAAATGGATGCCAGAGGTAAAAAAATTAAACTGGTGATGTTATGAGAACATAATAAACAAGCTAAACTGATAGCAAAGAAGGCGACGTCTTTGGTTTTTTGTTTGGAAATAATTCTTTGTGAAAAATAGAGAATCAGCGGCATAAACATAAACGCCCAAGTTTCACCCATTGCCCCACGGGAATAGACATCTGATGCCCTATAGGGAGCATATATATACATAGCTGCAGATAGCAGACCTCCCATTTTGCCCCACATTTTCCGGGCTAAAAAGTACATAAATAGGCCACTTAGCAGCAATGGGGTAACAAACCCAAGTTTTACTGAATCAAGAAAGTTTAGTCCTAATAGGTGACTGACCTCCATGTAATAATATGGCAGGGGGCCATAGTAGTTGAACTGTGGATAACCGTATCCATAGCCCATATCGGGGACCCATCGGCAGGGTATTTGAAGATCACTAAAACACTTGTCCATTTGATAAACCCGCATCACTTGCATGTTGTCATGCATCGGAAAGAAACCCGGTCTAAGAAGTGACGAAAAAGTGGGAATGGAAAGAAAGATGACGAGAAAGTAAGGCAAATAACGAGTAAACATTTTACAGAAGAGTGTAGAGTTGAAGAGCCTCTCTTGTCCCGTCCGGTCTGGCAGCCTTGGGGTATTCATTGATTAGACGTAATTTGTGTAAAGATGAATCGTCGAGAAGGTTGCGTGATTTATTTAGCAACAAATATATGTCATTTTCGCTCGAAGTATTGAGAAGTGCGGTCGGGATTGACCGAACAGGCTGGCCGATACCGATAATAATAATATTGCGGATTCCTTCGGTATATATTTGCAACCCATCGGGTAGAGTCCCAAAATATCCTTCTGTACCAATAACGATTCTTTTCCCTTTGGCTGATTCATTTATTAAGTACTTTGCCACTTGTTTTTGGCCAGTGCCAGCCGTCCATTCTTCAAAATAACCACTACGCATATCCCGACTCATGGGACTTTTTTCGGGAATATATATATAACCCAAACTTAATAATAAGGGCCAGGTAAAGATTAGAGTGATAAGAATAACATTAAATCGTTTGGGAATATTCGATGCGCTAAGTGCTGCGGTAACAAATAGTGCTGGGGTAATAAACAAGATATACCTAGAGGTGTAAACCTTGGCTATTGAGGCCTGAATAACTAATGGCAAAAAAGCGATTGCCATCAATGCAAGGGTGGTTTTGGCTTTGTACAACCATGGTGAAATCAGTACAAATATTAATATCGGAGGAGTAAGCAATAACCACAGCCAGTTGATGCTGGTAAGAAGATTGCCCCTAAAGGGGTTCAGAGGGTGATGAAGTACTTCGCTAAAACTAAAAAGATAGTCCTGGTTTCGAGAATTGATCATATGAAACGCAGGTCCCAGACGTAGAATGTTGAACATCGCCTGGGATATTACAAAAGCAACCAGCCAGCCGCCAATAATCTTGAGATAGTCGTATTTTTGGTAAGATCTGTGTTCGAGATGGTAATAAAGGGCCAAAATTGGTTGCCAAAGATAGAAGAATATTGCTGGGGATTTGGTAAGCAAACCACCTCCAATGGCAAAGCCTAACAGCATGGCCATATCTAAGCGTTTGGTGCGGACAAAAAGCAATCCTAGAACCAAAGACCACACCCCAAACATGCACAAGAGGCTATCTACTAAGGCCATACGGTCAAAAAAGACGGTAAAGGGGGATACGGCATAAAGACTGGCGGCCAGTAGTGATGTAACAAGCTTTTTTGAAAGTAAGAATGTTAACAGGCTAGTTCCCACTAGCGTCCCTAACCCCGATATCGTGGACAGTGACCTACCAGCGATTAGCGGATCAGAAAAGATTTTGAACATTGGTATAGTCAACCACATAAATAGTGGCTGTTTGCCATCGGTCTGAGGAAGAAACCGCAATGTGGCCTCGTTCTTCATAACCTGTGACCAGCGGACATATATGGCTTCGTCGACAAAAACTGGAATCTTGTCTATGTTAACCAATCTCAAATAGCAGAAAACGAGAAAGGTGGTGACAAATAGTGCAAGGGTCCAATATTTAGACAAGCTTTTCATACTTGCCTTGTATATCCAAAAGCTTAACTCTCGATATTTGTTTGAGCATATCAAGAGATTCCTTGATAAATTTACGGGATTTGCTTGAAGAAGTGTCCTCGTTTCGCCATTCTACGGGCACTTCTTTTATTTTTCCTCCCATTTTTTCGATCATAAACAAAAGCTCTACATCAAATGCGCTCACAACCCAGCCCGTCACTTTTTTGTTCGATGAAAAATTACCAAGTTTTGGGAATATTTTTTTTAGAATATCTGATTGATATAATTTGAAGCCGCACTGAGTGTCAACAATATCTCCTAACAATAGGGAGCGCCTAAAAAGAATGAAAATATTTGAAGCGATTCGTCGAAATATTGTTGATGCCTCTCGCTGACGTCCCCGAGAGCCGATAATTGCAGCATACCCTTGGTCAATATATGACATAAGTTTATCAATTTCAGAAAATGGGGTCGATTGGTCCATGTCGGTGGTAAGAATATACTTGCCTGTGGCGGCAGAGATACCAACCTTTAACCCTCCGGCTTTGCCGATATGTTCGTTTTCGAGAACAATTAACCGGGGTTCATTTTTAGCGTATTCCCTAATAAATTCTCTACTGCCATCGGTGGAGTTGTCCTCGCAAATAATAACTTCGTAAGAATATTTCTTTTGCCTCAAGTAGTCAAAAACTTGGTCTAAAACTCCTCTTTTTAGGTTTTCTAGTTCGTTGTAATTGGGTATGACAACTGACAACAGCGGCTGCATAAGGAGAATTATAACTTGTTTTGCCTTTTGAGTTGCTCGATGCAGGCAACAAACCTGTCTTCCAAATGGTGCATACTTCCCCGAAATAAGAAAGAGGCTGAGGCGGCGTGGCCACCTCCACCAAAAATATGGGCCACCTGAGATACGTCAACAGACGGATCCCGGCTCCTAAGAGATACCTTGATGTACTCGGGGTCTTTTTCGACCATAATTGCCCCAAACTTGGTGTTTTGAATTTTTCCGGCAAATTTGTTAGCTATTATTCCAGTACCCGGAGACAGGCCAATCTTAAGGTAATCTGGGTAGGTAAATTTCATCCAAGCATAATCACCAGAAGGTGACAATTTGAGCGATTGGAGACAAACACCCCAGGCTAAATAATCTTTTTGAGTAAAGTTTTTTTCTAATTGAGTCTGGCAGAAATTATAATTTGCGCCAGATTTAATCAGTTTGGCCGAAATTTGAAGGGTTGTGGCTGTAGTGTTTGTGTTGGCAAATGTACTGGTGTCAGAAATTATTCCTGAGAGCAAACAAGTGGCGATGTCTGAGGATAGATGAATATCAAGATTGGGGAGTAGGCGTGCGATCATTTCGCAGGTGGAGGAATAATTTGGATCGACCCAACTGAAGTTTGATCTAATCTTGCTGTCGGGATGATGATCAATGTTAATAAGATGATTTTTATCCAATTTCGGTGTGGTGCTACGAGAAACTAAATTCCAATTGGCAGTGTCCAAACTGAGGTAGCATCGATACGGATACGAGAGGGCTGTTTGAAGAGAAATGGTTTCGATTGAATCTGCCCAAGGTATAAAAGTCATGCCATGAGGAATTGTGTCCTCACAAAATACTTGGACGGTTTTGCCAATCGATTCAAGGGCAATTTTTAATGCCAAGGCAGAGCCGATCGAGTCCGGATCGGGACCGAGGTGTACGTGGCAAAGAAAGGAATCTGTGGTATGAATTAATTTAATAATTGAATTTGGAGGAGTTGTCATTGTGAATGTATAAGTCGGTAGATGGAAATGTAATCGATTTGCCATTTCTCTACTACCTTCGCCGGTCCAAAAACTGCAATTTGCCATTGGGAATTTCCCTCTGGTTGGCAGGTGTCACCGTCTTCGCACACAACAAATAGTTGGTCCGTAATACCATTCTCACCTCTGATTAATTTGGCTTTTTCATTCTCGAAAAAATAACGGTACGACTCGTCGTAATTCTGTTTGGCTATTAGGCCGAAGTTAAAAGGGCGATCGTTTGATTTGTCTCTGATAAGTTCGGTAACGGCCCTGGTCCGCCAAAGCAACCGGTTTGGCGACTGAAATAATGGGTTGTTAGCAATGTTGATAATAGTCAAGCTAAATAACCCCAGACCGCCAATAAGTTTTAGAAATAGCCTGGATTTTCTAATAAAAAAGCTTACGGATATTCCAATTAGTAGGAAATATGCAGGGTAGCTCATTCCAAAGTAATGCGAGTAGATCGGTTGATGATAGAACGCCAAACCAAAAATAGGAGCTAAACTCCAGATGTATAGAATCGAATATTGTAACTGATGTCTATGGCGAAAAACGTGCGCAATGGTGATAAGAAACAGAATTACAAGAATTGCTGGGTAAATTGTTAGTGGCCTGTAAAAAAGATAAACTGTAAGTTTTTCTAACATCTGCGCTAGATGTTGAGGTGAGGGTATTGCAAAGTTGGATTGATCTTTGACAGAAAAAAATGTGCTAAGACTATGCAGGTTGAGGAAGTTATGTTTGATATCATAAAGTAACAGAGGTATTTGAAATACAAAAAAGACTAGTAAAGCGCTGATGGTGTGATCAAAAAGTTTGTTTTTGGAATTTTTAGACAGTATTAGTTCTCGTACCCAGATAAATAAGAACAGTGGTAGTAAAAATACGGCCAAGTAATGTAACTGAATAGCTAAGCCAAAAAGTGCAGCCGATATCAGCAAGTATACTTTTCTGGAGGATTTTGCGTATTTGTAAATAAACCAGGTCACCAGTAACGAGGCTAGAGGTAACGGGTTAGGATTCCAAGAAAAGGTAGACGTTTTTATCGTCAGTGGTGAGGTGGCGTAAAGAAATGCACCAATAAGTGCCGCCATTTGGCCAAACCATACTCTTCCTATTAGCCAAATTAGGAATACAGTAGCAACTGAAAGCAAAGCAACGATAATAGCTGGGCCAGAAGGATCTGATGAAATAAATAGTGATGGAGCGATAAGGTAGTAATAGAATGGTCCAAGATAAGCATTGCCCACACTTGTTTGCGGTCCAATGAATACTAGGTTTCCTTTTAATAGGTCGCGAACAACCCTCATATCCCTGCCTTGATCGCCTAAAAAGATTAGGTAGTCGTTGATGCGATACAAACGCAAGAAGGCGGAAATAATTACCACAAAAGCTATCAGAAAAAGTTCCCGTTTATTTGATCTGACCCAGGCGGTTATTTTAGCTTGCGCCATAGGCGGAACAAGTCAACAAAGCTCTTGACAATTACGTTGAGTTTGGCTCCGGTAGCCTCACCATTTTTACGTGGATAGTGGTTGACGCCAATTTCGACAATCTTGAATCCCAAATTTTGGGCTTTGATAAGAAATTCACTACTAATGAAGGCGCCTCTTTCGCTTTCGAGCTTGGGAATAGAATCGACGATTCGTTTGGAAATTAATTTAAATCCACAGTCTATATCACGAACTTTTAGACCAAAAAGAATGTAAACAATGCTTTGCCACAATTTTGAATTTAGCTTCCGGGCAAAGGATACTTTACGGTCGAGATAGTAGCCGATGACTGCGTCTGCGCGGGTCTTTTTTTGGATGGTGATAAATTTATTAATTTCAGAAAAATCAAATTGCCCGTCTGCGTCAATAAAAGCGATCCACGGGTGTTTAGAGGCATATAGGCCTGCTTTGAAAGCTCCGCCGTACCCGCGGTTGGGACGATGGTGAATCACTTTGATGTGGGGGTCTTTGGCGGCTAATGAATCGGCAAGCCGGCCAGTGTCATCCGTTGAGCCATCGTCAATGATTATTATTTCGTAGTCTCTGGCTACTTTACGTAGATTGGAGGCAACGTTTTGGGCGGTCTTTTGTATGTTTAAAGCCTCGTTGTAGCAAGGCAGGAACACAGACAGACTATCGAGATTATTTGGCTGGGGCATATATGAGGTATTATAGTGCTAGTGACAAAAAGTTGGAAACATGGGTTGGCAGTTATTGGAGTAACGTTGCTAGTAATACTAACGGTCCAACTCCCATTTCATCTGAAAGTGAAGAACTTGTTAGGAATGGATTTTTCTCGGGGAAGTGAGGTCTTGTGGATGAACTATGACGGACCAAATTACCTGGTGGTGGAAAAGACTTGGTATAACCCGAAAGAAATCGCGCGGAACTTTTCTAACCCGATCCCAATCGAATACTATCCTGCACATTGGCCTTTATATCCGCTAATTATCCGGTTGTTCGATTCGTATTTATTGGGCCCAACAGCGATGCTTGTAGCAACAATTATTGGCTCGTTGGTATTATCATTAGCGATATTTTTTTATTCGAGGGAAGTCGGAATTGATCAAAATTCTGCGTTGATACTGGTCTCTGTGGGGCTTTTTCTACCCGCTAGGATGGTAATCTTACGATCCATTGGCTCTCCCGAACCATGGTTTGCTGCTTTTTGTTTGTTGTGCCTTTACTTTTATCGGAGGCAAATGTACTGGCCGGCTGGATTAATGGCTGCACTGGCCCAAGCAACTAAGGCCCCCGGGGTATTGTTACTGTTGGCTGTGGTGGTGTATGAGGGGGCAGGATATCTTTGTGGTAAAAGAGAAAGCATTGGGAAAATTCTGGGGAGGATATTGCCCTTCGGTTTGGTTGGGGTGGTTATCGGAATTGTGTTTGGGATTTATTATATTCGCACAGGAGACTTGATGGCATACTTTCACAGCGGTGATAATTTTCATTTGTTTTTGCCCCCCTTTCAGATATTTACTAAAGTAAGTGCTTGGGTAGGCGATTTTTGGCTTGAGGAGGTGATTTGGATGTGGGGTATATATTTGGTGGGAGTATTGGGGTTGTTTAAACAAAAACTTAACCTGGAAGGAATTTTTGCCTTAACCTTTGTCGTGGTCACTTTTTTTGTAGCTCATCGTGACATATCTCGGTATATCATTCCAGTTTCTCCACTTATCCTGATCGGGTACCAAAAGGCAGTACTTAAAAAGGAAGTACTGGCAATTTTGCTATTGATGATCGTTCCTATAGTACTGTATAGCTGGAATTTTGTACTTCATAACAACGCCCCGGTAGCTGACTGGACACCCTATCTTTAATATTTACTTCTTCTTCCAGATAAACTTGTTGTACATTAGCCAGTTGTAGGGGAGCACCAGAAATAGAATTATGAAGGGTAATAAAAGTTGTCGGTAGTTCGCGCCTAACATAAGTACTCCGATTGATCCCGTAACTGTCTGTATTAGCAAAGCGCCCGAAGAGCTCAGGTTGAATTGAAGAAACTTTTTTAATAGGTTTGCGAGCCCTGAAATCTGGTCGGATTTGAACGTCCAAAGATTGTTAAGGGTGAAGTTACTAATAATCGCGGCTTCTGTGGATACTGCCCAAGCTACCCATTCCGGTTGACCAATACGAGAGAGCAATCCCAAAATGCTAGCGTTTACTACATAGCCGACAAAACCAACGGTACCAAACTTGATGAACTTCTGAGTAGTTTCGTCGTGCCAACGAAGTAATACTGCCACACGAAATATATCTTTCGCAGTTTGGGGCTCAATTTTCGATTCACCAGCATTTCTGACTTGAAACCTGAGGGGAACCTCTTTGAATTTGGCTCCTAACTTAAGAGTTTCGAAGAGAAGCTGAAGTTTGTAACCGAAACTTTTAGTATAAAGATGTGATCCGTTTAGATTAAGACGATCGAGAAAACCTTGCACTCTGGTAACCTTGAAGCCTGTCGTCGGGTCTGTAACGTCAAAGAAATGTTTAAATGGAAAAAACAAAATAAATCTGGCCACTAAACCACCAAACTCACTAAAGAAAAGACGTTTAAATCCCCACCCGCTTGGATTACTACCACCTTTGATTTTACGTGAGCCTATGACATAGTCGAACCCGTCTTCAAGCGCCTTGAGAGCTAGAGTGATTGTCTCCGGAGGGTGTTGAAAATCACCATCCATTTCAAAAACATAGTCAGCACCAAGTCTGTCAATTGCAAATCTAAACCCATCAAGATATGCACTGCCTATTCCGGTTTTGTTTGGACGTTGTAGAAGGTATAAATTGGAATACTTTTTGGAAATTTTCTCGACAATGGCAGATGTACCATCCGGTGAGTTGTCGTCAACCACTAAGATGTTGATTCTCCAATCTTGAGATAGCCCTCCTTCTTTTGACTTAATATCAGGAATTGTCTTTTCGCAAAGATACTTGAGCATTTGGCCAATAGTCCCTGCTTCGTTGTAAGTGGGAATAACGATCGTCGCAGTGCTTTGCTTCATGAGATGAAGTATAGCAAAAGATTGTTCGAAATATTGATACATTAATCTCAGTATTCTGTTATAAAATCACTGCATAATGAAGATTGATGTTTTAACCGCGTTCCCAAAAATGTTTCAGGGACCATTTGATGAAAGTATTATTGCCAGAGCAGTTAAACAAGAATATCTAGATTTAAACATCTATGATTTACGAGATTGGAGTTCTGACAACCATCGAAGTGTTGATGATTCGCCTTTTGGTGGTGGGGCGGGTATGGTGATGCGGGTGGATGTAATCGATCGGGCAGTAGAAGACCTAAAAAGTAAACACCGCCAAAAGGCCAGGGTAATTCTTTTGGATACTAAAGGTGAGATTTATCGTCAAAATACCGCGAAGACATATGCCACAGCTGAGTACTTGATATTAATTGCTGGTCATTATGAGGGAGTGGATCAGCGGGTACATGAATATATTGCTGATGAGGTAGTTTCGATCGGTGAGTTTGTATTGACGGGGGGTGAGCTTCCTGCGATGGTTCTGATTGATAGTATAGTCAGACTAATTCCGGGGGTTCTAGGAAATAGCGAGTCGTTGACCGAAGAGTCGTATAACCAGGAAGGAATGGTAGAATATCCGCAATTCACACGTCCTGCAGAATACAA
Organism: uncultured Pseudomonadales bacterium; assembly: GCA_964487665.1. Classification (GTDB taxonomy): domain Bacteria; phylum Patescibacteriota; class Microgenomatia; order UBA1400; family MFAQ01; genus CAZARR01. Next base: position 52,290 of record CAZARR010000004.1, read on the forward strand.
GGGTTGGAAAGTACCTGAAGTGTTACTATCTGGTAACCATAAAGATATTAATAGGTGGAAAAAAGAATCTGGGTTATTCCTTGGGAATTCCAACGGGCATTAAATACACAGGCTCTTCCGACTGGGGTAACGATAGCAAGTCGTGAATTTTGGCGACATCAAAACTTGAGATGGCGACCGTACCAAGCCCTATTGACTCTGATTGGAGATAGATATTTTGCGCAATGTGGCCAACTTCTAGATAAATATTTTTATCAAGTTCCGAAATTGGAAAAGAATCTTTGAGCTTATCTTTCTGGGCAGTAATAAGAAGCACAACTGGAGTCGATCGAAGAGAATTTTGATTGACGATCTCAAAAAGTTTGGTTTGAAAGTTGCCAGGTTGTAAAAGTTGGATCCGGTGTATGGGTTCGCGATCGCCGGCTAAATACCGATAAAGTCCCGGGTTGAGAGTCTCGACATTAAACACAAGTGCGTATAGAGTATTGGGGTAAATTGATTTTGCCGACGGGGCGGTGCGGCCTCCCCAGTTTGTCGTTACCCCCTGTCCGGCCCAAAGAAGTTGAGAAAGTTTTGATAATTGAAGAGTATCATTTTGGAACAATCTACGGCTTCGTCTCTGGTATAGGGCTTTTTCTATGCTGTAGGATGAGTTTATCGCAGGTTTGGGAAGCGATATTGGTTCAATAACCTGTACTGTGTTTGTGTCGACTGGTTGGCTGCCTTTGGATGGAGATGGTTTGGGCTGTATTAGTAATCCCAGACCTAGGATAAAAAAAAAGGAAATAACTACATAAATGGGTGTAGTGATAGCTTTGGAAAACCCTGGCATACCAGAGGCTAAATATAGGTTCGGATCTGGGCTTTTGAACGTTGATCTTTGAACCATTCGGTGAATTTGTCTTGCAGTTGTTGCTCTTTGAGATTTGTCTTTATTTCTTCTTTGACATCCTCATATTTCTTATCTTTGAAGTACGAGGAGTAGTCTGTAAAGTACTTCTTAACTTCATCTTCCTTTGGCTCGACATTGGTAAAGAGTTTGACTTTTAGCTTGGCTTCGGTAACCATGGCCTTGAGCCGACTTAAAAAGTCTTTGTCTGTAAGTCCACTTTGGGAAAGGGCATTTTTTAGAGCCTCTTCACCACCCAAACGATCTACAATCTTTTTTCTTTCCTCATCTAGGTCGCTTTGCGCAATAGTGACATTGTTCTTTTTGGCTAAATCTGCAAGTAAGGCTGTGTCTACCATTTCCTGAAGGGTTGCCTGACCATAACGCTCTACCAACTTTTTGTTGAGTTCGAATCTGGTAATAGGCGTAGTGTTGATTGAGCCAGCGATGATGTAACCCCGATATTTTTTGGCCAAATAATATGCACCGATACCTAAAAGGATAACTAGACCAACCGTAAAAGCTAAACGTAGGCCGGAGGTTTGTGGTTTCGAACGAGTTGGGGTTGGGTCAACGGCTGTGCTTTTTTCAAGAGATTCTAGAGAAGTTCGACCTGGTTTACGCTGGTTCGATCGTGGTTTGGTAATTGTAGCTTTGATTTTTGTTGCCATTAGCAGATTGTAGCATGAATTATTGCAGTGATTTGATTAGGTAGGTTTTTTGTGGTTGGTAGCCAAGTTTGAAATAGTATTCCCTCGTACCAATGGCAGAAATAACAGCAATTTTATTGAAACCATTTTTCTTAGCAATTGTTTCTGCCACCGAGATTAATCTTTTGCCCAGACCTTGATGTTGGGCAAATCGTATATTTTTCTTGGAGATTGCAACGACCCGACCAAAAGTGTGAACTTCGCGAATTATGGCTGAGCTGTCTAACTCTTTAAATATCAGGTTCTTCTTCGTTTCGGGTAAACGCATGCGGAGTAAGGAATAAAGTTGATCTTTATTTTCGAAACTGAGGAAATACTCGACCCCTCCGAGTGTGAGGATTTTGCGTGTGTGTAAGTCTGGAATTACTGAATAAAGCCTATCTCCAACTTCACGGCAGCGGATACAGGCACACTTTTGACCGTTTTTGGCTAACTCCATTTGGATTTGTTGCCGCATGTTCGAGATCTGAGTGCCCGCTACTAGCCACTTTTTGGAAATATCACGAACCAAGCGGTCGATACGAACCCAAGGGGGTGTAATTTTTTTTATTTTAGTTAGGACACGCTTAAGATCCTTGTCGGAGTATGGTTTAAATGAACCAGAATGAAATTCTTTTTCGAGGGCGGTTCCTGGTAGTATGGCGCAGGGGTAGATTTTTATGCTATCAGGTTTAAAACGTGGATCGGAATAAATTAAACGGGCCATGCTAACATCTTTTTGGGGGTTAGAACCTGGTAGGTTAGGCATAAAATGATAACAAACTTTGAAACCTGAGTCGCGTAGCCTTTGTGTGGCAGAGGCAATGGCTGAAAGATTATGCCCCCTTTTGATGCGTTGTAAGATTTTCTCGTCTGGGGCCTGGACGCCCAACTGAACTTTAGTGACCCCTAGGCGGCGAAGCAACCGGATCTCCTGATCACTAAGCCAGTCTGGACGGGTTTCAATACTAATACCAACTATCCTGATTGATGCATTTTGATTTAGCTTTTGCGCTTGGACTAGGTTTTTTGAAGAACATTGATTACACGCGTCTACCATATCTTTAAAAAACTTAATCCTATATGCCTTTGGGTAAGCAGAGAATGTCCCACCAATAACAATCAATTCCACTTTTTGAAGTGAGTGACCGGTTTGGCGAAGCTGTTCAAAACGCGAGTGTATTTGGGCTTTGGGGTCAAATTCTAATGATTTAGCCCTTTGCGCCGCAGGTTCGTCGGATAGATAGCTTTTGGGCATGCCTGATTCTAAAGGACAAAAGGTACACTGACCCGGACAGGCAAAAGGTTTTGTCATGACAGCAAGCGGAGTAACCCCAGACTGAGATCGAATTCGACGTGTTCTAAGAGAACTAAGCAGAAGGTCATTTGGGGGTATTCTATTTGTAGACGAAAGGTTTAGGTAGGCTTGTCTAATGTGAGAATTTTTGGGAACAAATTTTAGTTTGGTAGACCAAAGTAACCTATATTGGTCAATATTATTATGGTTAAGACGTGTAAAATCCTTTGAGATGAGATCCTGCAGCGCGACAAGATCAGATGGTGTCCGGGTTGTGTATGACAAGATAGGGACATATTTTAGCCGAACAAGAAATTTTGTGTGGCCAGAGTTGAGACCTTGGCTTGACTGCTTGAAGGATGGGGACTCGGTTCTTGACGTGGGGTGTGGAAACGGAAGGTTGTTAATGGGGATTAATAAAAGTGTTAGTTATGTTGGAATAGATTTTTCAAAGAGTTTACTTAACGAAGCCCATAAATTACACCCCAGCCACCGATTCGTTTACGGGGACATAAACGAGGAAGGGACGTGGAAAGCTTTGGGTAAATACAAGGCGACTTTTTGTGTGGCTGTTTTGCATCATGTATTCAACTTTACCGATCAGAAAGAAGTTGTAAGAAAGATGGTTAGCCACACTGACAAGGGTGGGTTTGTATATATAAGTGTCTGGAATTTGTGGAGTAAAAGACACTGGATAAACCATTTGAGGAGTATTTTTCTGAAATTTAGTCATTGGCGATTGGTTAATGTTCCTTTTAGAACTATAGATCGATTGTATTTTGCTTTTGACGAGGGGTATCTAAGACGGTTAACAGCGGATATTGGTGCGAAAAAAACAACAACTTTTTCTAGTGGTGGTAATTTGTGTGTGGTGCTAGATGTTTAGGTTAGGGACATTACGATAAATCCCTTGACTTGGACTTCGGATTGGGGCCAATAGGTGAGGTCCTTGGTCTTCAGGACAAAGCCGATCGTTTTAGAGACTTCTCTACCAGTGTATTTTTGTTTCTGGGGATCGTATTCTTGAAGAATCAAGGTGTCGCCTTCCTGACAATCAAAATCAGCCAGACGTAGATCAAATTTCTTTTCACCTGATAGGATTTTCTGAAACATATTGGGCCAGGTTTTTTTCTTGAAGATCATTTTAGCTTTTCATTAGGTGTAAGTACTGTGGTGTTAGTATTCTTATTTTCTAATTAATTCCTCGAGCCAGGGAGTGTTTCCGTGTTTTCTTTTCCACCATGTATCTTCCCAAACATAATGCACTGCGAGTTGTTTATATATTCCGTATTTGTTGAAATGAGATAAAAGTTGGTCGACCGGGAGCGGATCGTGAGGATCACGGTCGAAAAAAATCTTTGAATAAATTTTCTGCTCCCAAGGAGAAATGTGATTAAAAAAGTCCCAATGATGAAAAACATCAAAAAGTATATACCAGACAGTTGCCGGCCCAACGCCGAAGAGATGAAGAAGCTGTTTTTGTTGCTCAGCTAGACTCAAGGTCCTGAGATTGATCTCGTCAATTAGACCGGCACGAAATTGATCGTCAATTTTTTTAATTGATTTGGCTCGATATCCAACTTTTAACAAGCGGAGATCATTTTCGGAAACTGAATTAAGTTTACCCGGGCACCAGAAACACCATAGTACTTTACCATCGAACTCAAGCTTGTCTCCGAACTGTTCGATAAGAGTACGAAACATTTCAGCAGACCGCTTAACTGTGGCATTTTGGAGAGTAATGCCTATGATCAAATAATCGTAAAGTGAGCTGGGGTGGCCAGGGCGCATACCACGCCATTTTGAAATTATTGGCTTTAGTACCGGATCATTTGCGAACAACTGATAAAAAGGATTCAGATCTAACTCTAAGTTGTATCTATATTTAATTTCGTCAATTAAAGTTTTGAGTGCTTTGATGGTAAGTTCTTTTGACGCATAAATCGAAATGGCAATTTTAGGATTATCAACAGTCCAAAGATTTTTAAATTTAATTCCTAGCGGTACTTTCCCCCAGCGCCACGTTTGCCAACGAACACCTGGTTCCCAAAGACTATCCCCGGTGGTGAAATGGTCAGGTTTGTGAAAAGTAGCATCAAAATTAAACGGGGATACTGGGGACAACGTGATGGTGTGAATGTGTTTAAGTTGCATAAATAGATTGAAAGTGTTTAAAAGTATTTTTTGTTTTGTAATTCTCTAGGTAGGAGGGATGTAGTGGTATACATCTCGTAACCTTTACCATACCCTAGGCTTTTCATTAACCTAGTGGGGGCGTTACGCAAATTCATGGGGATTGGTAAGTTACCCAATAGTTTTACATCGTTTTGGGCAGAACGAAAAGCATCGTAGGCAGATCGGTCTTTTTTTGACTGGGAAAGGTAAATTGTTCCGTAGGCTAAGTTGATGGAACACTCAGGATATCCAATGACCTCGCAGGCGCGAAACACCTCATTGGCAACGACTAATGCGGTTGGTTGGACGACACCTATATCTTCACTAGCGAAAATGATCATACGGCGGGCGATAAATAGAGGGTCCTCGCCCGATTCGATCATTCGGGCCAAGTAATAAATAGCTGCGTTTGGGTCACTGGCTCTCATCGATTTTATAAAAGCAGAAATGGTGTTGTAATGTTCTTCGCCCTGTTTGTCGAAACGTAGGTGTTTTGACTGGAGAGTATTTTTAAGCGACTCAATAGTAATTTCAGAATAAAGCGAACTGGTATTTTCGAGCATTGTTATAGCCTGGCGGGCATCGCCGTTGGCCATGGAGATCAACCAGTCTCTGGCTTTTTTATCAATTGAAAACTTGGTAGTACGATTCTGATTCAGTTCTTTGATTGCTCGAGAGATGACTTGTGACATTTCATCAGACTTTAATTCGTGCAATACGAAAACTCGACAACGAGACAGGAGAGGTGAGATTACCTCGAAACTGGGGTTTTCTGTGGTAGCACCGATTAATATAATCGTGCCACGCTCGACGTAGGGCAAAAGATAATCTTGCTGCGCTTTGTTGAAACGATGAATTTCGTCTAGAAACAAAACTATCGGATTGTTCATCTTTGATGATAGGTCAATAATATTTTTGATGTCTGCCTTACCGGCAGAAACGGCCGAAAGTTCGGCGAATTTAGCGCCTATTTCGGATGCATAAATTCGACCAAGAGTGGTTTTCCCTACCCCTGGTGGACCCCAAAAAATCATAGAAATAAGCTGTTTGCGTTCAATTGCCAAGGTCAGAGGCTTGCCCACACCAACTAGATGATTTTGACCGATAAAGTCGTGGATCGAAGTGGGTCTAATTTTTGCCGCTAATGGCTCGTATGATTTAATAGACATGTTCGGGTTTTTTCCGGCAGCTTGAGTCTAAACGAGAGAGTGTAAAAAGTCTAGTTTGTCTTTGGGTCGATGGTGATGTCGTAGTCGAGCTGGGGGGAAATGGGGTCTGGTAGACTGGGGTTAAAATCTTGGATTGTCTGACGAAGTGGCTCGTAAGCCGAGTAGAATTTGATAATTGGGGTGGGGGTGATTGTGGGTATCTTGGGGGTGGTGTAACCATTATCTTTGACTCGTTGGTTTAGGGATGTTCCAAGTGATACACCAATGTACAACACAACTAGGATAGTTAGTATGGGAATAACAATCTTTAAGATCGGGAACCGACTAAAGACGCTAACCTTGCCCCATTGGGTAGAAAGCTTTGAGAAAAGAACTTGTTTGGCAAGAATAAGTTGGGCCAGTATCTGATTGAGTCCAGTTTTATCTAACGACATAATTTTTGTCCAGATCAATAATGCGATCAACGAGATGACTTTGAATTGACTGAATTGGCGGTAGTTTGGCTCCAAATTTGGAGACAATACTTGGGCTCACGATAGTGTCCGGTTGGGTCGTTTGAAGATCGGTTAAAAGTTTCTCAATCGCTAGGTTGTTTTGGCCGAGGAGGCGGTCTGATTCTGATAGACCACTTGCAACTAAGGGTAGGTCTTTGCTCGGAGCTAGGCTTGTACGGAGCTGCTCTAAAGATTGTCCCAGATCTAAAGAGATTCTCATCAGTTGAGTCACTTTGTTGATTATTTGGGCGCGATTCAGAGTGGAGAGTCTGGCGGATTGACTGGCGTTATATTCCTGGTTATATATGACTAGATCGTTTTTTGTTTGGATTGAATTGGCTCTTTGAGCATAAGTCTCATAGTCTTTTATAAGCAAATTTAATTCGTTGATGCTATTAATAGTTTGAATGTGGTTAACCCGCGAGCGGCCTATTGATTCGAGGAGGATACGACAAAAACTAGACATAGTAAGTTCGCGGGCAATCAACGTATTCCTACCAGCAATCACGCTTTTTTGTTCATTTTCGAGAGTATTGTTTTTGCGATAGTCACCTCGAAATAGAATAAACTCGGAATAACTACGGCGGTATTGTTCGAGTTGAAATTGAAAATCTGATTGTGGACTGTTGTCTGGCTGGGGCAAGGAAGTACCTTGGGCATAGACCTGGCTGGGCACGCCTAGGAAAAATATAAATAGGGAAATTAATTTGAGGAGTCTGAACATTTTAAACATAGAAAATTAAGGCTAGGCAACAGACCAATCCGACTAAAGCGACAGAGAAATATTCTGCAATTATTTCTGGGTAAAAAGTTTTTTCGGTAAGGTGATGAAACATACCCCAAAGGACGTAAGATAAAGAAAAGACACTGACAATACTCACCAGGGCAGGTCGGTTGCCGGTAAAATAGACGACGCCGAGAAGACATATCGACGACATGGCGACCAGGACGATTTGATGACTGAGGTGGGTTAAGGGTATTTTTTTCATAGAACCAAGCCAGGCTTGGCAAAAATGATAATAGCAATAATCGTAATTAAAAAGGTTACGTGAGCCCAATTCTTTCCCGATATCCTGATTATGTTGGCTCGAAAAACTATAAACCAATCGAGCAATAAGGTGAAGACCAACACTGCTGTGATTGAGATCGAAATTGTCTGAGAGACCTGATGTGGCGAAATTCTAGATTGAATTGGTGTGGGAGTTGGCGAAGGGTATTGTGTCTGGTCTGTTGCGTAAGCCTGAGCGACTAAGGCCGGTTCGCGAGTTTGGGTGGTGGGGTTAGAAGAGCGACTAGATCCGAACATTTGAACTACCAAAGTGGTTGATACGCCATTTAACTCACCGTTTACCACGGCGACACCAATATCGTGATAATTTTGACTAAGGAGATTTTTGCGGTGGCTATCAGAATTCATCCAGGCCGTAACAACATCGGGGGCATTGTTGAAGTCACGGGCCAAATTTTCACCCGCCTGGAGATAGTTGTACCCGGTGTTAGTAATAAAATACCATGGTTGTGTACCATCGGGGGCATTGTGGGCCCAGTAGCCTCTGGCAAACATATCTCTGGCTTTTTCTTGCGCAGCTCGTGCGAGTTGAGAGTTTTGTCTGAGCTCTGAAAGTCCGTGATTGTGGCGTTGTATGTTGGAAAGCTGGATAATATCGGTTGAACTGATTGAGGTGGCATATCCAAGAATGTTTGGCCGGGTTTTTTGGACTAACAAAAGTCCGCCCTGGGAAGAAATGATGAGTAGACAAAAAACAAGCAGTGATCTGAAGTGAAGTATCTTTGCTTTGTGATTATTGTGAGGATGTGGAATAAATAAACCACAAAATAAATTGAATCGCATCAATTCATTATCGCAAATTTTTGTCTTTGGGCAACTGATCAAATGTCAGCTGTATGGGTCCGGGGAAAATTATTGTGGCTTTGGCCTTGTCAACTTGGTAGTGGACATTAACCTCTGAACCAGAATGAATGCCAAATATTCTGGCCATTTTTGCGGGAATTGTGATCGCCAAGGAGTTGCCAACACGAACTATTTTTTGTGGATGCATTAATGGTGGAGTTTGATTTCGTCCCCAACTAAGACAACGAGGGGTTGGTTGAGAACTTGTTGGATAAAGGGGTCTCGCCGTTCTTTTCGATAGTTAAATTCGTCCTCAGTCATGGCAGAGTAATTAACTGAACTACCTGTTTCTTGTTCGTAGGTGGAAATGAGGTTAGCCAGTTGGGGCATAATAATGTCCCCTATTATCATCAAGTCGACATCTTCTGCCTCGCGAGGGTTACCTCGTAGGAGCTCTTGCGAGACAAAGGCGTATTTTATAAACCCAAGCTTGCCTTCGTATTTGACAATAGTCTTACCGAGACCAGTGCTTTTGGCAACCATACTAAGAAGTTCTGGGAAAAATGGGTAGCCTTGGTTGAGATAATAGTAAGATCGATTCCCCCTTTTTTCCTGTTTAACAACACCAACCGATTGGAGGTGTATTAATTCACGCCGAACTGCGTTTATTTCTTCGTCTAGCATCCGGGTCAGTTCGCGAACGTAATACATCTCCTTGGGTTTTTCAAAAAAAACAGATAGAAGTTTTGATCTGACCCTCGAAGTGATAAAATCCCCCAGCTTCGCCATGGGTGCTATTGTAACGCTAAGTTAATTAAATGTTTAGCTAAAGGTCACTTTTGAGGTTTTGGGTAAGATTTCTACCCAAACCTTCCCTGGTTGCATAACCATTTCCTTACCCTTTGCATCAAAATAGATTGTTCTTGATTTTTGATCAAGTTTTTTCCATTTTATTTCCAGAACGCTTCCCTTGGTAAAATAGAGAGCTTTGCCCTCGCCAATTACGGAATAGAACATGTGTTTGTGTTCGTCCAGGGGTCCTTCCTCAGTGACAAACTGAGTGATAACGTTTTTAGCAGAGATAGTTTGTTTTGTCTCGAAGTCAACATGTGGAGAACCCCCCATGTTACGAAGATAGGTACCGGTTTTTTGGTCGTAATTCCAAATCACATCAAAATCTTTGTATCCCTCCCAAAATGAAAGGTTAACGGTGTTAGCCGGCTTGGAATTGGGGTCTGGCTGAGTTTGAGTATCAAACTTCCAGGATTTGAAACCTGAGATCCAAGAGGTGCCATTGGTCATGGTAGCGGCAAAGCCTCGTTTTTCGGCTTCTTTCCATAGCTTCTCGAGGTTGCCCACCATTGTGTGTTCGGTAGCTGGATTTTGGTCAGGTCCGAGACGGTTGTAATCTCGCGTAAGCGAGGGCGCGCTGCCATCGGCTGTCGTGTCGAAATCATTACCCCCACGTTTTCGCCAGCCCAGCTTTCCTAGCTCCTCGATGGCTAAGGCCTTTTTGTTGGTAGTGCAAACACCAGAACCGTCTGGGGCGCTACAGTTTGCTCCGCCTACGTGAACATAGAATGGTTGGTTGTATTCGGCTGCTATATTTACAAAATAAATACGGGCACTACGTACTGGAGCAACCTTACCCAATGATAAAGAAGCATCGCAATAATAAACACCCATGAAGCGGGTAATCCCCCCTTCTGCAATAGCTTCGTAGACAATGTCGGCATAGGAAAGACCGGACTGTGGACGAGCATCGGGGTGATTTTCAATCATCGTAAGGATGGGACGACGCTTTTCCCAGGCTAGCAAATGGGTTTTTGTGTAGAGCTCACCATTAATCGGGCAGGGTTCCGTCTTTGGTTCGTTTGGGTTGATATTGGAAAAACCGTTGGTTGTTTTTGGTGAACCGTCCGATGAGGTTGGTGAGATTAGCTCAGATGGTTGAGCTTTTGAAATTGAAGTGAAGAAGAAAAAAGATACACCCGCACTAATGAGATAAAACGCTATAAGGGTGGTGAGAGATTTAAGTTTTTTTCTTGAGTTCATTATGATTTTGTTGCGCTTGTCTGACCACTTCAGCTTCCTCTTTGGAAAGTGCCTGACCTGAAGATTTGCCGCAGTCGATTTTCTTGGCGTAAATTCTAGTCGACTCACGACTATGTAAAGAGCTTATCACAACTCCACTATTGTTTGCATCTAACAACGCCAAAACAAAACTTTGGTCACCTCCGGTGTCGGTGAAAGGATTGAATCTGGTAAACCCAACTTTTTGTAAATATTTCTTGGAGTTTTCATTTTCGATAATAAGTTGTTTTTTTATTTTTACGACCTGATCAGAATTATCCTGCCCTAATGATATAAGATGATTGAGACTAGAGATTAGGTCTTTTTTGTTTACTCCTGAGGTTAAGTTGCGATAGTGGAGGTATAGCAACAACAAGGCGGTGCTGACGATACCTAACCAGGAACCAATAATTATCAAGGCAAGTGACTGAATGTTCACAGTTTTGATTTTAGCAAATTTTCAACCAGACTTGACAAGTGACTCAAGGCTAACTATGCTTGCGGTAGGTTCAGAGCCTGGCAATAGCTATTAATATCAATGGCTCTTGAAAATTAAGGAGGTGAATATAGAATGCAAATGTACTGTGTAAAATGTCGAGCGAAAAAAGACGTAACGAATTTTGAAACTGTTACCATGAAGAATGGAAAGAAAGCTGCTAAAGCGGTTTGTCCTTCCTGTGGCACCAAGATGTTTAAAATTGGGGTTAAGTAACAGTAAGTAAGCCCGGGCTTGTTTTATTTAACTTAAAACAGCCCGGGTTTTTACTTGTCCCGAAGATTGTTTTTGTACCAGTTTTCGAGAATGTTTTTGACTAGGTCTTTTGAGCCTAGCCCCACGCTAAGGCCAAAAGCAATAGCAAGCGTGGCGACAAAACCGATGAATAGTATATTAATAAAATTTTCTGCTATGCCCAATTGGGACATCGCAGCCAAAGCAGCAAAAGTTACCACGGTATAACTACCCGCTTTGGCCATAGTACGGCTAAGTGTTAGATCGATTTTCTGGAGGGAGACCTTGATTACTTTCTCGACAAAACCTCCAACAATAACCCCAATGGTGAGGATCAGAATTGCCGCTAGAATTTTGGGGATGGAACTTAGCAGGCTGATTAAGATAATATTAAGAGTGCGAATTTCAAGTAGATTAAGTGCTGTAATGGTAAAAAGAATTAGGATGGAATATCGGACAATTTCTCCTATGAGGCTATCAATGGTATGAGAGATATTAGAATTTTGTAAAAATTCGCGAAAAGTCGCCGAAAAGCCTAATTTGGATAATTTGAGTGGGGTAAGAATCTTGAGTGTCAGACTCTTCATCCACCGGGAGAGGTAAACACCCATATAAAATACTACTAGGGCACTTGCTAGCGTTGGTAAATATGAAAGCATGCTCGCGGACAAAGTGCTAAGAGCTGTGCCAAGCGCACTGACAAATACAGACATAATAGGGTTCATAAGACAAAGCTAGCACGTAGATGGTAAAATGTCTAGGTTGCTCTAGGTTCGAGAAGACGCCTTGGCTTCGTGCTAGGGAGGAAAGTCCGGACAGCAAAAAGAAAGAGTGACCCGGGAAACGGGGTTTCTCTCGGAGTGATTCGAGGGACACGATAGGGCCACAGAGACGAATAAGGTGAAACGGTATTGATTGCAATGTCAATACGCCTTAACTAGGTAACTAGATAAGGTCGGTAACCCGCCTCGCTGCAACCTCTGACCTGAGTAGTTTGGGTTTCTTTTCCCAGCCTCTTGATTGGGGCCTACTCTAAAATTGAGGGCACAGATAGATGTCTTCTTTGAAACAGAATCCGGCTTACGAGACCTGGGGCAACAATCAACTAGACAATTTCTGGCTGTTTTTTGTCGAAGTTGTAGTGGAGGTGAGTATAGATAGTTTGTACGGCTAATAGAATGGGAAGCGAGAGGACAGCGACTAACGGACCACCTAGGCGGAATCCTATAAGTATTGCAAAAATGGTGACTACTGGATGCAGGCCTGTTGCCCGCTTCATGGTCATGGGAACTAGTAAGTAATTTTCAAGTTGCTGGACAATAATTGAGACAAAAAGTGCAAAAGCCCCGTGTGTCGGAGAAATTGAAAAGCCCACAATGGCCGCAGGAATGGCTGCAACTGTGGGTCCAATGTTGGGTAGTATTTCTAATACCCCAGCGATAACCCCAAGAGGAACGGCATATGGCAAATCGATTAGGACGAAACCAAGATAATTGGCCATACCAACTACCAGCATAAGAACTAGAACTCCCCGCACCCAATGGCCTAACTTTGTTTCAACTTCGAGAAGTATTTTGTAGTAACGTTGTGCGTTATCTCCAAACAGCTTGGCTGTATAGCCCTCCCAAAGAGGTCGGGACTGAATCAGATAAAAGCTGACGACCAATAATGTAAAGAAAGTAATAACACCGGAAAAGGTGTCTATGGCTATACGGACCACATTACCAGAAACTGAACTCAGGTTAGTGGTCAGACTCGAAACATTTAAATTGAAGGGGGTGACATCTCCTAGTAAGCTCGGTAATTTTTGGATAAAAAACTGAGTCTGCTCGATTAGCGGGGAGATAAGTGAAGCAGCAAGACCGAGGAGACATAAAAAGATACCAATAAGAATAATTGAGGCCCCTATACCTCGAGGTACCTGGCGTTTTTGCAGGTAGTCAACCAATGGATTAATGGCCACTACTACCAAAAAGGATATGAGCAAAATGATAAGAATATCCCGAATGTTGTATAGGAACCAAAGCGAAACTAAAAATACAGTAGTGAAGACAATTGTTCGATGTGAGATATTGATAGTGAGGTTATTGGTTTTTGTGTTCATGCTCAATTATTTTTTTTATAGCTTGATAGGCCTTTGAGTAATCATACCAAATAATTGACGGATCTTTTTTGTACCAAGTAATTTGTCTTTTAGCATAATGCAACTCATCGAGCAGCCATAAATCAACAAGCTGCTTCTTGGTAATTTTTTTGTCAATGTAATCACAAATATGTTTTGCTCCGGTGGAAGTCAAAATTGGTAGGCTGTCCTCGGGTAAACAAGGTGCCACAGACATCTCTCTGATGGCGGCGTCTAGGCGTGTTGGAATTCTATGTGCAAGTCGCTCTTTGATTTGGGATAGATCTATTCGGATACCAATATTGTGGATCTTTATCTGGGAACCTGGCTGAGCTTTTTGTTCTATACTTGAAGCGATTTCGATATATCTGATCAATCTTCTTTTGTTGTTTATATCGGAGTTATTAAGTACTGAGAATTTGCCCATATCCAGTTCGGACAACTTTTTTTGAAGCGAAGGCAAATCAAGGTGCTCTAGTTCGCTGCGCAGAGGAATCGAAGACTGGGTAAACGGGGTAAGGGGCTTTTGAATAGCTTTTTGATATAGACCTGAGCCGCCAACCAAGACTATTGTTTGGTCTACTTGATCTAGTTCTTTAGTGATTAAGTCTAGGGCGAATTTTGAGTAAGTAAACGCATTGATAGGTTTACTGACGGGCACAAAGTTTTGACCATATATTTTTGTACTGTTGCGGTAATAGTAATACACAGGACCATCAAGATAGGACAATCTCGGATCAATTGCTTCCGAAAAACCATTGGGTATATCTTGGTTGGTTAGGGCAGGGAATCCGCGATATGCTTGGCGAGAATCGATAGAGATTACGGTTGACGGTTGGTACATATTTGCTACTTTTAAAGCTAAGGCTGTTTTGCCCGCTGCAGTTGGACCACAAATTGAGATAACTGACTTCATTTGGGAAGAAAGGTACGATTATTGAGATTGGGGATATTAACGATGTTATCAATTATTTTGAATCTTTTTATCTTTTCGGCTGGTGGAATGTCGTCAGGATAGATCCGATACGCTGCGGTTCCTGGCCGAGGTGAATACTGAGCCACAAAAGCTATTGCAAACTTTACCATTTTCGCGATTTCGACCGTCTCTTGAAAATCAGCCTGTGTTTCCGTGGGGAATCCCACAATAAAATCTGTGCCAATAATAGCGTCTGGAATGTGGTAACGGATTTTGTTTACTAAACTTAGGTAATCTTCGCGCGTATAACCTCTATTCATCAGCTTTAGAATACGATTGCTACCAGATTGAATTGGAATATGCAGAAATCGATTTATTTTTGGATTATCGCGAATCTCATAAATCAACTCGTCGTAAAAATCCCAAGGATTACTAGTAAGAAAGCTAATCTTTTTGATATTTTGAAATTTACTAATTTGGCGTAATAGCTCGACAAAAGGCGGAGTTGATGTGGGTGTGGCGTATTGGGTCTGGTTGGGTGGTAGGTGTTCGGGTCTTAATTCTTTTTTGAGAAGTAATTTCCGATAACCTATACCGGTTTTTTCGAGCCCATAAGAATTTACGTTTTGGCCGAGAAGTGTTAGTTGTTGGTACCCCTGGTCGTTAAGTTTGGAAACTTCCGTAATAATTTGATCGATTGGTCTGGACCTCTCCCGTCCACGGGCATAAGGGACAATGCAAAACGTACAAAATGAATTGCAACCAGAGGAGATTGGAATCCAGGCGTGAGTTTTGTCGGTTCGTAGGGCACTTTGGTTGAAGCCTACTTCGTTTACGGGAAGAATCTCATCAACCCCGGGAAGAGTTGCAAGTAGTTTGGCATTCCCCTGGTGGGTCATGCAACCAGTCAAAATAATCTTTGGTTTCTTTTTGTCGGAAAAGTATCTGGTGACATTAAGCAAGAAGCCGACGACTCGGTCTTCGGCACGCTGTCTAACGGCACAAGTATTAATTACAATTTCGTCAGCTCTATGCCAATCGGAAACGAAAGTGTATCCTCGCGAAAGGTAATCTGATGCAATTCGCTCGGAATCACTCTTGTTCATCTGGCATCCAAAAGTTTTGATAAAAAACTTCATTACCAAATTTTCTTTTTGAGTGGTTTGCCTACACGAAAGTTTATTACCCGGTGACCTCGGATGGTTTGGCGTTTGGCTTCGTTACCAAATGGAACCACTTGTTTGTCATCGACTTTGGAAACATAAAACGTTCCAAAACCCGAAATTACCACCTTGTCCCCCTTGGTAAGTGTAGCAATGGTCTCGTTGATAAAATTTTCAATGGCCTCACGAGATGCCTTTTTGGGTAAATGAGCTTTTTTTGCAACTATGTTTATTAATTGCTGTTTGGTCATATATTCTGTCACCGCCTTTCTTTTTGGATATGTAATTATGACGCCCCTGATAATAACACCTATAGAACGGCAAAATCAATCATTACTTAGCAATTTCACTCGCTCTCGTCTCGCGTACAACAGTAACTTTGACAGTTCCTGGGTAGGTGACGCCGTCCTGGATTTTGTCACGAATTTCATGTGCCAAGACAACAATACGATCGTCTGAGGCATTTTTTGGATTGACAATTACTCTAAGTTCACGACCAGCTTGAATCGCATAAGCTTCATCAACCTCAACATACCCTTTGGCAATTTTTTCGAGTGAGTCGATACGTTTGACATATTCTTCGTAGTTTTCGTGACGGGCGCCTGGACGAGAGCCCGAAATTGCATCTGAGATGTAAACAAGGATAGATTCGACTGAAGTAAACTCTTCGTCTTCGTGGTGTTGAGCGACACAATCAATAGTCGTCTGGGGGATATTGTATTTTTGCAATAATTTGACGCCCAATTCAACGTGACTGCCCTCGGCATCTTCGACCACTTTTCCGATATCGTGTAATAAACAGCCCATACGAACAGTGTCAACGTTTGCGCCCAGTTCGTGCGCAAGTTTAATGCCAATCCTGGTCTCTTCAAGGGTATGACTAATCATGTTCTGGCCATATGATGTGCGAAATTTAAATTTGCCCAGCATAGCTACTAAATCACGCGGAAGATTGTACACGCCGACGGCATGACATAACTTTTCCCCTTCTTGATACATTACCCGACCGACTTCCGTCTTGGCTTTCTCAAGATATTCCTCAATTCGCGATGGTTGAATGCGTCCGTCCTTGATAAGTCGAGTGAGTGCGACTCGAGCAATTTCGCGACGTATAGAATTAAAACATGATAATCTGATAATTCCCGGGGTTTCGTCCATGTCTAAGTCGACACCGCTATAGTTTTCGAAAGTACGAATATTTCTTCCATCTTTGCCGATTATTTTGGCTTTGATATCTTCCCCGGGAAGGGTAATCGTGGAAACCGAGTATTCGGCAACGTAGTCAGTTGCTCCTATTTGCATGGCATCGACTAATATTTCTCGTGCCAGATCGTCCGCTGATTTTCTGGTTTCGTCAACCTGGTTTTTGATGATCTTGGCCATCTGAGCCTGAGAGTCTTTTTCTACTTCAGCGAGAAGAATTTTGCGGGCCTCCTCCTTACTTAAGCCAGATAATTTTTCGAGTTTAAGTTGAAAGGAATCTAACTGGGACTGTAGTTGTTTCTTTTCTTCATCTAATTGGTTTTTTGCGATATCAATTTCTCTTAGTTGGTTGGCGTGTTGCACTTCAATTGATTGAAGTTCTTTTTGACGGGCAGCTAAAGCCAGAGCTTGATCCTTTATTTCGGCCAACTTCCCTTGAGTATCTTTGATGGCCCTATCCTTAATTTGAAGGGCTTCGTCGCGAGCTTCGAGGATAATTTCTCGAGCCTTTGCTTGGATTTCTTCAAGTGAAGCTTGAGGTATTGCTGGTGGTGTGCTCGGTAATGACGGCAAAGGTACTTGGGCGGTGGTAGGGCTAGTGGGTTTCTGTCCGGAGGGCTGTAATGCGCTTAGTTTAAAGAATTTTGGAAAAATCGACATGTTTTCTTAGAAATATTAATTACAACTGGGGGGAAAACAACAAACTTGCTTATACAAGCACTAGAGTAGTGGGGGAAGAGCCGAGGATCATTTGTAAAACAATAAATTTTCTCACTAGTTGTTTGCCTATTTTAGGTCATCCGGGACGGTTCGTCAAATGAGGCTAGGAGTTTATCAAAACTAACCCGTAGTCTTTTTTCCCTTTTTTAATCAGATAAAACCTATCAAAAAGAAAGTTATACGTAACTCCGTTTTGGGCGGTTAGGCGTCTTGCCTCGTTTTTTGACTGGGCCAAACCGAGTAAAACAAGACTCGAGTCGAGATCGAAATCCTGTTGAGTACCAATTTGAGTGGTTGGAATTCCCTGGGCTAGGAAAAGTAATTGCTCGGGGGTGAATTGATCGCGGGAGTTTTCGAAGAGAATTTCCGCTGTTCGTAAGCATTTGTCAGCAATCTCTTGGGAGTGAACCATGGCAACCACTTCGGTCGCAAGTGATTTTTGTAGCAGGCGGGTTGACACATCCTGGTGCCATCTGGACTCTAAATTCTCGATTTCTTCGATAGATTTGAACGAGTAAAAACGGATAAGTTGAGAAATTAGTTCGTCATCGATGTTAATAAAAAATTGGAACAAAGCGAAGGGGTGTGTTTGCTGGGGGTCTAGCCAGATGGCTGAGCCTTTTTCTGTTTTGCCAAATTTTCTACCCGTTTTTGGATCCACAATCAACGGCCACGACAAGACGTGGGCCTCTTTGTTAAGTTTTCTGCGAATGAGATCTACGCCCTGTGTCATGTTGCCCCACTGATCTGAACCACCTATCTGCATGAGACAATTGTGGCGTTTGTAATGTTCTACAAAGTCAACAGCCTGAAGGAGTTGGTAGGTTGTTTCGGCAAAAGATATCCCTTCTTTTGTGCCTAGACGGCTTTTGACAAATTCTTTGTCAAGTACAGAAGAAAGAGGAATATATTTGGCAGTGTTTCTCAGAAAATCTATTAGGGAGGTGTTTTGGAGCCAGTCTAAGTTGTTGGTAAAAATAATATTGGATTGTCTATTACTAAGTAATTTGGTAATTTGACTCTTTATCTTATGAGCGTTTTGTTCGATTGTTTCCTTGGGTAAGATTGGTCTTTCTTCATTTTTGCCGCTAGGGTCCCCGACCATACCTGTGGCGGTAGCGATAAGCAACACACCTTTGTGCCCGGCGTCAATTAATCGCATGAAGGTGATTAGCCCAAATAAGTGACCAACGTGAAGACTGTCCCCAGTGGGGTCTATTCCCCAATAGAATGAGATCTGTTTCTGAAGAATTTGATCCAGTCCATGGGTGGTTTGGAAAATTAATCCTCTTTTTTTGAATTCGTCAAACATAGGTCGATTTTAAACCAGTTTAAGGTTTTGGTTAATAAGCGATATGGGAAAGCCTCGGGAGATGAGAAAACGCATCAGTCTCGCTTTTCCCGCATAATCATCTATTGATTGTTTTCGCTTGCAAACAAGTTTGGATATAGCCAAAGCTTGGGAATCAGGTGTGGCAATTTCAGTAAGTATTTTTGAAATTTGAACAGGATCGGCACCTAGACGGAGTAACTGTTGCCGAATTAGTAAGGGTCCTTTTTGCTTTTGATTTAAATGGTAATCAATGTAATGAGAGATAAAGCGGTAATCATCGACAAATTTTTGCTGGCGTAACTCCTGGATGACTGAGGCAATCAGGTCATTATCGGGAGTCTGTTTTAATCTTTGGTATTCGAAATATAACTTTTTTTTAATTTCGGCCTCGAGTCTAAATCTACTACTAAGAAAGTTGACTGCTAAGTGAAAGAGACTGTTTTTGGTTAGTTGGGCCACAAACCTAGATTGGTTGGGGAATGTTAACTGCCTGATAGACGGCTTTTTCAATTTCAGAGACAATCTCGGGGTTCTCAGCTAAAAAGATTCTGGCCGCTTCGCGTCCTTGTCCTAGCATTCGCGTCTGGAATTTGAGAAAAGCGCCGGACTTGTCGATAATATTTTTGTCGACAGCTACGTCTAGGAGGGTGCCTAATTTGGATATTCCACCTTGATTAAGAATATCGAACTCCGCAGCCTTAAAGGGTGGGGCAACTTTGTTTTTGACAACTTTGGCACGGTGGCGACTGCCAATGATCTCATCACCTTCTTGAATATTACCGATTTTGCGCATATCAATGCGGACTGAGGCGTAAAACTTGAGAGCTCGACCGCCAGTGGTGACCTCGGGGTTGCCAAACATAACGCCTATTTTTTCTCGAAGTTGATTGGTAAAAATTAACATGCAGTTACTTTTGTTTAGCGCGCCGGTTAATTTGCGTAGTGCCTGACTCATCAGACGAGCTTGCAAGCCCATGACGGAGTCCCCCATTTCGCCTTCGAGCTCGGACTTGGGCACCAGAGCGGCGACTGAGTCTATAACAACAACATCAACACCGCCGGAACGGATCAGGGTATCAGCAATTTCAAGAGCCTGTTCACCATTATCCGGTTGGGAGAGTAGTAGCTCGTCAACATTGACACCTATGTTCTGAGCGCGACCAACATCGAGAGCGTGCTCTGCATCAATAAAAGCGGCAACCCCCCCGTGTTTTTGGGCTTCGGCGACAACCTGGAGTGCGACTGTGGTTTTGCCACTGGCCTCCGGGCCATAAATTTCTACTACCCTACCCCTAGGCAGACCACCTACACCTAGGGCAACATCTAAACTTAGGGCACCTGTGGAGATGACACTAATATTGGTGTTGACAGGCGATTGGCCAAGTCGAATGATTGAACCTGCTCCAAACTGTTTATCAATTTGAGCCATAGCAACCTTGAGCGCTGTCAACCGCTCGCTCTTTTCGCTTTGTGTATCAACTAAGCCCGCTTGAGTTTTTTCTTTTGGTTTTCGACCCATGGTGATATGTGAACTAATTAATATTAATAGTTTCGGGTTTTGTTTTAGTTTTATCTAAACTAGATTGGATTGTCAATAGTCTAGATTCGCATTATACGCGCTAGAATGATGGTAAAATTGGGCCGTATCCTTTCGGGGTGTAG
>CAZARR010000005.1:0-70869 GCA_964487665.1 uncultured Pseudomonadales bacterium
AAGCACAGCTTGAATTAGAGTAAACCGGCTGCGTAAGCTGCCGGTATTTCATCCTATGTAAGCATGGGAACAATTGTTGGGCCTATTGTTGGAGGGGTTATGGCGACAATTTCCTTGAGGGCGCCGTTTATGATCGGAGCTATGGTGGTAGCAATCGCGGTCTGGTTGTCGATAAAAATTTTACAAAAGCCGCATCTGGTGAGAGCGTTTTGAGTGGGGATAGGCCACAATAGTTGTAAAATAGGAATGGTGATGCAGGATAAAATAAGAAAAAAAGCACAAGAAATTGCACTAAAGTTTAACCCCGAGGGGATGACCCCTTTCCCATTTGAAAAACTGCAAGAACAAATCGAGGATTTGGATATTTACATTGTTGATTTGGAGGAGGGGGTGAGTGGAGTAATCAGTTTTGACAAAGATGCCAATGAGTTTAGTGTTTTTGTTCACGAGGATGATCCAGAGCCAAAAAGGAATTTTACTATCGCTCATGAATTGGGACATTATTATTTGCACGCAAGCGAGGTAAAGAGGCAAGAGGTGCTAGTGGATTATTCCCAAAAAAAAGACCCGACATCAGGCCCTTCAAAGATGGATCAGGAAGCTGATCTCTTTGCCAGCGAGCTGTTGATTCCTGAACAGTTGGCGTTTAAAGCGTGGTCAGATCTAAATGATATTGGTGCATGCGCAGAAGTTTTCAATGTCCCCATTGGTCGCATGGTACGACGGTTGTCGAATTTAGGACTTTTTCAGGAATGACAGACAAGATAATTTATCTTAAAAAACTAAAGACAAAGGCAAAACCTGGGTCTTTGATCACCGCCCAAAAAGGAAATGTGAAAAATTCAGCGTTGGACGAAATCGACAGAAGAAAAGAAGAATTAAAAAATCAATCTCTTGAGCAGGATATTCGACTGAAAAAGAATACCTTAAATATATTATTTTTATTTTTAGGCGGAGAGACGTTGTTGGTATTTATTTATGCCTATTTGCAGGCGATAAGAGCTAAGGGTTTTGCCCTGGAGGAATGGAGTTTCAAGCTGTTGATTAGCGCTACGCTGTTGCAAATTACTTACATGCTTCAGATGGCAGTGAAACACCTGTTTCCTACTTCTTCGGGTTCGAAAGGTGAAGGCGAACCAGCCGACGCAAAATCGCCCCCCCTCGCCTTAAGGGCATCGTTGAAGGTAAGATCGCAAATTTTGACTTGCTGTCTACCTTTATGATGATTCCTAGTTTTTATTACCAAGTCCGAAAGGAAAAGATGGGACGAGATGGAGACTTTTTTTATTTTCGATAGCAATAAATGGTGTCGATGAGCCTTTCCGCTTAGCTCAGAATGGGTGATATCGAGAAAGTCCTTTGCGACGATCAGCTTGTCAGTAAAGAAATTAAAGGGGAAGCGCGAGCGAAAGGTGGCGCGTTTATGTTTTACTTGGCGTTTTTTGCTTGGGGAATACTTTACCTGCTGGCGGAGGCAACCAACAAACTGGTGAAAATTATATTCACGGTTGATAAGTCTGTGCAAACAGCCACAACCTTGAGTTAGCACCTTACTTAAATATATTAACAGGTTTTGCTACCAGTTGATGGGGGAAAGTCCGTTTAAGATCAAAAATGTGTTCGTTTGGCTAAAAGGGTGGCTGCCAAAAAAACCAGAATGTGCTGAAAAAGGCGATGGGTGAGCTGATTTGATCACAAGGTGTTTATCAGTGTTAATTTTTGTCCCTTTGTCTTGGGCGTATCTACCCCAGAGAATAAAGACTAAGTTATCTTTTTGGTCTGATAAATTCTGGATAACTGCGTCGGTAAATTGCTCCCAGCCCTTGTTTTGGTGTGAGCTCGGATTATTGGCGCGAACAGTGAGGGTGGCGTTGAGAAGCAGTACTCCCTGTCTGGCCCAGTCGGACAAATCACCGGACGATTTTCGCAAGATACCCAGATCGTCATAAAGCTCTTTAAATATGTTTTGCAGAGAGGGAGGCAAAGCTACGCCCGGGTTGACAGAAAATGACAGGCCATTGGCTTGTTTGGGTCCGTGATAGGGGTCCTGACCGAGAATCACCACTTTGACCTGATCAAATGGACATTGATCAAAGGCGGAAAAGATAAATTTTGCAGGCGGATAAACTTGTGTTGATCGATATTCACTTTTGACAAATTGGGTGAGTTTTTCAAAGTAATCAGAGTCAAATTCTGCACTCAGGGCTTTTTGCCAGCTTTTTTCGATCCGAACTTGCACAAGTGTGATTGTACTAGTTTGGGTCAGTTCGGTGGGGTAGAATGTCGATGTGGAACCTAAAACTGCCCAGCAACGACTTGAGAAGTATATTGCAAGGAAGGTTGCGTCAGGCCAATTGGTGGATCCTGAGGACCTGAGATTGTTGGATAGAACTCGAGTTCGCACAGAAAAGGCAGGGGGGGAGGTAAGGTTGGTGGGGGATTATCAAAATTCTGAGGGGTTTGAGTCTAGGGTTGGGGGAGGGTGTCTAGGTTGGGCAAACGAATATTATTTGATTAGAACATCTTCGATTGTCCACCACATAGGAGTCTTTAAGGTTTTAGAAGAAGAGTATTCGTTAAGAAATATTGAAGCATTAACAATGGAGCAGGGGTTTTGGCAAAGGGTCTTTAATTACGGTACCATCCATTTTTTCAGCCCAGTTTTAAAGCAGGAATATTATTTAAATAATATTAATCGACCAAAGGAAGTTAGGGATTTAATTGATGGAATTGTTCACTCTAACAAGTCGGGGAAAAGTGAGAAGATTATTTTTCGTAGGTAATGATGTCAGGGGAAGGGATTGTTTGGGACACTATAATATTACTCGCTTACCCTAGTGATTTGACCGGAGTTACCGCCTAGTATTTTTAATAATATTAATAGCTAAGATTATGGAAGAGAATATATGATGTTAATATTAGAACTGTGAAGATTGGGATTGTCGGTTTACCGAATGTAGGGAAGAGTACGCTTTTTAATGCCCTACTAAAAAAGCAAGCGGCTTTTGCGGCCAATTTTCCTTTTGCCACCATTGAACCAAATGTGGGCGTGGTTCCTGTGCCTGATGAAAGATTGAAACAGTTGGCCAAAGTGGTCAATACAGAGAAAATTGTTCCGGCTACGGTTGAATTTGTGGATATTGCTGGTTTGGTTAAGGGAGCGTCCAAAGGCGAGGGGTTGGGTAACAAATTTTTGTCGCATATTCGAGAAGTAAATGTAATCTGTCATGTAATTCGAGACTTTGCTGATACAAATGTAGTTCAAACAGGTAGCGGGAATGCGGTTGATGATTTCTTGGTGGTTGAAACCGAGTTACAGCTGGCAGATATGGAAACATTGCTTAAACAGACTGAACCAAAAGGAAAGGTTCAAAGGGCTGAGTTAGTTCGATTCGAGGGAATAAAAAAGTTGATTGCTGGTTTGGTGAAAGGGTTATCGGCTAGGGATGTGTTACTTTCGGATGAAGAAAGAGCCTTGACCAACGACTTAATGCTGCTTACAGCCAAGAAGATTGTGATTGCAGTAAATATTGGCGAGGATTTGGTGGGCCAGTTTGGACTTATCGCCAAGGAAGTTGGCGAAAATTTGCAATTGGCAGGGGTGAAAGTCGAAAATACGATTGTCTTGCCGATTTGTGCAAAAATGGAGGAGGAATTAGCAGAATTCGATGATAGTGAAAAACGTAGATACTTAAAAGAGGTGGGTTTGTCTGAAACGGGATTGGAAAGGTTGATCGAGGTGTCATATGGTCAGTTGGGTTTGATCAGTTTTTTAACGGCGGGGGAGAAAGAAGTAAGAGCCTGGACTATTGTAAATGGAACCAAAGCGCCTCAGGCCGCCGGAGTGATACATTCTGACTTTGAAACGAAATTTATCAAGGCAAAGGTTTGCAATTTTGTTGATTTTATCCGCTTGGGTGGCTGGAAAAAGTCGGCCGAGGAGGGTAAGGTAAGAATTGAAGGCAAGGAATATACGATCAAAGAGGGCGATGTGGTTGAGTACATGATTGGCAGTTAGTGCTTATTCGTGTAAAATATGGCAGCAATGAGTAAAAGTGCAGCCTACGAGTTGGTGGTGATGTTTGCCGCGGAAAAGAACGATGTAATGGCGGAAAAGTCAGTCGCCGATAAATGTAAAAAGAATGATCTTAAGGTTCTTTCTGTCGACAAGTGGGGGGTGAAGACGCTCGCTTACCCGATTAACAAACAAAACAAGGCTTTGTATTTGTTCTACAAACTAGAAGGTATGGGTAGTGGTGCCAAGGCATTAGCAGCCGAGTTGAAATCTGACGAGGATATTATAAGGTATTTGTTAATTAAAAATTAAGGATAACAAACATGAGCGCCAGAAGTTTGAACAAAGTGATTTTGATAGGAAACTTAACTAAGGATCCTGAGCTTAGGTATACGCCTTCGGGGACAGCGGTTTGCTCTTTTAGTGTTGCCACCAATCGTGACTGGGTAGACCCGAATGGACAGAAACAGGAAGAGGTTGAGTTTACGAGAGTAGTTGCCTGGAGCAAACTGGCCGAAATTTGTTCTCAGCTATTGAATAAGGGTAGAAAGGTGTATGTTGAAGGACGTTTAAGGACAAGGGCTTGGAAGTCGCAAGATGGACAGGATAGACAAGTGACGGAGGTGGTGATAAGTGAGATGATTGCCTTAGGAGATCCAAAGGGTGGGGCTTCTTATCAGGGTGGTGAACCGACTGCTGCTTATGATGATAACGCTGTGGCAGCGGATCAGGCCACTAGCGCTGAGGCTGTTAACCCCGAAGAGGTATTTGTTCCTGATGAAGAGGTTGTCAAGGACGAAAAACCACCCAAAACCAAGAAAAAAAGTATGGCTGAAGAAGTGGCCGACGATATTCCGTTCTAATTTATAGATAATATGCAACCAATAAAGAAAAAAATAAGAAGAAGTAACAAGCCGTGCTATTACTGCACTGCAAAGACAGAACCTGATTACAAAAATATTGAAAGTTTACAGGTGGCTCTGTCTAATAAACAGAGGATAGTATCAAGATTATTAACTGGCGTATGCCAAAAACACCAGAGGCGCGTGGCTCGGGAAATAAAGCGGTCGCGACATCTGGCTTTTCTTCCTTTTGTGGGTAGGCTTTAATGAAGTTGTCCAAGATTAGATCTGCCCTAATAATCTTGATTTTGGTTTTGCTTTCTGGTGGAATAGGATTTTCTCAGGGCAAAAAAAGTGTTTTGGTAAGAATCTCGGATGGCAAGTCGTCCTCGTTGATTGAAGACAAAAGTGCTGCGGCTAATCTAGATTTGTTTTGGGAGGTTTGGCACAAACTAGAAAGAAGTTACTTGGAACCGTCGGCCATTGATACCAAAAAAATGGTTTACGGAGCTATCAAGGGGATGACTGCAGCTTTGGATGATCCATACACATCCTTCTTGCCACCGACGGATAACAATAGAACCAAGGAGGATTTATCTGGTGAGTTTAATGGGATTGGAATCCAACTTGGTTTTATCGAAAAGACTTTGGCTGTAATGTCGCCGCTTCCTAACAATCCTGCGATTAAGGCAGGGATTAGATCACGTGACTTAATTCTAAAAATAAAAGATAGTGAAAAAAACATCGATAAGGACACCCAAGGGATGAGCTTGTCCGAGGCAATGGAGTTAATCAGGGGTAAAAAGGGTACAAGCGTAACCTTAACGGTCCTGCACGAGGGGGATAAGGAAACGAAGGAAATAAGTGTGATACGAGACACGATTAATGTGGTCTCGGTTGAATTGGTGTGGAAAGAAAATAGTGTGGGTAAAAAAGTGGCGTGGTTAAAAGTGTTAAGGTTTGGTGAGAAGACGACTTCCGAGTGGGAGAAGGCGGTGGGCGAGGTTGCAATGAAACGAAAAAGCGATAGCAGGTTTGGTGGAGTTGTCTTGGACTTGAGAAACAATCCAGGAGGATTTTTAAAGGGTGCAGTTGATTTGGCCTCGGAGTTTGTCGCTGATGGGGTGATTGTTCAGCAACAGGGTAAGGATACTACGGAAAAGTTTGAAGTCGATAGACAGGGGAAATTAATTGGTGTACCACTTGTAATTTTAGTTAATCAGGGATCTGCAAGTGCGAGCGAGATATTGGCTGGAGCATTACGCGAGAGACTGGGTGTAAAAATTGTGGGCGAGAATACATTCGGAAAGGGCACGGTTCAAGAGGCTCAGGAACTTGCGGGTGGCGCCGGCCTTCATGTGACAGTAGCTCGATGGCTATTGCCATCTGGTAAAAATATTCACAAAGAAGGATTAAAGCCTGATATTGAAATAAAGTACCAAGCCAAAGAGGGAGATTCCGAGTATGATAATCAGATTGATCGAGCGGTTGAAATTTTGTAGAGATTAAGGTTTAATGGTGTTCTGATGAGAAACTTTTTTTTAGGTTTGTTGTTGTCGGTTTTGGTGTTGTTTTCGGCGGTAGGCGGAGCTTTGGCTGACAGATTGTTTGTGATTAGGCCATTGGACTCCTTGGTGGCCAGAGTAGATAGCCGGTCGGTGGTGGGGGGAAGTAAAAATAGAGGAGGAGATGTAAAAGTAATTACGGAACAAAATCTGGTAATTGACGTTGCCAAAAAGGCTAGTCCGGCGGTAGTTACCGTAAGTGTGGTTGCAAAGACAATGCCGATGCAGGGTTTTAGTATCGGACCATTTGGTAGGATACAGTTCCCCGATGCCAAGGAGGAGCAGATTAAGCGTGATATCGGAAGTGGTTTTATTATTAGTAAGGACGGGTTAGTGGTGACAAACAGACATGTGGTGTCGGAGCAGAATGTTTCTTACAAGGTGGTGACAAAGGATGACAAAGAGTACGAAGTAAAGAACATCTACCGTGATCCTGTAAATGATTTGGCAATCCTAAAAATTGATGGTGGAAATAAAACTTTTGACAGTGTCGAGATGGGGGATTCCGATACTTTGCAAGTGGGGCAATATGTGGTGGCGATTGGGACTGCTTTAGGCGAATTTCGGCACACAGTAACCCAGGGAGTAATTTCGGGTTTAGGGCGAGGCATAACTGCTGGAGATGGACTGGGGCAGTCAGTCGAACAGCTGGACAATATAATCCAAACTGACGCGGCTATTAATCCTGGTAATTCGGGTGGTCCGTTGTTGAATTCTGAGGGGCAAGTGATCGGGGTAAACGCGGCAATGGCGGGAAATGCACAAAGTGTTGGGTTTGCTATTCCTATTAATGTAGTCAAGGAATCAATTGATAATTTCGCCAAGAGTGGAGAATTTAACCGTGCCTTTTTTGGGGTAAGGTACCAGATGATAGATAGAGAGACCGCATTACTTAACAAATTACCCGAGGGAGCTTATGTAGTAGAAGTGGTGGCAAACTCATCGGCCGAAAAAGCTGGAATAGAAAAAGGTGACATCTTGGTCTCTGTTGAAGGAACAAGGGTGGGGGAGATAAAGGGAGGTTTGGCGGGGGCTATTTCCAAGAAAAAAGTGGGTGACGTAGTTACAGTCGAATATTGGAGGGATGGGAGTACAAAAGAAGTAAAAGTTACTTTGAAAGTAGCTGAGTAGTGTCGAGGAAGACTTGGTCAAGATCGCCTTCGATGATTTCCTTGAGACTGTACCAGCTTTTATCTATGCGATGGTCAGTGAGTCGGTTTTGAGAAAAGTTGTAAGTTTTAATTTTTTCTGATCGCATACCCGAACCTATGGCGCTGCGACCTTGTTGAATTGTTTTCTGGCGTTCCAAGTCCTGCATTTCCCATAGTTTTGAGCGAAGTAGGTCAAGAGCTATTTCGCGGTTACGAAATTGGTTTCGCTCTTCACGGACACTTATTATGATATTGGTTGGTTTGTGAAGTAACCGGACGGCGGTATTGACTTTGTTGACGTTTTGACCCCCCGGGCCGCCGGCTCGAGAAAACTGCCATTCTAAATCAGATTCGACAACTTCGAGTAATTTGGCGCTAATTTGTGGAAGTACGGCTACGGTGGCGGTAGAGGTGTGGACTCGTCCCTGAGATTCTGTCTCGGGAACGCGTTGAACACGATGGACACCTGCCTCGATAATGAATGTGTCATACGGTGAGTCGGGCCAGTCAGTTTTTGAACCCTGGCTAATTTTGAATATGTTTTCGTCCAGTAGCTCGGTTACAAAACGGTGCTTTTCGCAAAAGCGAAGATACATTCGCATTAGATCGCTAGCAAATATTTTGGCTTCGTCTCCTCCAGTAGCTGGCCTAATTTCCAGTATGGCAGGGTAACGAGTGGTTAACGCGTCAACAGATTGATTGTCGTCAGATTGATTAACGGCGGGCTGAGACCCCTGTTGTAGTTGTTCGATTTGTTTTTGCAAACGGGCAATTTCTTCTGTGGCAAGACTAGCAAATTCGGTATCCTTAAGTAGAGACTGATTTCGAGCGATCTCGGCTTGCAAGCGAGATATTTCCTGTTGCAGGTAGTCAATCATAGATTAGTTTGATTGTAAGGGAAACTTACTTGGGTTGCACCTTGGCGGAGGTAAGCATGTCTTTGAGGCTGTGAAATTCTGGTTGGGGAGCGTTGCGCTGATTTTTCTTTTTTGTGTAATTGACAGCAGCCGCTTGCCTTTTGAGGAATTTATCAACATTGCCCAGAGTGTCGACAAACTTCAATTCTCCAGTAAAGAAAGGGTGACACTTGGAGCAAATATCTACGGTTATTGCTGGTAAAGTGGAACCGGTGACAAAAGTGTTACCGCAGGCACATTTGACGGCACAATCGGTGTGGTATTGGGGGTGAGTATTGGCTTTCACGAGGTCAAATTATAGCACACGGGGTTTGCGTTCGGAGAAAAATACCCCGAAAATAATGGCCACAAAACAAAGCATGGTAAACAAAGATACTGATTCTTTTAGCCAGAAAAAGGCGAGAGGAATTGTAAAAACAGGTTCAAGGTAAGTGAAAATGGCGGCTTTAGAGGCGGGAATAGCTTTTTGCCCCTCGGTGCGTGCCCAAAAACTGATTAGAGAGCCAAAAATTGCCATATACAAAATTCCAGGAACAGAGATAAGTAAGTTGTCAAGGTTAAGCGGGGTAGAAGCTGGGAAGGCGTTTATCAAGGCCAAGACCGCAAAGATAGGAAGACTAACTAGGTATGAAACTAGACTCACGTGAGTAGAATCGGGTTTGATTTTTTTGGCATAAATTAAATATGCGACCCAAAAAATGTTACTAAGAATAATTAGTATGTTTCCGGCAAGAGATTTGATGGCCAATGGATAAAAGTGTCCATCAATAATTAGCGGTGAAAGTGCCACACCTAGTGTAGCTACAGTGGCGATTGCCAGCCCGATCTTCTCATTTCTATTAATGCGTTCTTTTAGAAATAGACTGCTAGCTGCAACAGCTAGTAGTGGACTAGAGGCGGCAATTATTGCTGCCTCAAGAGAGCTTGTGAGTGTTAACCCTAGGAATAATGGAATTAAACAAAGCGGAATACCAAGGATACCTAATAATATTAGTGGGGGTAATTGTTTAAGTCTTAATTTTGGTCCGTTAAATAGGAATAAATAATAATAAAGAGTCACCATACCGGCAATTGCGAATCGAAAAAGAAGAAAGTATGAAAGGGAAATCGAATTAAGGGTGTGTTTAATAATTGGGGGTGCAATTCCCCAAAGAAATGCGGAAATAAGGAGCAACGCATACGATCGTGAAATGGGAGAGTTAATTGTAGAAGACATCGGGCAGTTTATCGATCTCGTCTAGTTGATAACTTTTTTGCTCACGAGTGGTCAGGTTTTTGATTACCATGGAATTATTAGCCAGTTCGTCAGGTCCCACAATCGCGACAAATGGTATGCTCTTTCTGTCGGCATACTTGAGCTGTTTGTCGATTTTCAAACTTGGGTTGGGAAATAGCTCACAATTAATTCCATTAGCGCGAAAGTTACTGGCCAGTTGTGAACTTAGCGAGAGTAATTCCGGGGAGAAAATTGTGACTAATATTTTACTATTGGTTTTTTTATTTGGTAAAAGGCCGAATTGGTCAGCCGCCTCTAAAGTACGGTCAAAGCCTATTCCGAATCCGGTACCGGGAATTTTTTGCCCTGAAATTTTTTCTACTAAATTATCAAATCTTTCACCACCCAATACTGATCCAGACTCGAATCCTGGAATAGTCACTTCCCAAATTGGACCAGTGGAATAAGAGAAGGATCGTGCCAAAGTGGGTTCGAAACGGAACCAAGATGGGTCAAATCCAGATTGGGAGAGATAATTAAAAATTATCTCGATAGTTTGGTTAGGTTTAAGTTTTTTCGCAATTTCCATAAAATTTTGAGCTTCTGTTAGGCTGATACCCTTAGTTATCATGTCTTCGATAACTCCACTAGCGCCGATTTTTTCTAGTTTGTCCAATGAAACGATAGCTGAATAGGGAAGACTAGATAACAATGACCTGTCATTGACCAGAACCTGGACTTGTCTAAATCCAAGGCGACGATAGACATCTAGTGAAAGGGCGATTACTTCTGCGTCGGCGATAGGGGAACTAACACCAAAGATATCCGCGTCACATTGTGTAAATTCTCGATAACGGCCTCGCTGTGTGTTTTCGGCTCTAAACGCAGGTTGAATTTGGTAGCGTCGGAAGGGCATAGGCAGGGATTGACTGTATTGGCCAACAACCCGACAGGTGGGGACAGTCTGGTCATAACGTAAAGCCACCTGACGACCGCCGTTATCTTCAAATTTAAAGAATAGCTTCTCATCATCACCAATCTGGCCGGCGAAAAGCTCTAGTGGTTCAATGGTTGGCGTTTCGATAGGATCGTAACCCCAAAGTTCGAAAATTCCGGCGATTTTGTCGCGGAGCCATTTTCGTTTGAGGGCTTCCTGGGGGAGAAAGTCGCGAAAGCCCTTGAGCGTTTGTGGAAGATTCATAAGTATAATTCTAGCAAGTAAATAATTATTAACCTAGAAGATCATTTGAGGCTAAATCATCGAGGTTTTGAACCTGGAATTTTCCGAGCCTACGCTTACCAAAATAGATGAATGGAACCGTAGCGTTTTTAGAGGTTATAAAATCCTTATTGGTGTCGCCCAAATAGTACGTTTGCAAGGAACCTGATATTTTAATTAAGTATTGTATTGCAGCCGGGTTCGGTTTACTTGGAAGTTGTGAACCTGATGTAACCACAAACATTTTTGAAATAATTGTGTTCAAGATGTTAAGTTTGCTCAGGATATTAATTGTTTCGGATTGTGTTGCCCCAGTAAAAACTGATAACAGATAACCCTTTTCCTGAATTTTTATCAAACTATCTCTGTTCCCATTAAGAGTGGGCGGTCTCATGTTTTTCACGAGAGTTCCCTGAAGATCAAATATCAGTAATTTGTTTATCATACCTCTTTCCATCTCAATGGTAAGTTGAAACCAGCATCGTTTATTAGTGGTGTTTGGCCGTATGTAGCCATAACACCAAGAACTTGTTTGCTAGAAATCCAAATACAAATTTTTTCAAATAGAGCGTCTGGTTGGGTAATGCGTCTGGCCCTATTGTCAACACAAACGAGACCCTGAGTTGTAGAAACCGTAAGGGGTTGAAAAATATACTTGCTCGGATCATTAAGAAGCGAAAATTCATCTTTTGTTTCAAGTATTCTGACCCCATTGAGTGACTCAGAACTGATGGGTTTTGCGACTACTGGGAGGCTTGTTTGTGGTGGAGCTGTCGAGGTGTTGATAAATGTGTCAGGTGCTAATCTGTAGAGTTTTTCCAGCGAATCCTTTTGGTCTAGTGCTCTGAATTGGGACGGAGCTAAAAGTAACCCTTGCTGCTGGGCCTGAATTATTGCCTCGACTGCCTTTTGTTCTCCGGCAGATTGGTTAGTCATTGTAAACGAACCGTCGAAATAGAGTGTTGATACCACAATATTACTTTTTGTAACAAGACAACCGGAATCGGCTAATCTTAAATCCCTCAAGGGGCTAACAACTACTTGGGTAAAGCGGGATGTAGCCTCGAGATAAGCGGCAAGACAGTAGATTTCATCACGTTGACAGCTGGTAGTCTGGTCACAGTAGGCAAGACCAATTGGTCCCCGAGATTTGGCGTTTGCCAATTGTTCAGAAAAAATTTTGATGGGCTTGGTAAAACTACCAAGGCCATAAATATCGTAGAAGGCTTGGAGGGCTCCGATATTGTCGACCCAGCACGGATTAATTTCGATTATTTTGACTCTATTGTCAGGTTGTCGGATAACGTCGACGCGAGCCATTGGTAAACCTAGGGGCATTTCTTCAAGTGCTTGAGCCAGATACCAAATTTTTTCCGGAAAATTGGTGGGGAGTATTATCGTAGCCGGGTATTCGGTAGTCTTTTCAGGAAAAGCAAAGTTGAAAACGTAATCGCCATAGCTTGCACCTCGCTCTTTTAGGCAGACAAAAAGCTTTGCTGCCATCTGTAATTTCTCTAGACCTAAACCGTCAGGGATAAACATCGATTCTTTAAACCTTGACCTGTTCGCGCTACGCCATTGGGCTTGACGTTTCCGGGCAACCCTGAGTTCTTTCCACAATACTCTTTCCGTTTTTGACGGAGCCAAGCTGCGGCTGAGCGCTTGTCCCAATAGATTGATATCGGCGTTAATTTGTGTCTGGTACCCTAACGAGTCGGCCTTTCTTCTCAGGTCATCAAGTTGGCCACGAGTGGGGTAGCTTACTGTCTCTTTATTCTTCATCGTTCCAAAAGTAATTAATAAAAATTACTTGTGAAGAACGAGGGTTTTTGATGGCTGTTAAGCCATAAAAAAAGACCGCCCGCGGTCCCATCTTCTTTTTCAAGCCTTATGGGGGCTTGAACGCTTGGTCCCGACTCTAGGTTGTGCCTGACATCAGGTGCTTGTCTTTTTACGGCTGCAAGTCGTTCCGTCTGGTATTTTGCCAGCTGCTCCCGGGTCGTGACTC
Source organism: uncultured Pseudomonadales bacterium (assembly GCA_964487665.1). Taxonomy (GTDB): domain Bacteria; phylum Patescibacteriota; class Microgenomatia; order UBA1400; family MFAQ01; genus CAZARR01. Next base: position 12,934 of record CAZARR010000005.1, read on the forward strand.
CGGTAATAGCGCATTTAGTTAAGTTGTGGCGAGTATTTTAGGCAATTGACCGTTATTTGTCAAATTTGGCCTTGAGAAGGGTGTACTGCTTATTTTTGCTGTCGCTAGTTACGATGGCAGTAACTTTGCTAGAGGTCGTGGAACTATTGATTGTTGGAGTAAAGTTTCTAGGAAAGATAACTTTTATCTCTGTCTGGTCCGGGCGGAGTATAGAAAAAACGCGTGTCTTGGTATCGACTGTGGTTACAGTACCAAATACAGGCATGCGTGTGGCGATAGCAACCGAGGGTTGGCCAATGTTGATAATGCGACGAGCAATAACAATATCCGAACCCATCTGGCGTTCACCAATGATAATTATCTTCCCGTTTAGTGATAGGTCTTTGATAGTAATGTTTTTGTTATTATCGAGAATAGTTGTGGAGTTTTGAATAGCAATTTGTAGGTTTTCATTCTTCTTAGTTGTGACCAGCAAATTATTACTGTTGATTGAATCAACGGTAGTTACAACACCAATTAGGTTCTGGCTTATGGCCACAGCCGAAGATTGGGCGTTTTTGTCGATAGTGTCTTTAATTTTGTCGACAACTTCCTTGGTTATTTCTTGGCTACTTGTTGCCTCGGGAGTGGTGGCCGCAAATGTGATTATTTGATGACTGAGACATAGGAAAGAAAAAATAATAATGGTAGTAATGTTAGTCAGGTGTTTCATAAAGTTGAGGTGGTGTAAATAACCGTTACCGTTTGATCCTCTTGAGTGGAGCCAATAATGGTCGTGACTCTAATTTCATTTTCTCCACCAACCAAGCTGATATTAGTTTCGTAGTTACCTTTGTTGTCCGAAGTTACGATTGTCTCCGAGCCCTCATATATAACTGTAAGATCGCTGTTCGCAGGCGCTTTTCCTCTGACAATGATATTTTTTTCAAACAAAACCGACTGATCTTGGGGGTAGGTAATGGTTAGTTTGGCCGTGGGTGGTGTGGGGGCGGCAGTAACTGTGGCCAGAGAGCTTGTTTGCTCCGTTGCCTTGGGAAGGTTAGTGGTAATTGCCTTTTGCGTTGCTTCCTTTGCAATCTTTAGACCGTAAAGTATTACAGTTCCAAGAATGGCGCCTATGACAATTGCGAAAACTATTTCTTTACGCATCAAGCGCAAAGATAACAGTTTATGGGAGCGAATTCAACTGGGTGTATGCTAAGATAAGGGCAATGGTCGAGATTGTTTATTTGGGTCATTCGTGTTTTAAGATAAAATCAGGCAAATTACCAACGGTGTTAATTGATCCATTTGATCCCAAGGTGGTGGGATTGGGACTTCCCAAACAGGATGCCGATATTGTATGTATTTCTCATCAACATGAAGATCACAATTGTAGTTTGGTAGTTTCTGGGGCAACAGGACGGGAAGCTCCATTTGTTATCGATAGGCCGGGCGAGTATGAAATCGGTGGGGTTGAGGTCAGGATGGTCAACACATTTCATGATAATAAAGAAGGAGATGAGCGCGGAAAGAATTTAGTCTGTGTAGTGAGAATAGATGGAGTTTTTGTGGTACACCTGGGTGACTTGGGACATTCTTTGTCAGACAAGAAAGTCGAAGAGATTGGTTATACGGACGTGTTGATGATTCCAGTGGGTGGTATATATACAATTCCAATTAAGGAGGCTGTGGGGGTGATTAACCAGCTGGATCCAGGAATAGTGGTACCAATGCATTACAAAGTCGAAGGTCTGGTTTTGCCACGCGCTTCTGAGATGAATACTGTTGACGAATTTTTGAAGATTTACGGTGTTCAAGACCCAGTTCGCGAGAAAAAACTAAAAGTAAGTGCGGACTCTTTACCCGAAAATACTATTGTTGAAGTGTTAGAAGTCTAATATTTTGTATGGCTATTAGGATTCCACCGCATTCGGACGAGGCGGAAAGGAGTGTGTTGGGAGCGCTTCTTATTGACCGAGACGCGGTGGTAGAGGTAATAGACAAGCTTTCGGCTGACATGTTTTATGATCAAGCTAGGGGCAAAATTTTTGGGGCTATCAAAGTACTTTATGAAAATCGTGACCCGATAGATGTGGTGACAGTGGGGGACAGATTAAAATCGGATAAAGTCTTAAAGGATGTTGGTGGTGTATCGATCTTGACGGAGTTAGCCGGTGGCGTGCCAACTACCGCGCACGTAGGCAAGTATGCCAAGATAGTTAAAGAAAACTATGTAAAACGCCAAATGGTTTCGTTGGCTGCCGATCTGACGGAGATGGTCCTCGACGAAGGGAGTGATCTTGATCAGGTATTGGATAGGGCAGAGCAGTCGGTGTTTTCAATCAGTCAAAAAAATGTCAACACGGGGTTTGTGGCGATAAAAGATGCCTTGGCGGAAAGTTTTGATAGGCTTGATGAGCTGCATAAATCTGGTGGGGGGCTGCGGGGGATTCCCACGGGTTTTACCGACCTCGACGACGCTTTGGCGGGTATGCAAGAGAGTAACTTAATTATATTAGCTGCGCGACCTGGAGTGGGGAAAACAAGTCTGGCGCTAAACATTGCTCACTATGCTGCCGTAGAGAAAAAGATTCCAGTAGGCGTATTTTCACTAGAAATGAGTAATTTGGAATTGGTGGATCGCTTGTTGGTGGCCCAGGCGAATATTGACGCATGGAAGATGAAAACAGGTAATCTGAAAGATGACGACTGGTTGGCTATGTCCGAAGCGATGGGGGTACTGGCTGACTCGCCACTTTTTATAGATGATACGCCCGGGCAATCTATATTACAGATGAGGACAAAAGCAAGAAGGTTACAGTCTGATTCTGGGATAAAGTTATTGGTGGTTGATTATCTCCAATTAGCTGTTGGCGACGGAAAATACGAAAGTAGAGTTCAAGAGGTGGGGGCGATATCACAGGGGCTGAAAAATTTGGCTCGTGAATTAAAAATTCCGGTTTTGGCATTGTCCCAGTTATCACGAGCAGTAGAAAGTAGAGGAGAAAAAATTCCTCAGCTTTCTGATTTGCGAGAATCGGGCAGCATCGAACAGGACGCTGATGTGGTGATGTTTTTGTTTAAGCCAGACGAAGAAAATTTGGAGGATTACAAGCTGAACATTGCCAAGCACAGGAATGGTCCACTGAGAACTATTGAATTGCACTTCCGTGGAGACAGAATTAGGTTTTACGGTGCGGAGCGGGGTAGGAACTAGTCTGCAATTATCGAGGATACTTTTGGGAGTGCGACGCGTAGGTAGTCGACTGATTTCATGGCAATGGAATAGCGTTTGTCCCCGGCGTTGAAAATAATGGTTTTGTGTTCGAATAGCGTTTGATCTGCAATTATTTCTAAACCAAACAAATTACCAAATGGAGGTACGCCACCTAGTTCTATTCCGTGGGTCAGGTTGATAACCTCTTCTGGGGTTGCTAGCCGAATATCTTTGGCACCTAGGAGGCATTTGACTCTACGGTTGTCAAAACGAGTATCACCAGGAAGAACAAACATGGCGAATTTTTGGTTCAGCGGTGAAAATTTGATTCTGACTATCATAGCTTTGGCGCCCTGACTAATCGAATAGTCTGGTCTGACTTTTGATGCCTCGAGACTGGTCTTTACCGGTTCGTGTTCAAAAGTTTCGAACCAGCAGTTATTATTTTTGAGTAGCTTAACAATGGTTGAGACAGTGGGGTGGTACTTCATTGGCAATTTAGTGTTTTTGAAAACTTGTGCCGGGGGAGGGGGTCGAACCCTCACGAGGTTTGAGCCTCATAGGTTTTTGAGACCTACGCGTCTGCCAGTTCCGCCACCTCGGCAAGCAGAGCTATTTTAGCATCTGTGAGGTAAAATATATTTATGATTGATGTTAATGCTCTAAAGGTTGGAGTAACTTTCGTGGATGGAGGTGCCCCGTTCAAGGTGATGAAGTATGACTTTACCAAGATGGGGAGGGGTAATGCGACTATTAAAGTTAAAGCAAAAAATTTATTTACAGGGGCTATAGTCACCAAAGGTTTTATTTCAGGAAACAGAGTTGAAGACATTACTCTGGTAAAAAAACATCTTCAGTATCTATATAAAGACGAGAAGTACTTATTTTTGATGGACCCAATCAGCTTTGAGCAGGTGGAAATTCCCGTGGAGGTTTGTGGACCTGATGTTGAGTATTTGGTTGAGGGGGAAAAGGCCTGGGTCCTTTATTGGGAGGATAGGGTTCTTGGCGTTGAGATTCCTGCCTCTGTAGTACTAAAAGTAGTGGAAGCGGAGCCCGGGGTAAAAGGTAATAGTGTTGGCAACGTGATGAAGAATGCGATACTGGAAAGTGGAAAAAAGATTATGGTCCCCCTTTTTGTTCAGGTTGGCGAGTTAGTCAAAGTAAATACAGAAGAGGGGACGTACATTGGTCGAGTCAACGAAGGTTAGCGCAAAATGTAAACCAGAACAATGGTGACAATCTGCGGAATCAGACCGCGGAATATTTGTGGCGTCGAGCGGTGGAAAAACTTGTGAAATTTAGCATGCTCTTTTATGGGAAAAAACTTCCAGCCAAGGAACAGAAAGGGAAATTCGAGAAAGTCAGGTAGTAAAGCGAAAAACCAACCAAGCCAGGGGAGAATTGAGAATGGTTGTTTGTAGTTAAAAAATAGGTAGACAAGCAAAACTGAGGCTGGTAAATCGATAAATATCTCCTGTAAAAATGCCGCACGTTTACTTTTGAGCTTTTTCGAAAGGCCTTGTCCTACGTCCCAGTGGAGAATATAGTCTTCAAGATAGTGCGAGGTCAGTGTCAGCGGGACGGCAAGTAATGGGTTGAATTTGGAAAATATTAAGGCTCCTGTGGCAGCGTGGGCGATTGAGAGCATGTTTTTTTAGTATACTATAGACACAATGAATTGGCCGGTACTACTTGACCTGGGTACAGTAAAAATTTATAGCTCGGGTTTGTTTGCGGTGTTGTCGTTTTTGTGGGGAATATTCGTGGTAAGTAAAAAGGCTAGAGAAGAACATCTTAGCCTGGCAACTGTTTACGATAGTGGAGTGATCAGTTTACTGGCAGTGGTCGTGATAATGAGAGCGGCTTTTTTTCTGGGTTTGAGAAATGCTTCTATAGAAATAGGATTGATCGGAGGGGTGTTAACTGGCGCAACTTTCTTGTCCTTTCGAGAGGAGAGGAAACTGTTTGATGTTTTGGACTTGATGGTTTTGGGCGGAATACTGGCTTTAGCTTGGGAATATTTAGGGTTTTTTTGGTCAGGTGCTGCAAGGATTTTTTTGTATATAGGGAATTTTGGATTTGCGATTGACAGATTTTTGTTATTGGCACTATATTTCCTAACCGGATTTTTGATCCTGTGGCGACTAGAGACGATATATCGAACATTTATGTGGTACAGAGCCGGAAAATCATCAGCCAAGAGTGGTTTTGTAGTAGGAACAGCACTGTTCCTCGTGGGTCTTAGATTTTTGATATTGCCGGGTTCGTTGGTTGGAGTGGTATTCGGTTGGGTAATGGTAGTTGGGTCGATAATACTAATTTACCTTCGGTCTGGGCGGAAGATAGGAAATGACCTAAGGCAATCGTATAAAAGTTTACGTAGACATAACCGGTAAGGTAATGTAAACTTCGCATAAGTATATGGATAAAATTAAGTTTCCCGCCGATCTGCTTCGTCCGCTGAGGAATTATTTATTAGGTGAAAAGAAGAAACTTGTTAAAGTCAAAAAGAAGCGCGACAAAGATGATCCCTACAAAAATGAGTGGGGTGGTGAGGACGATCCGGCGATAGACACAGAGGTGAGTGAGATAATTAACCATGATCAAGTGAGTGCGGAGAGAAAGGAGGCCAGCAGGGCGATTATATCTATAAGAAAAGCGTTAACCAAGATGAAGTTGGGAACGTACGGAATATGTGAGGGGTGCGGAAGTATGATTGATACCGATCGCCTGGCCATTAATCCTACAGCAGATTTGTGTGTAGAATGCGAGAAAAAGCGCGAAAAAAGGAAGTAAACTGGTCTAGGTTGTTTTGGGCAATAATGTTTGTGCTGATCGAGTTCGGGTTGCAGTTGCAGTTTTTTTCAAAAGATGTGGGTATTTCGAACCGGGGGATTGCTTTTGGGCTGGGGGTAATCTGGAATAAGACGGTTGCCGGTTTGGGGATCGTGGTTATGTTGATCGTCTTCCGATGGATTTTGTCTGGTGGCAGGGGCTGGTTTTTTTTGTGGACGGGAGGTTTGGCAAATTTATTAACGAGATTTGTCTTGGGAAGTGTGCGGGATTATATAAACCTACTTGGGATATTATGGGTGAACCTCGCCGATATATTAATTTCAATAGGAGTGATGTTAATATTGGTGAGTGGAAAAAAAGATTCAGATCCTGTATGAAAGTGACGATTTGATTGTATTCAACAAACCGGCTGGTTATAGTGTGAATAAAATAGGAAGAGGAGAAATGAGTATCCAAAGCTGGGTCGAAAAGAATAGTATGGTAAATACCGATGGTACTGGTAAACTTTTCCGTAGCAGAGTTGGGATGTGTCATAGGCTTGATAAAGAAACTACAGGTTGTCTGGTTTTTGCCAAAAACGAGGCTAGTATGAATTTTGTTATGGATCAATTTAGAAAAAGAAAGATTAGAAAGGTGTATTTAGCACTAGTGCATGGTGTGCTAGATCCAGTTATTGGTTCGGTAAATCTGCCTTTGAGACGGAACAAAAAAGGTGGACAGATTAAATTCGAGATTGGTTATGATGGTAAAAGGGCTAGTACGAGTTGGAAAGTAATCAAGTCTGGAAAAATACGCGGTTTCCCGGTGAGTTTGGTAGAGTTACGACCTATTTCAGGAAGGACACATCAGATAAGGGTCCACATGGCGAGTTTGTCGCACCCAATTTTTGGAGACGCCGTATATTTAAGTAGGCGTCAGTCGGATGAAGACCGCAAATTGATCGGCCATCATTATTTACATGCAAGTAAAATTGGGCTAAATAGTCTTGGCGGTAAATCTATTTTGGTCGAGGCCCCAATCGATAAGGAAGAAAAAAAGATATTGTCGATGCTAGAATGAAATAGATGGTTGGCAATCAAATTTTGATTAGTTTGTTTCTGTTGCTTTTCTTTGCACTTGTCGGGTTAACAATAGCAAAAAAGATTTCGGTCCCCGCCTTGGTAGGGTATTTAGCTATGGGGATGCTACTGAAGTATTTTGCTGACTTGATGTTGGTGGGGTTTGACGTTGGTATTGTAGACCAGTTCGCAAAAATCGGAGTAACTTTGCTGTTATTTTTATTGGGAATTGAATTTGAGGTAAAAAATCTTACTAGGTTTGGTGGAGTAGGGTGGTGGGGCAGCCTAATCCAAATGGTTGGGTGTTTTGTTATCGGGATAATCCTATTACTGTATTTAGGTTTGGGTTTTGTTCCCAGCATGGTGTTTGCGGGCTCATTGTCAATAAGTTCGACAGCACTGGGGGTAAAATTGCTGGTAGATCGGCGAAAATTGGATTCCGTTGAGGGAAAAATTTTGACGTCATGGCTGTTGGTCCAAGATGTTGCGGTAATTCCCATATTATTAACAATGTCATTATTATCCGGAAATAATAGTGTAAGGTTATTCGGTCTTACCGCTGTGTTTGTGGCGATTGTAATTTTTAAAAAATACGGGAGGATTCTGTTTGATTATTTTGCAAGAGTTGGTGGAATGGAGGCGTTAGTAATGTTGTCTGTCGTGGTGGGACTTGGCTACGGACTTTTGTTTGAGTATTGCGGATTGAGTATGGCTTTGGGTGGTTTTGTGGCAGGCGTGTTGTTATCTGAGACAAGCGAGCGTTACGAAATTTTCGCTAGGTTGTCTCCGGTACGCGACTTGTTTGCTGGTATTTTCTTCTTATCGATCGGTTTCTTGGTTTCGTTCAGGGTGATGGCAATTAATTTTGCTTTAATCATGGCAGTTGTACTGCTGTTTGGCTTGTTAAAGTTTTTCTTTGGAATTATCTTGACCTTGTTTCAGCGTGTGTATTACAAGGCTAGCCTAGGGGTGGCATTGGGTCTTTTTGGGGCCGGGGAGTTTGCTTTTGTGATTGGTGCTTTAGCTTGGTCTGAGAATTTAATAGATTACGAGGGTATGTCAGTGTTGGTGGCTGTGGTAGTGCTAAGTATGTTGTTGGCTTCAATTTTGGGCATGACTGAATATAGGGTACAAATTATTCTGAAAGGTGTTCTGCTTCGTTTGGGAGGAAAGAACTGGTTGGAGGGACCAAGTAGGCATGAAAAGCTGTATATGATTAATGGTCATATAATAATCTTGGGGCACGGTAGGATGGGAGGATTTTTAGTTAAAAAGTTGTTAGAGCAGTTTGATTCAGACAAACTGGTGGTGGTTGATAACAGTATTGATGAGGTTGAAACTCTTTCAAAAAATAATATTAGTTCAGTCTATGGGGATTGTGTCGAGGGAGATATTTTAAATGCGGCGGGTATCGAACGAGCGCGAATGCTGGTAATTACTGTTCCGGGGGTAGATTTGGCCAAAAGAGCGGTAATGCTTGCTAAATCGGTAAACCCTAATATCTATATTGTGGCCAGGGCTCACTCCAGTGATGATAAAAAGCAATTGATACAGAGTGGCGTTGATAGGGTCGTGTTGGTTGAGGAATCGGCTGGTAGGCTGCTATACGGCCACATCAAAATAAAATATGGATCTAGAAATCGGGGGGTAGTATGAGGAGGTGGGTTTTGGTATTGGGAGTTTTGTGGATTTGTTTGGTCGTGTTATTCTACTTTTACAGAGGAGTAATGGAGTTTAGAAAATATAATTGGTTATTTTCGAATTTTGGTATTAATATAATGACTTTGGGGAAAGAAAGAGCCGTCCTACAATTGCTAAAAGAGAACGAGGGCTTGTGCGAGTATGTCGACATACCAATGAACTTGGTGGTTGAAATGGGAAATGGAAGAAACCAAATAGCCCTCAGTTCCTTATGGGAGGCACGGAAATACGAACAAGGGGGTGTGTTGGGTCGAGATACCATGATAGACGCAGCGAGCCGCTCGTTTGGAATACCTATTCAGGTGGTTTTTCTGGCGACAAATTCGAGCATGGATTTTGATGCTGAGAACTTGGCTAATTCGCTTTGGGTGTTTTCAAGGAAAAGTGCTGGAGCTAGTTTGTGGAAAAAAGCGGCCTTGTATGTTTTTTCAAACAAAATGCTAACGAAATGTCAATTTGTTCCTTCTAATATATCTGAGCGAGTCTTCAAGAAAGAAAAGCAGGCGGATGGACAAGTGGTGACGAAGATTGACCCAGAAGTAATGCGTTTGTGGGCAACTAGAAGGTGGTATGTTGATTCTATCGCATCGGCAAGGCCGTCTGTGTATGTTACCAACGCAAGTGGTGTTGAGGGAATTGGTAGAAGTTGGGGGTTAATGCTCGAAATATCTGGCTTCAAGGTTATTAGGGTTGATGCAGAGAGTGTAGGTACTAATGGGGGTGGAGGTTGTTTTGTTTCCCAAAATAGTGACAAAAATGGTAAGAAAGAAAGGGATATCTCGTATCGGTACTTGCTCGATTATCTTGGTTGTGAAAAGGGGGATGGGGGAGTTAAAAGGGGAACGACGGAGTCTGATTTTAATATCGTGGTTGGAAGGGAATAAAAGGAGTTTTGTTTATTCTTCCTCGGGAAGGTAGTTGTCGTCATATATTTCTAATGGAATTTCGTTTAGGTTTGGGTTGTGGTGAGAGGGGATATGCACAGATTGAGTCTCGAAAGAAGGCTGACCTTTAAATTTTCGGACGCGCCTTATTTCGATAATAAAGACTTCTACTTCGTTGCTGCCGACAGACTTGATCATAAACTGATACCTGTTCCCTGCACGAATTAATTTACCCAAAAGAAGGCAAAAATCGTCTGTAAATCTTCCGATGTATTGATTTTGATTGTTTACGAGTTTGACAATTCGGCCGTTACATTTTACAGAAAGTTCTTGACCAACACAGAGTTGGGCCAATACGCTGGGCTCCGCGAGCTTTACCAGTTTAACGATTTTTGTTTTACCGGGTTCCTCGATAAAACTAATGGCGACTTGCTTGTGTGGTGTTCCAGTCGTAGTGGGTGTGGAGTTGGTTTTGATCATACTTTTGACTCGGCTAAGATTGTTAGTGGCGATATTGTTGAGGGGATCTAGAGAAAGTATGTGTAGCAGCGTGTTTTCGGCAATTTTTAATTGACCAGACTCGATATATGCTTTCGCCAAACGATTGAGAGCGGGAATGTTGTCGGGGCTCTGATCGAGAATTGCCTGATTATTTTCGATTGCTACTTGCCATTCGCCAGTTGAGGCGGCCTTGATGCCTAATCTTTCAAGTATATAGATATCTTGCATCAGGAGAAATATATAGTGATTTGTTGTTATAATCAAGACGCTTATGTCGGGTCATTCAAAATGGTCGGGAATAAAACACAAAAAAGCCATTGAGGATGCGAAAAAAGGGAAGACCTTTACAAAGTTAGCTCGGCAGATTTATGTTGCAGTAAGACAGTTCGGAAGTGGGGATCCTGGTAAAAATTTCGCGTTGCGAGCAGCATTGGATGAGGCAAAAACGATGAACATGCCTTCTGATAATGTGCGACGTGCTATTGACAAGGCATTGGGGATTAGTGATGGGAAAAACAGCAACGAAGAAGTTGTTTACGAGGGATATGGTCCGGGTGGTGTGGGAATTATGGTTACTATTACGACTGATAATAAAAATAGATCTGGATCGGAAATTAGGGGAATGTTCGAAAAAGCTGGCGGGTCGTTGGGTGGGCCAGGAAGTGTTGGTTACTTAAGGTCAATTAACCCGCCAGTTTTTGTAAACTTGTCAGGCAATGATTTAGTTGCATGCATCAATCTGTTAAGTGCGCTAGAGGAGTTTGAAGAGACCGTAGAGGTGTGGTCAAACTTAAAACAATAAAGTGACTCTTTATTTATATGAATAAACGAATTCGGTTTGTAAGTTTAAGTTTGGTATTGACAGTTGTTACAGCCATTGGGGGTTTGTTAACAGGCGATTTTCGGATTATTGCAGTTCTAGTAACTAGTTTGGCAGCATATATTTTGACCTGCTGGGTGTTGTTTGACGATTTGAAGGGGGTCGAGTGGTTTGTGTTGGGGATACTGCCGGTGTTGTATACATTGGGTGTAAATACATTCCTCTTTTTTGTTCCCGAAGTTTTTCCAAGCATACTTGGAGCCCGATTTGATATTAACACGGCTAGGTTTATTGGGTTAATTGTGAAGACAGTTTTATTGACAATTTATGCGATAGGTTTTTATGCGATTCTTCTGACGGTTAATATTTTTTCAGTATCATCGATCAGGACTATTCAGCTGGCTCGAGCGGCAAGATCTGTGGGTTTTATTATGTCTTTGATATCGGCAATTTTTTTGTTTAATGTCATTTTTAGTCTGAGGTTGGTCTTTTACGCTAACATTTTGGTAGTGTTGCCGATAGTTTTTTTACTGTCCTTCCTTTGTCTTTGGTCAATAAATTTTCGTATGGCAAATTTAAAGGAGGAGGCTCGATTGGCAGGATTAATTTCGGTTTTGGTTGCTCAAGTGACTGGAGTCATATCATTTTGGCCAACAAAACCACTAGTTTCGGCATTTATTCTGTTGTCTGCTTTTTACTGCTTATTGGGGGTATTCGAGAGGAGGTTGTCAAATAAATATTTTGTAGGATATTATCCGGAATATATGGTCTTTTTTGTTTTGGTTATTGTTGGAGTATTTTTAACTGCCAGTTGGAGAAATTATTAGTATCCGTTGAGCAAGAGTAGAGTATAGGCCTATAACTGAATACCCTATAACATTATTGTTTTCACGTTCGGTGATTCTTTTCACAAATGTGGAAAACTAGCAAAGGAAGTAGGTAAGCGCTATTGATGTCATGTGATATAGTGTCGGCGTCTGCGGGGTGGAGTGCGCCAAAGATACAAGAACACGGTAGAGGGAGCTACCTTCACTCTTGGTAATTGTCGTTTATTATTTTAGTAACGAACTAAATATATCTTCGTCAATTTTTGTTGTACACTACTCTACTTTAATTTGTTTCAGAGAGTAGTATGTTTGTGTAAATTAACCTAGTCGCACAAGGTAACATTTACGACGTGCAAATAAAATTATTCGTAAAAAAGTGAAGTAATACTTCCCGAGTTAAAATAAGTTACAAAATCTAGATTTAGGCACAAAATAGAAACCCCTCCCCCGTTTGATTTTTCGATACGGAGAACATGTTGAGATTCGCTCCTTCAATATATTGAATCGCATTTATTTATGTGATAGATAGGTCATATTTATATTTAGAAGGCGTTTTGGGGGCATTTAAACGCCTCGGAAAAAAGCAGTAAATTGTTAAACTTGTATCTTCGCGGCGGTTGGGGTAGATTGAATGTATGAAAAAAGATCATAGAGAAGATCGCGATGTGACCCTTCCAAAATTAGTAATTAGATATCTAAATCACATTGAGATAGAAAAAAATTATTCTAAATACACGATAAGAAATTACCATCATTATTTAGATTTTTTTCGTAGATGGTTCGAAAAGAATTACCAACAAGAATACATTCGTCGGCTTACTAATGAGATGGTCAGGAATTATAGGATATATCTGTCGCGGTTTCAGAATGATCGGGGCGAGCACCTCTCCCCTATCACCCAAAGTTACTATATCATCACCTTGAGAGCGTTTTTGAAGTATCTAATAAGAAAGGGCTATAAAGCGCTGAGTCCAGAAAAAATTGATTTACCGAAGATAGATGATAGATCTATCAAGTTTTTAAATGAGGATATGTTGTATAGACTGCTAGATCAACCAGGGATTTCTAGCATTGAAGGTTTACGGGACAAAGCAATTTTGGAGGTATTGTTTTCGACGGGAATGCGTGTAAGCGAGTTGGCCAAACTTGACCGTGAGAAAATTGATTTGAAAACGAAGGAATTCGGAATAATCGGTAAAGGCAGAAAAGCCCGAGTGGTTTTTTTGAATGACCGAGCTGTGAAGTGGCTGGGAAGATTTTTGGGTATGCGTAACGATCACTATAAACCATTGTGGATTCGGTACTCGGGTAAACATACTGACCCTTCGACCGCAGGCGAGTCATTAAGGTTGTCGGTAAGGGGAATTCAACGAATTGTAGAGAAGTATAGAAAAAAGGCTGGAGTGCCGATAAAAGTTACCCCCCATGTGATACGGCATAGTTTTGCTACAACTTTACTACAACGTGGGGCGGACCTAAGGAGTGTGCAGGAAATGCTTGGTCATAAGAATGTATCTACAACTCAGATATATACTCATGTAACCAACCCACAACTAAAGAAGGTGCACGAAAAGTATCTAGGTTAAGGAGGATAATTCTTTAACGTCGTTGGCTTTGTCAGTGCAAGTTATAGCGACGACCGAGTCGTCCTCTTTTGAGAGGCGCATTAAGATAACTCCTTGTGTAGGTCGCTGAAGAACTGGGATATTACGGATTGGTAGTTTAATGGCCTGGGCTGAGTTGGTAGTAATGACCAGATCTTCGGAATTTTCGGAAACTAACATCGCTCCTGCTACCCGGCCGGTCTTCGGGCTTAGTTCGCAAACTTTTATTCCCTGCCCTCCCCGATTTTGGGCTCCATACTGATCTAATGGTGTGCGCTTACCCATTCCTTTTTCGGTAACAATCAGAAGGTCACGAAATATCTTTTTACGTTTATCTTCTGAGGTGTTGTTGGTTTGGCTAAACGTTTCCATGGTGATGACGTAATCTTCTTTCGTAAGCAAGATACCCCTGACACCCATGGTATCCCTGTCTGTAGGGCGAACGTCCGATTCGTGAAAACGGATTGATTTTCCGTATTTTGTTACGAGCAAACAGTCATCCGCACCAGATGTCTTTTTTACCCAAACAAGAGCATCGTCTTGGCTGAGTTTAATAGCGATCAGTCCATTACTTTTTATATTTGAATATTTTGAGAGCTGACTTCTTTTGACAACACCTTTTTTGGTAGTGAAAAAAAGAAAACCATTTTCGCGTTGGTCTGAATTTGCAAGAGTTAGCAGAGATTGTACGATTTCGTCAGCTTCGAGATTGATAAGATTTACGATGGCTTGGCCTTTGCTGGTTCGTGATCCATCAGGTAGTTCCCAAATTTTAAGTGAAAAGACTCGGCCTTTGTTGGTAAAGGCCATGAGCAGGTCATGTGTTCTGCAGTTGGCGATGAGGCGGATTTCGTCAGTATCTTTGACTGTCATACCGCTAACTCCTTTGCCACCACGTCGTTGGCTTCGAAATGCTGCCGGCGACATTCTTTTGATATAACCACTTTGAGTAAGAGTAACTATTGTTTCTTCGTTGGGGACTAGATCTTCTTCCGAGAATTCCCCAACTGGACCTTTGACTACTTTGGTCAACCGCTTGTCACCAAACTGTTCGTTAATTTGAACTAGCTCATCCTTAATTATATTTAGAATTCTTTCTGGGTTTTTGAGATCAAGGATCAGATTTTCAATTTTATCAACCAGTTGCTTGTACTCTTCTTCAAGTTTTTGTCGTTCTAGGGCGGCCAGTTTACGAAGTTGCATGTCGAGAATGGCGATCGCCTGCAATGATGAAAGCATAAATTTGGACACCAGATTATTTTTTGCATCTTCGGTATCTCTGCTTTTTTTAATTGTTTCAATGATTTCGTCGATGTGATCTAGTGCTTTGAGAAGTCCCTCGAGTATGTGAGCTCGGTCGCGAGAGAGTCTAAGATCAAATTGGCAACGTCGCACAATTACTATTTGTCGATGTCGCACAAACTCTAATAGTATTTGCTTTAGATTTAGCAAACGTGGGCTACCTGCGGAGGTAAGGGCTACCATATTGGCTGGAAAGCTAGTCTGAAGTTCGGTGTGTTGATACAAATTATTCAAAACAGATTTTGGTCTGGCATCCCGCTTAAGATCGACGGCAATGGTCAGACCTTGACGGTCCGACTCGTCGCGTAAATCAGAAATACCTTCAATTTTCTTGTTTTTAATAAGATCGGCAATATGAGAAATAAGACGTGATTTGTTTACTTGATATGGTAGTTCGGTAATTAGAATTTGCATTCTGCCACTTTTGTTTTCGGTGATTTCAGCCACTCCCCTAGTGACGATGTTAGCTTTGCCTGTAAGATAAAGTTGTTCAATTTCTTTTTGATCAAATATAATTCCTTTGGTGGGAAAATCTGGACCTTTGATATATTGAAGTAAGTCTGAAATTTCGCAACTTGATTCAATTTCGCCAACCAAGTATTCTGGTTTGGCTGTTTCTAGTTTTTCGTCGGATACTTGATTTGTTAGTGATACCTTTACTTTTTCGGTTAGAAAGATGGTGGCTGAGATAACTTCAGAAATGTTATGTGGAGGAATTTTGGTGGCCATTCCGACAGCAATACCCTCAGATCCCATCAATAGTAGGTTGGGTAATTTGCTTGGTAATACGGTCGGTTCTTGTTGGCTACCGTCAAAATTGTCGATAAAATTAACGGTTTTTTTATCGATATCTTCTAATAATGTGTCGGATATTTGAGCTAATCGAGTTTCGGTATATCGCATGGCAGCAGCAGAATCACCGTCTATTGATCCAAAATTTCCTTGTCCATCTACTAGTGGATAGCGCATGGAAAAAGTTTGTGCCAGCCTAACTAGCGCCTGGTAAACCGCTTGGTCTCCATGGGGATGAAATTTGCCCAAGACCTCCCCAACCACGCGGGCAGATTTTTTGTACGAACTTTTGTGGGTTAGATTCATTTCGCGCATGGCGTATAAAATTCGTCGATGGACCGGTTTTAGCCCATCACGTACATCAGGAAGAGCTCGGGCGACAATTACACTCATAGCGTAATCCAAAAATGACTGTTCCATCGTAGGAATAATGTTCACGTTTTGGACGCGACCAATATCGGTGGGATCAGGAGTTTGTGGGAGTGGAGCCATTGTTTGTTAGCGGGACTGTTGATAACGTAATATTGATTCCTCGACAATCTTTTCGGCGACTGCCCTACTCTGCCATCCAGCTATTTTGACCCATTTGTTATTTTCGAGTTCCTTGTAATGTTCGTAAAAGTGACTGATTTTGTTTCGTAAATATTCCGGTAATTGTTCGACTGTGTCATATGAGGCATACATTGGATCGATTTTTTTACCAGGAAAGGCAACGATTTTGGGGTCTATCCCCTCTTCATCCTGGGTTTCAATAACACCTGCAATGCGGCAGGAAATTATTGTTCCTGTGGCGACAGGTTGGCTTGATAAGACAAGGACATCAACAGCGTCGTGGTCCTCACTCCAGGTTTGAGGTATGAAGCCATAATTAAAAGGGTATGAAAATGCTGTGTGAAGAAAACGGTCGACGACAATAGAACCAACGTCATCGTGATACTCGTATTTGGTTGATGAGTTCATGCTGATTTCAATGACTACATTAAACAGATTGTCTGTGTTTTTGCTTGGTATGTCGCTTAATAATGTCATACATTGATTATATTTGTTAATTTTTTAAATGTCTAGGTTAGCCATTAAAGCATGAGTCTGAATGAATTTTTTTCTAGGAGGGACCTCCGCACCCATGAGGATCGTAAAGGTCTCGTCGGTTTTGGTGAGATCGTCTACGGTGACACGCTTAAGGACTCTGGTGGCTGGGTTCATGGTGGTTTGCCACAATTGTTCTGGGTTCATCTCCCCTAACCCTTTATATCTTTGTATTCCAACTTTAGATTTTTCTGACTCGGACAGGGCGACAATTACCGAATCTTTTTCTTGATCGGAATAGACATAAGATTCATTCTTTCCTGAGCTAATCTTGTACAAAGGCGGAGCGGCTAAATAGATATGGCCGAGTTCTATTAGCGGGCGCATGTGGCGATAGAAAAAAGTAAGAAGCAGAGTGGAAATGTGGGCACCGTCCACATCAGCATCAGTCATTATTATGACTCGGTGATATCTAAGTTTTTCAATGTTGAGGGTCTCCCCCATCCCCACTCCGAGTGCGACAATCAAGTCTTTGAGTTCTTCGAACTCGATTATCTTGTCAATTCGTGCTTTTTCAGTGTTTAATACTTTTCCTTTCAGTGGCAGTATGGCTTGAGTGGCCCGGTCCCGACCTTGTTTGGCACTTCCACCGGCAGAATCTCCCTCTACGATGTAAAGTTCGCTGCGAGAGGGGTCTTTTGACTGACAGTCGGCTAATTTTCCTGGAAGAGTGAGGCCATCAAGGGCGCCTTTTCGCACCACAGCTTCTCTGGCTGCTCTGGCGGCTAACCTAGCTTTGGCAGCCAAGAAGATTTTTCCTATAATAATTTTAGCTGTGGCAGGATTCTCTTCAAGGTATTCGTCTAATTGAGATTTGGTAATTTGATAGACTGCGGTTTGTGCCTCGGGGTTGTTTAGTTTGTTTTTTGTTTGGGATTCGAATTGAATAAAAGACGAACTCATCTTCAACCAAATTACTCCGGTAAGTCCCTCTTTAAGGTCTTCTGATGTAAATTCTGCTGGTTTGCCTCTGTCTAAGGTAATTTGGTTTTTGACAATATAGTCTTTGAGAACTTTTGAAAGGGCTAAACGAAACCCGGTAAGGTGGGTACCACCATCTGGAGTATTGATGGTGTTGGCGTAGCTATAAAGGTTTTCTTGAAATGAGTCGGTGTATTGCATAACCACCTCAATTTCCATAGGGAATTCACCATCAACCTTTCCAGTCAGATGGATCATTTCGTGAAGAGGCTTTTTTGATCTGTTTTGTTGTGATAATAGCGCCCTGAGACCAGATTCGAAGTAAAAATGGCTTTCGCGTTGGTCTGATTGGCGAAATAAATGCAAGTATGTGGCTGCCACGAGGTAAGCTCGGGACGATAGCATTTGTCTAACATTTCTATAGGAGTATTGGGTAGTAAGTTTAAAAATAGTGTGATCTGGTTTAAAGATTGTAAAAGTACCACTTTTGCTTTCGAGAAAAGTTCGATGAAAACCTGGGACAATCTTTCTAACTTGTTCGACGGAAATTTCCCGGACCGGATGTTGCGGTACGCCAATTTTGTAACTTTGAGTAACTATCTTGTTGTCGCGTTTTACAATTACCTGAAGGTCTGACGATAAAGCATTTACAGCTGAGGCACCCACACCGTGTAAACCGCCTGATGTTTTGTAAGCTGTATCGTTGAATTTTCCGCCGGCGTGAAGCTTGGTCATGATAATTTCGAGTGCGGAAACGCCTGAGCTATGCTGATCGAAGGGTATTCCCCGGCCATCGTCACTTACTGAAACGCTTCCGTCCTGGTGCAGATAAACCGATATGTTTTTGGCATAGCCCGAGGTGGCTTCGTCGAGTGAGTTGTCGACAATTTCGCGAAGGAGTTCGTGTAATCCCCTTTCGTCGGTGGAACCGATGTACATGCCGGGTCGTTTGCGAACTGGTTCAAGCCCTTCAAGTACGGTAATATCTTTTGCTGAATAGGTTGGGTCCGGCACGTGTGCCATTGTAATCGATGGTTATAAAGCGATCAAGCAGCGTACAAACTTTCTACTATGTGAAAAAAAAATGTATCAAGTGCAAGTTTTTTGTTAACGTTGGATTGTAGATCGTTTAGTAAGTGTTGGAGGTGTAAAAATATATTTTTTTTACGAAACCCCTCCTCCGGAATAGAGTTCTTAACAAGACCTTCAATAAGTTCATCTGGGTTGCTAGTTTTCTGAATCAGATCAGTTAACGAGATAGCGTCGGAGTATGTTTTTGGTAGCACATATTTATCAATTGGGATTTTTTCTGCGGTGGCGTAATTAGAATACTTTTTTAGTTGGCAGCGAGATGTTATTGTCGGAAGTAGTTGGTGTGGATTGGTGGTTAACATGATAATCAATTTCTCGGTTGGACATTCTTCTAAACACTTGAGAAGTGAGTTTTGTGCCGGTATTGATAATAAATCGGCGGGGTAAATTAGGTGGATTTCTAGTTCGAGCTTCGAGTTTAAAAGGCTAAGTTTGTTTTGAAGAATTTTTATAGAGTCGATCGAAATAAGTTTGTTTTCAACGGTGGTAACTGAAGATATGGCTATGCCCGGAAAAAAATTACTGACGATTTGGTTGGGGTTTTCAATATAATGACAGTGGATGATGATAGGAGTCATATTGTCGAGTATACTGTAATTATGATTCCTGCCCAGGATAATTTGCTTACGGAGTTGGTTCGAGCAGGGTTGTTGGATCAGCAGTTGGCGGAGCAAATAAAAATAGAGTTGGCCAGAGGTGGGCGTACCGTGGAGGAGTTGGTAAAGGAAAAAGGTGTGACTGATGAGCAGCTAGTAAAAGTAAAAGCTGAGATGATGGGGGTTCCGAGTTTTGACGAAAGAATGGTTTCAATGAACCCTGAGGCACTGAATTTAGTACCAAGAGCTTTGGCGGAAAGGATGTTGATTTTCCCGATTACTTTTGACAGGCAAAGAAATGAGATGGGTGTGGCGATGGTGGACCCCAATGATGTAAAGACAATCGAGTTCTTGACAACAAAGGTGGGTATGAAAATTAAGCCATATATGGCTACAAACAGACAAGTAGAAGACTTGATTAATGAAAAGTATTCTCAAGGGTTATCAGGGGATATTTCGGATGTACTTAGAGGAAGTAAGGAAAATATTAACAAGGCCAAAGGGGGAGTTTCGGTCGTCTCATCTGACGAGCAGGTAATAAAACAGCCGACTGTTGTTCAGGTGGTGACGAGAATCCTCGAACATGCAGTGCGCTCGCGAGCCAGTGATATTCACATTGAGCCTCAGGAGAATCGTATAAGAGTGAGATATCGAATAGATGGAATTTTACAGGAACGTTTGGAGTTGCCAAAAGATTTGCATGCGGCGGTCATTTCAAGAATAAAGATCCTTTCGGGGATGAAGATTGACGAAAAAAGAATTCCTCAGGACGGCCGTTTCACTTTTAGTTTGGATGATCGGGATATTGATTTGCGTATTTCTTCGCTGCCCACTATTCACGGAGAAAAAATTGTTATGCGTTTGCTGGATAAGTCTTCGAATGTGCCCAGTTTACAGGATTTGGGACTTCGAGGGGTGGCATTGAAAAATTTGGAGATGGCGATCGCAGTTCCCCATGGTATAGTGTTGATTACTGGTCCTACTGGTTCAGGAAAGACGACGACGCTTTATTCTTTGCTTACAAAAATAAACACGTCAAAGGTAAATATCGTAACCTTGGAGGACCCTGTCGAATATCAAATGCCAGGGGTAAACCAGGTCCAGGTAAACCCACAGGCTGGGTTAACCTTTGCCTCTGGACTACGGTCATTTTTGAGGCAGGATCCAAATATAATAATGGTCGGTGAAATCCGAGACGAAGAAACTGCAGATTTGGCTATTCAAGCATCACTTACTGGCCATTTAGTTTTTTCGACTGTTCATACTAATTCGGCTGCTGGAGCACTTCCCCGTTTGATAGATATGAAGGCTGAACCTTTTTTGTTGGCAAGTTCGATAACTGCGATTGTCGGCCAGCGCGTTGTAGGGAAAATTTGTCCGACATGCAGAGAGTCATATGTTCCCGAGCCGGCAGTAGTTCAGGATATTAAAAATACCTTGGGGAGCATGTATGACTCATGGGTCAACGCAAACCAAGAAAAAAACATGCCTGCTCAGAAAAATGGTGCTGAATTTTTGCTATATCGAGGTAAGGGCTGCGAAGAATGTGACAATGTTGGTTATCTGGGCCGAATCGGTATTTATGAGGTGTTGATGGTAAATGAAAAAATAGGTAAATTGATAATGGAGCGTTCGGACGCCGACAACATTGAGAAGACCGCCGTTAGCGACGGAATGGTATTAATGAAACAGGATGGGTATTTGAAGGTGTTAGAAGGAATTAGTACTATTGAAGAAGTTTTAAGAGTGGCACAAATATGACAGGATCAGTAATTACCCTATTAAAGAAAACAGTAGAACTAATGGGTTCTGATCTGCACATCTTGGTTGGATCGCTTCCAACTTTTAGGTTGAATGGAAAGTTAGTAAGTTGGGAGGAGGGTTCGGTGACGGAGATTGAAGATGTCGAAAGGTGGATAGGTGAGATCGTCAACGCAGAACAAAAAGAACGATTATTGAAGGAAAAAGAAATTGACCTGTCTTTTGATTTGCCCGGCGTTGCTAGATTTAGAGTGAATATTTATACCCAAAAGGGCACATACGCCATGGCATTTCGGGTGGTACCAAAGTTAATTAGATCAGTTGATGACTGGGGTTTACCGTCAATATGTCACAAATTTGCCCAATTGAGACAAGGTTTTATTTTAGTGGTAGGGCCAACGGGGCACGGTAAGAGTACCACCTTGGCATCGATCATTGAGGAAATAAACCAAAACAGATATGAACACATAATTTCGGTTGAAGACCCAATCGAATTTGTTTATGAAAGCAAAAAGTCAATTATTTCACAGCGTGAGTTAGGTGGAGATACAAACTCGTGGGGTGTGGCCCTAAAAAGTGTCTTGCGTGAGGACCCTGATGTGGTACTTGTTGGTGAGATGAGAGACCCAGATACGATGGCTGCGGCAATTACTTTGGCCGAAACAGGCCATCTAGTATTTGCTACTTTACATACCAACTCGGCCTCGCAGACGGTAGATCGAATCATCGACAGCTTTCCTGAGCATCAACAAGATCAAGTTAGAACACAACTGGCTTCAACATTAGAGGCCGTGCTATCGCAAAGACTTGTTCCCACCCTAGACGGCAAAAGGGCGGTGGCTACAGAAGTATTGGTAGCAACACCCGCCGTTAGAAATTCGATTCGAGAAAGTAAGGTTCACCAGATTGATAACATTATCAGCACCAGTGGCGAGTTCGGAATGTATTTACTCGAGAATTCACTGGCGGAACTTGTTGGTAAAGGATTGCTTGACCCACAAGTGGCAAACACCTACGCGGTTCGACCGACCGTACTAAGTCGATTGCTTTCGAAATGAAGATATTTCATTACAAGGTATCGGGTAAAGAAAATCAAATTTCTGCTGGTGAGCTTGAAGCAAACGATTTGAATCAGGCTGCGGCAATATTGATAAGTCAAAAGTTTACTATTTTGTCTCTATCTGAAGCCGCACCCGATATAGTTTCGGAGTTGAGTGCCAGGTTTAGTAAGCCCAAACTAGAGGACGTTAGCAACTTTACCAGGCAGCTATCGACTATGGTGGTATCTGGCTTGTCAATAGTCGAAGCTCTAAAAATTTTGTCCGATCAGGCAAAACCAGCCATGGCTAAAGTAATTAGGCAAGTGGGAGACGAAGTAAGTGGTGGACGAAGTTTGGCCGAGAGCATGGAAAAATTTCCTGCGGTGTTTAGTCGAGTTTATGTGGCCCTAGTCCGCGCTGGTGAGTCAGCGGGTGTACTGGACAAAGTGCTGTTGAAGTTGGCGGATACATTGGAAAAGCAACGAGAATTTAGAGGGAAGACAAAAGGGGCAATGATCTATCCCATTATCGTTGTTTTGGGGATGGTGGGAGTGGGTTTTGTGATGATGATATTTGTGGTACCAAAAATGACAGCAATGTATCAGGACTTTGGGGCCGATTTACCTGTGCCTACAAAAATTTTAATTGGTGTAAGTAATTTTTTTGTAGGGTATTGGCCAGTTGCTTTGGCTTTGATGGTAGGAGTTGTTTGGGGGTTACGAAAGTGGGCTAAGACTGATGTGGGTGGGTTAATTATCGAAAAGGCAATGTTCAAGATGCCGATAATTGGACCTCTTCAGTTCACGATAATTCTCACTGACTTTGCTCGAACAATGGGTCTTTTGCTTACCGCGGGTATTTCCGTGCTCGAGGGATTGAGAATCGTAGCTGACACCATGAGTAGCCGGGTATTCCGCGACGGAGTATATGAGGCTGCAGAGCATGTGGAAAAGGGGTTGAGTATGTCAGAATCGTTGTCACGAAGCACAAAATTTCCAAGGATTTTGGGACAGATGGTAGCCGTTGGCGAACAGACTGGAAAGGTAGATGAGACTTTATCGAAACTGGCCACGTTCTATGAGCAAGAGACAGAGATAAAAGTTAAGGCATTAACCACAGCAGTTGAGCCTTTGATTATGTTGGTTTTGGGAATTGGGGTGGCTTTTATGGTATTTGCAGTGGTAATGCCGATATATAACTTGACAAGTAAGTTTTGATCTATCATATTGATATCTATTGCCCAGAAGGGTTACAAATTAACAAATGTTTAAACAACAAATGAAGAGAAGCACAAAAGCTTTTACAATGATCGAGCTGCTGATAGTTATTGGTGTTTTAGGCATCTTGGCGGTTGGGGTACTTGCTGCTGTAGATCCGTTTGAACAGCTAAAGAAGGCAAGGGATACAAACACCCGGTCTTCTGCGTTGGCCTTACAAACTGCGTTTGTTAGATACTACGCTACCCATGGTGAATTGCCTTGGGATAACCTAGGTACGGGAGACTGCTTGGCCTTGTTTGGCGCTGCAAATAGAAATGCAAGTGCTATTCCAACCGGCGTTGCTGCTGACGATGAGACAAATCATATGACTGGATCCGCCACGTCGTGTATTTCGTTGCTCGAGGCGGATGGGGAGTTAAAAAGTAATTTTGTTGAGGCTCTTGGTGGAGCCGCGGCAAGTATGTGGATAAACTCGCCAACGAGAGCTCATGTTTCCGTTTGTTTTGCCCCCCAAAGTCGGTCAATATTTGCCGAGGAAAATACGAAATTTGATCAGGCAGGGGTCGACCAAACAACCGCGCAAACAGTGGCCTGTACGACAGCTTTGAAGGCAGCTGGAACTAGTGCGATTGGTACTTGTTTTTACTGTGCGATGTAGGGTTGCCGAGTTAATACGAAATAAAACAGAGGGGTGAGAGCCCCTCTTTTTGGTTTATAAAGTTTCGCCTATACTATGAATAATGATTTTGCTAATTGGAGTTGTGTTTGTTTTTGGGCTAGTGTGGGGTAGTTTTTTAAACGTGGTGATCTATAGGACTGCGAAAGGATTGTCCCCTCTTTCGGGAAGGTCAGTGTGCACAAAATGCAAGAAACAGATTGGTTGGCGATACAACATCCCTTTGATTTCTTTTCTGTTGCTAGGTGGACGATGTCACTATTGTAGAACCAAAATTAGCTGGCAATATCCGATTGTAGAATTGGTGACGGGATTACTATTCGTGTGGTGGTTTCTGGGCGGACGGGTATTTTTTCAGCTGGTAGGGTCTCCTTGGCAATTAATTCAGCCCCTCTATTGGCTAGTCGTTGGTATGTTGCTTTTGGGTATCGTAGTTAGTGATTTACGCTTTGGTATAATTCCTGACGCTGTCAATTTGTCTTTGTTTACTATAAGTTTATTTTATCGGATTTTATTGTTGTGGGGTGGAAAGTTTAGTCGTGTGGATTTTATTAATATGATAATTGCGGCTGTTGTGGTTGGTTTATTTTTTGTTCTCCTTTGGCGAATAACAAAGCAAAGGGGTATGGGTTTGGGAGATGTAAAACTGTCCCCCAGCATGGCTTTGGTCCTGGGTTGGCCCGGAGTTTTGGTGGGTTTTTTTGTTTCGTTTGTTTCGGGGGCAGTACTGGGGCTGGGTCTAATAATACTTAAAAAAAAACGGTTTGGCCAAACCTTACCATTCGGGCCATTTCTAGTTTTTGGCATGACTGTTGCCTTACTTTGGGGTGAGCGGCTATGGGGCTGGTACATGACGCTTATGTGATATGCTGGTAGTGTGACTGGATCTCATAGAGGTTTTACCATGGTGGAGATTTTAGTAGTGATAGGAATAATCGGTATACTATCGTCAATTGGGTTGGGAGCATTTGTGACCAGCCAGAAACGGAGTAGAGATGTACGTAGAAAATCAAATCTGGCCCAAATTGCTCGAGCATTGGAGTTGTATCAGAATGATTATTCAATTTATCCTAGTTCCGATGAAAATGGAAATATTGTCGGTTGTGTCGACAGTCCGGATGGGTTCCCGGTAGCTTGTGCGTGGGACGGGCAACACGGATTTTCTACATATATCAACGGACAGAAAACTACATATATGCCAATTTTACCCAGTGACCCAAACAGCTTGCTTAGATATAAATATCAAGTTTCGGTAGACCGAAAAAGTTATGTATTGATGTCGGTTTTGGAAGTGACTCAGGATAAGGACTATTTTAGTGATATTCCAATATGCGGGCTAAATGGTGGAGAGACCTGCCAGTGTAACAGCTCTGGGTCTTCGGTTGTGTGTAATTATCAATTGACCGAAGCAGGGGTATTATCCCCATCGGTCTCCCCTAGCCCGCCCCAGGGCGGCGGACCAGGATTTGAATAATTTAAATGGATATTAAAAAAATTGGCAAAGATAAAGGATTCACGTTAATTGAGTTGTTGGTGGTGATTGGAATTGTTGGAGTATTAACTTCACTTGTGGCTTTTAATTTTCAGCAGGCGCGACAACGGGCGCGTGATACACAAAGAAAGTTCGAATTAAAGCAGCTACAAAACGCTTTGGAGCTGTACAAAAATGATCAGAATCCTCAGGCGTTTCCAGAGAATCTAAGTTCTCTAGTGTCGACCTACATTAAGGAATTGCCCCGTGACCCAATTGAAAAAAGTTCGCCCGGTTCTTGGGAAGATTATCAATATCTACGAACAAGTTCACTCGAGTACATCTTGAAAGCGTGTTTAGAAAATGCCGGTGACCCGCATTTACCGGCTAACCCGGATGGTTGTGCATCAGATAAGGGTAAATATTATTTACTAACGCAACCATGAAAAAAAATACTGGTTTTACTTTACTAGAATTATTGGTGGTTATTGGCATAATTGCAGTGATTATAGGTATGGGAATAGTTAGTTATTCAGCTACCCAAAAGAGAGGTAGAGATGCAAAGCGAAAAGCTGATTTGGTGGCTATTCAAGCAGCTTTGGAGCAATATTACAGTCAAAATAGTTACGTTTATCCGAGTACTTGTACTGATGCCGCTAGCTTTTTGGCCACTGCTTGGCCAGTGGACCCTAGTGGTGCAGACTACGTAGGAACTTGTTCTAGCACAGGATATTGTTTGTGTACTCCAATCTTGTTAGAGGGTGGAAATACTGCCGGGAATTCGAACAACTCATCCTGTGACATGGTTAATTCCGGATCCTATTATTGCGTAAAAAATTTACAATGAAGCAGCAGAGAGGATTTACGTTCGTAGAGCTATTGGTAGTGATTACGATCATGTCTTTGTTAATGGCGGCAGCTATTGTTACCTATTCTGGTTCGGTAAAGAGTGCTAGGGATGCTCGCAGAAAGGCTGATATGGAAACAATTCGATCTGCTCTGGAATTGTGTCGAGCCAAAGATGGAAGTTATCCGGCGAGTGTAGTATCAGGCTCCCCTATTGTTTGTGGGGGCGAAACGGTACTGAGTGTTGTGCCAACTGATCCGCAGGGAGCAGCACATCCTTATGGATATAGCCGGAGTTCCCCGACTGTGTACACTCTAACTTGTACTTTTGAAGTGATTGGTAATGGAACGTGTTCGTATACACAGCCATGAACAAAGCGTTCACTCTGATCGAATTACTGGTTACTAGTGCGATTATTATGGTAATTATAGGAGGGAGTTTGGTTGCCTATCATAGTTTTTCAGACAGGCAGCAGGCGCAAGCTGAATCTAAAAATATAGTAGAGCACCTACGTAGAGCTAGGGCAAAGGTTGTTACGGTGGAGGTTCCTCAGGTGATTTCTCTTGTCGGCCTAAGGGGTTTTGAGGTGACTTTTTCTGAGAATCAGGTGAGTAGCGAATACGTGGCGAACAATGGTACACGCGGTCCCAGTGGTATTTTGCCAGTTGAGATTGTAGATGGGCGAATTGTATCCACAGGAAGGGTATTTTTTTCAGCTCGGACTGGCATCGCTGATACTGCTACAAATATTGATTATTGTAGAGGAGCAAATAACCAATACAGAATAACGATTAACAGTAATGGCATCATCGATGATCCAATAGAAACTTACGTGGGATGTTAGCAAAAGGACAAAAAGGGCAAACGTTAATCGAATTAATGGCTGCAGTAGCGATATTAGCCGTGGCTGTGGTCGGTTTGTTGTCGGTATTGACGGTATCGCTGAAGACAGGTAGAGTGTCTCAGGATCGAGGGACAGCCACGAGTCTGGCAGAAGCGGAGTTGGAAAGGGTCAGAAATGTGCGAAACTCTGACCCTGTCTCTTTTTTTAGTCCCGCCTCTAGTTTGGTCACTGAGCCATGCGGATTGGATGTACCTAGTGGTTTTGGTTGTGAAGTTACGTATGAATATGAGGGGGGGTCGCCTCCTATTTATAATGAGGTAAAAGTAAGTGTTAACGTAAACTGGAGTGAGGCCGGCAATGATGAGCGTGTAATGGTTAGTTCAAACTTAACAAAAAGTGAATAAGTTGAGATTGAGAAAGGTATCTGGTTTTACCCTAGTTGAGTTAGTAGCGGTGATAAGTATTTTGGGTCTGTTAACTGGTGTAGTAACAATGATGATTTCAAAATCGCTACAAGGTTCGAAGCGATTAGATTATATTCGTGCGCTGGACAGTGGAAGCAAAATGGTTTTCGATAATATCAACCGTCTGTTCCGGGAAGGTACTATTGAGAGCGTTGTCAATCTAACTGGGGATGTAAAAGACCGACAGGATTGTTTAACACAAGGTCAAGTTACAGCCAAAACGGCTTTAGTAATAGGTTTGGATGGGAACGAAACTAATTTATCTGTTGATCTTGATGGTCGGGTTGCATCGAACTCAGGGGCAATTAGTAGCAGTGACATTTCAATATCTAACTTTCGATTGGTCTGGTCGTGTATGCCGGCTCAGCCGGATGGAATAGAGATTTCGTTTGATGCGAGTGTGTTAGATGATTCAGGGCTAGTGGTTTATGGACCAAGGAGCTATTTGTATCAGGTAGTGGCAAGAAATTGAAGGTCTCGATAAGTGATAAGAATGAAATTTTGATATAGAATAGAATCGTGAGTAAGTCTGCCCAAACTGGTCAAGCTGTGATAGTGATGATAATGTTGCTTACCCTTGTGGGAGTTGTGGCGATATCAGCAGCAAGTCGTCTAGTACCGGGTTTTCGTGATCAAGAATCGACCAACGAAAGTATCAAGGCTTTTAAGGCAGCTGAGACGGCCCTAGAGAAGGCGTTGCTGCAAAAAGGGAGTTTAACAGTGCAGGACGATAGCGGCATTAGCTATAAAGCAACTTATCAACCGATAGAGGCTCAATCGTTT
Source organism: uncultured Pseudomonadales bacterium (assembly GCA_964487665.1). Lineage (GTDB taxonomy): Bacteria > Patescibacteriota > Microgenomatia > UBA1400 > MFAQ01 > CAZARR01. Next base: position 41,222 of record CAZARR010000005.1, read on the forward strand.
GTAACTGGGTCAGTAATTGGAAAAAGCGAAGTAATACAGGTTGAAACGGCAAGTAGTGATCCGAGTAAACCAGTTAGGGTATATTGGTCGAGTGGAAGTCTGTCGGCTGTCAAACTTGCCGATTATTGGGATGATGGAGTAAATAGTGGAGTGACTTATTATAATTTTGATTGTGATAATGTTCGTGCTACTAGCAACAAGTTTTCGTTGGGAGAAGCAGGTGAAGTTCTAAGCGGTATAAGTTTTTCGTGCAAAACTCCACAATTAAATTTGAGCCAAGGCTCCAAAATGTTGAGGATTACTAATTTTTATGCCGATAGCTACATTGGTATAAATGCACAGTACGATATACCAGCGCAACAAGTGGTAGTCGAGGCATTGGGTGTGGTTGGGCCGAATGTTCAGGGTGGCGGCGTGTCTAGAAAAATTAGCTATTCCCAGAGTGCTAACAAGAGGCTCCCCTATCTGTTCGATCATGCAATATTTACCAGTTCTCAACTAGCACAGTAATATGGCTGATTTTTTTGCTCTGGATATTGGCAGCACAATTATCAAAGTCGTTGCTTTGAAGGGAAAAAGGGTTCGGGATATTGGGATGGTACCCAATCCCCTGGGGGTTGTCGGTTGGCAAGTGGGGGCTGAACAAAGGCAGGTGTTGGTAACCGCGATTAAAAGCTTACTCAGTAGCCTGCGAATAAAGACGAAAAAAGTGGTTGTTGGTGTTCCGGAGTCCTTGGTATATAGCAAAATAATGTCTTTTCCGGTAATTTCGACAGCCGAATTGGCATCAGCAATTAGATGGCAGGCCGACCAAGATATTCCGTTGGCTCACGATAAGATGGAATTGTCTTGGGCAATTATTGATAAGCCGGTCAGGAGGAGTGGAGATGAAAAAATGGATGTGGCGGTGGTCGCCGTGTCAAAGGAAACATCTCAAGGATTGGTAGGTTTGATGGATCTTTGTGGTCTTGAGCCTCTAAGAGCCGAAAATGACGGAGTAGCTTTGGTACGGTGGGCAAACAGTACGGGAATTGGTGGAAATGTCTTGGTTCTTGATGTCGGTGCTAGTTCAACAAAGATGGTATATCTGTCAAATTCAAAAGTACGATTTATTTACCAATACCCAGTGGCTGGATTGGCTTTGACTAGAGCGATAATGCAGGAGTTCGGTTTAAATATGTTACAGGCAGAGCAATATAAAGGTGTCTATGGTCTTGACTCTAACCAACTTGAGGGCAGGTTGGCAAAGGCAATGGATCCAGTGCTGAGCACATTGTTACTCGAGATTTCAAAAATTATTGCTACATTTGGTGCGGATACAAAGACAGCCATAGAGAGGGTGGTGGTGGTGGGTGGTTCGGGATATACAAAATCAATACTTCCTAAATTTTCAGAAAAAATTGGTTTGGAGGTGGTGGTTGCTGATGTGTTCGCCGGATATGAGTTGGACAGTCAGATCGCAAACTATTCCTTGGGTTTTGCTGTTGCTTTGGGGTTGGCAATTGATGAACGATAAACCATGAAGATAAATTTACTATCTATAAAACCAGACCGTTTTGGTAAAGCTCAGAGAATACGAATTGCAAACAGGTGGTTAATCAAGGTTGTTCTGGTGTCATTGGCTACAACGTTTGTTGTTGTACTCGGTTTGTTGCTTTTTTATTCATACTCAGTACGATCAAAGGAAGTCGAGTTAGCCAATTTGAAAAAAAGTTATGAAGGAAGAGTAGACGAGGTGGTGCGATATGTTGGTGTAAAAGTCATGGTCGCTCAGGTAGAAAAGATTATTGGTAGTCGCGGAAATTACCCTTCGTTGGTGCGGAATGCTTACAAGATCTTTCCTGAGAATGTATTGATCACACAAACTTCATTTGACCAGCTGGGTAATATAAAGATTTCTGGGAAAACTGATAGCGTGATTGGTTATCGGGATTTTCTAGATTTTTTCCGGACTGTATCGGCAAGAGATGATTTTATGTTTTCGAATGTAGTACAGGATGGACTTACCTATAGTGACGGCGGCCAGGTTGTGGTGAATATTAAAATGAGGTTGAAAGGAAAAAAATGAAACCGGTGGAAGCAAAAGACAAAATAAGCGACGAGCTGCTAAAACAAACCACTCTTTTGTATCTGGCTGTGGTACTGTGTGTATTGGTGAGCTTTATGGTAATTTCCTCGAGAATAAACGTTCTTAAGAAAATGCGGGTACAGGTATCTAAATTGAATTCAGAGATTGCAGTTTTTAAAACAAGCCTAGAGACGCTAGATAAATTTGGAAGTACTGTGACTATTCAGGATCAGGATTTACTTGTTAGAGCTATACCAATAAAATTCGATCCCGGATCGGTACTAACAAATATTAGATCGATTAGCCAAAAAGCTGGGGTAAACATCACTGAATATTCCATGGGTGGGGGAAAACTGGATTCCGACCGAGGTGGAGTGGTAAAGGTTAAGTTAGATATTGTGGGAACAAGGGCCGGTCTACTTGATTTTATAGACAGGGTGGAGAACGCTTTACCGGTGGGAAACATTGTTGACTTACAAGTGTCAGAAGTAGCCAAGCTGGTTGGTCGAGGGGCGAGTAGCTCAGACAGTATGAGTTTGGGTCTGACAATAGAATACTCATACTTCCAAGTACCCAAGTTAGCAGATACTAACTTAAAAAATTATCTTTTATCTGATCAAAATTTGGCCACGATCCAAACCATTCGGGGATTTGCATCCAATAGCCCGGAAATTACCAGAGGTGGAGTCGGGGTTCGGGGCGGAAATAGAAATTTGTTTGAAGATTAGGACTCCGGTTGTGTCTCTGTAGATGTCGTTTCGGGTGTGGACGAATTTTCGTCGACCAGATCTACACTAACCCGTGTACCATTTTTTACAGCCATAATTCTAACAAGTTGGCGGATTGCTTTAATAACTTTTCCCTGTTTGCCGATAACACGGCCCATATCCTCTGGGTGTACCTTGATGCTGAGTATGATTCCGTCTGTTACCTGTTCTTCGCTAATTTGAACATCCTCAGGGTGGTTGACGATATGGGGAATAACGTACTCAAGAAGTTGTTTCATTTAAGTTTTTTAATTAGTTTGCTAATTGTAGGGGTCGGTAGTGCGCCTTTTTTGATCCACTCCTGGTAGAGCGAGAGATTGATATCTAGCTTGTTTTGGGGGTCGTGCGGATCATATGTGCCCAGAAGATCTATGTACTTTCCCTTAAGTTTAGAGCGAACTGGAGTAACGACTACACGGTATGATCTCTGGTTCTTTTTGCCTTTGGGGGTGAGTTTAATTTTTAGCATAGTGGATATTATAGCAACTCGAGGGCTTTTTTCGCAGCTTGTTGTTCCGCCTCCTGTTTGTTTCTTCCTGAGCCTTGAGCAATTTGTTTGTCGTTTATTACAACTGACACGGTAAATGTTTTGCTGTGGTCTGGACCAGTGGCGGAGATTTGCTGGTAAACGGGAGAGGCGTATCCTTGTTTTTGAGCAACCTCTTGTAGCGAGCTTTTGCTATCCTTTATTGGTTGTTGCAAAATAATTTTATTTAGAGTGGGGATTACCTTTGCATGGATAAATTCGGAGACTGCGCTATAACCACCATCTAAATATATTGACCCGATGATTGCCTCAGTCGAGTTAGCAAGTAGCGAAGGGTTGGTTCGTCCTCCAGTGGTTTCCTCCCCCCTACTCATAAAAAGGCAGTCTCCCAAATGTAAAGCCAAAGCGACCTGGGCTAATGACTGGGTTTTGACCATTGCCGATCGGGTGGTGGTCAAGACACCCTCTGGTTCTTTTGGTCGCGAAACAAATAGATAGTCAGAGATAACCAATTCGAGAACGGCGTCCCCTAAAAATTCTAGTCTTTCGTTGGAATTACGGTTTTTGTGTTCGTTGAGGATCGATCGGTGGGATAGAGCTTCAACAAGAATTTCCAAGTTGGAATAGTGATACCCCAATGTTTGTTGGATAGATTCGAGTTGGTTCGAGTCGGTCACGGTTATTTAGGGTCTGGTAATTTTTAGAGCGCCTGCTAATGCCCCATTAACAAAACTTCCACTACTACTGCCCCCATAGCGCTTGGCGATTTCAATGGCTTCGTCAATAATAACTTTTGTAGGGACCTTTTTTTTGAAGATAAGTTCGTAAATGGCTAATCGTAAAGCGGCTAAATCGCTGCGGTTAATTTGAATTAACGGCCATTCTGGGGCTGACTGGGTAATTATTTTATCAATCCTATTTTTGTGGGCTATAACTCTTTGAGCTAGTACAGAGTTGGGCTTATGTTCCAAAAATGAATAAGAAAAAAGACTTTTGAAGGCTCGTATTCTGCGGCGGTGACGGGGATCGGTGGCGCTCTTCACAATATCTTGTTATTCTTTGGAGCAATTGGGGCAGATGAAATGTGGTCGTTTTGGTTTGCCACAATTTTTACAGGTGACGGTTGGCAGGTTGGATAGTTTGATAGCTGCCCGTCTTTTACCCTGGCGTCGAGTGGAGTGTTTTCTTTTTGGTGTTGCGGCCATTGTGCATATTTTACCAGTCTTCTATTCCCTGGGCAATCCGATGTCCATGAGGTGATGAAAGTAGCCTTGAGGCTCTTTGTTTTGCTTCTAAAAAAAGTTTTCGGTCCCAAAAGTGACGTAGACGAAAACATGAGTGTCCGTGTTGACGTGTTCCGGCAATGTCCCCCGCCCCTCTAAGTTTCAAATCAATTTTTGCTAGTTTTAGGCCATTGTGATATTTTTGCAGAGTTTGAAGTCGCTCGTTTTCCAGTTGTGATTCTGTGCCTGCAATCAGAAAGAAGTAGCCACGGATAGAGTGTCGGGCCAAGCGTCCACGGAGTTGGTGGAGTTGGGCGAGACCAAATTGTTCTGCCTGATAGACAAACATAATGTCGGCATCGGGAATATCAATTCCTACTTCGATCAGAGAGGTCGATATGAGGATGCAATTTTTGAGAGATATAAAATTTTTAATCGTTTCTTGTTTTTGTTTATTTGGTTGTTCGCCGTGCAGACTCAATATGGGAAACAGAGAGCCAAACCTAGTTTGGTAGTAGTGTGAAATGGACTCGACTGAGAATTTACCATCGTGAATTTTGGGGCAAACAACGAAAACTTTTTTACCTGCAAAAAGCATTTTTCTGAGCCAGGCGGAGCTACGGCTCTCATCTTTTTTACTAATCAAGTGGGTTGAAACCCTAGATTGTTTGCGGTGAGGCGCTTTGAGCGTGGTAATTTTTACATCGCCCAAAAGACCTAATGCCAGTGTCCGGGGTATTGGTGTGGCACTCATGTTTGTTACATGTGGTGCTGGGGAACGTTGGGCAAGTATTTCTTTATGATTCACTCCAAAACGGTGCTGTTCATCGATAAAAATACTAGATATTGGTGAAGTGAGTGACGCTGGTAGCTGATTAAGTAGCGAATGGGTACCAATGAACACACAAGGGTGTGAGGGTGCTTGAGCTAGTTTTGATTGTGAGGTAATTAACTTTATTTGGGTTGGAAAATAGCGATCAAAAGTTAAGAAGTGCTGTTGGGCAAGAATTGTGGTAGGAGCCATTAGGCAAAACGACGTTCGATTGGTTAAACATTGAGCTGCACAAAACACAGCAATAACAGTTTTCCCAGAACCTGTTTCACCTTGAATTAGGCGGTGCTGTGGTCTTGATTTTTCGAGGTCAGAATAAATTAGGTTTATAACTCTTTCTTGAGATTGTGTTAAGGTAAATGGAAGCTTGTTTTTAAGATTATTGTGAGTATTTGCGTCTATATGTAGCTCAAGTGAGGAACCTAACTTGAGAGCTTCGATTTGGTTTTTCAAGTTTATTTTTAAGTGTTCAAAAGACGATAAATGGATATCTGCTAAATTTGATTTTGCGACACTTGGTGGAAAGTGGATGTATTGTAATGCACGGTGAATGTTTGACTGGGCAACTGGATAATAAAACTCATATTTCGAGAGTGTGTATTTGATTATTTTTCGAAGCCACTTGGAAGTTATTCCTTCGGTTTGAGGATACACGGGAACCAGGCCTTGTGTGTGTAGCAACTCGGGACCGTATTCTTCTATTTGCGGATTGATAAAGACGAGTTTTTTGTTAAAAAAACTAGTCTTTCCTGCCAAAGCATATTGTGTATCTGGGCGAATTAATTTTCTTTGATAGGGTGCGTTAAACCAAAGTATTGGTACGGTCCCAGATTTGTCGATGGCACGAAAATAGGTAATACCTTTCCCCTTTTGGGTAAATGTATTTCTCTCAAATTCGATTCGACAAATTAAAGATGAGAATCTATTTGGTTGAAGATTTGAAATATGGGATATTTTGCTGAAGTCAAGATATCTTGTTGGGTAATACTTGGCTAAGTCTTCTATTGTATGGATACCAAGTTTTGATAGAAGTTGTTGTTTTTGGGGTCCTACTCCGGGTATGTCAGTTACTGGGACGGAGTTCATTATCTAAAGAAAAGAGGCAGTATTGATGAAGCTACCAAAATCAATGAACCGATGAAAATAATGGCCGTCATGATTTTTCGTCTTCGTTTGGTCATGGGTTACTTGGACAAGATATATAATCTTGGTAAGATTATAAAACAGTGTATAGAACACGCCGAGGAAGTGTCAAATGGTTTTCGTGGTGGAGGCTGGCTAAGCTGTTGATTTTTCCGTTGGTTGGGAGTGTTGTTGTGGCTGGGGTTGCGTTTGCCTGGTATGCAAGAGACTTGCCTGACCCCAACTCTGTCCGTCGAAGGGATGGTTATTCCTCAGTAATTTTTGATCGGAGTGGAAACGAAAGGCTGTATGACATTTATGTTGATGCAAACAGGAAGTTTACATCTCTTACGGATGTCCCAATGTACATGAGGCAAGCGACCATTGCGATCGAAGATAAGGATTTTTATAAACATCAAGGGTTTGATCCATTAACAATGTTGAGGATAGTGAAAAATATTGCAGTTAAGCACCGTCTGATTGGCGGATCAACCCTGACCCAGCAGTTAGTAAAAAATGTTTTACTTACAAATGAACGGAAGTTAAGTCGAAAAATCCGGGAGTTCGTGTTGGCAGTTAGAATCGAAAAAAGGTTTGGTAAAGACGAGATATTACAAATGTATTTGAATGAGGCACCTTATGGTGGGACAACATGGGGAATTTCGTCCGCTGCACAGGTATATTTCGGTAAAGATGTAAAGGACCTAGATTTGGTTGAAAGTATTATCTTGGCGGGTATGCCTCAGGCCCCAAGTAAATTTTCGCCATTTGGTCAATATCCAAGGTCATTTGTAATGAGAGCAACAGATGTAGCCAGACGTATGCGCGAGGATGGATATATTACCAAAGAACAAGAAAATGAAGTATTGGCAGAGTTACCAAAAATTGAATTTAGTAAGACGGGTAAGGGCATCAAGGCGCCCCACTTTGTAATGTATGTGAAAAATCAACTCGAGAGTATGTTTAGCGAGGAGTTGATTTCTGGTGGTGGGCTTAGAGTAATTACTACTCTGGACTATGATCTACAGAAAGAAGCGGAAAAAATTGTTGGAGAAGAGATTGCAAAAGTTTCTACAAAGTTAGATATATCCAATGGAGCGGTAATTGTTATGGACACAAACACCGGTGAGTTGTTGTCAATGGTGGGGTCCAAGGATTATTATGACAAAAGTATTGATGGTGAGGTTAACGTTACCACCAGACAAAGGCAACCGGGATCGGCAATCAAACCATTGGTTTATGCGGTAGCCCTTTCAAAGGGATATTCCCCTGCTAGTGTTTTGGCAGATGTAAATACAAAATTCCCGGGTAAAGATGAGAATAATTTCTATGAGCCGAAAAATTATGACGGTAAAGAACATGGGTTGATTCATCTTCGCCAAGCACTGGCAAGTTCGATTAATATTCCTGCTGTTAAATTGACGGCATTGGTGGGTGTTGATTCTGTGTTAAGCCAAGGATATCGAATGGGGCTGAGCACGTTGGCACCCACACAGGAGAACCAATCTCGTTTGGGACTTTCAATGGCGCTTGGAGGTGGGGAAGTAAAACTAATTGATATTGTTGGTGCGTATTCGGCTTTTGCTAATGGAGGTTACAAAGTTAGCCCATATGCGATTAGTCGGGTGGAAGATAAAGATGGAAAGGTGTTATACGAAAATAAGCAGCTCGAAAAAGCCAAAGTAATTGACGCAAGAATTGCATTTCTAATAAACTCTATTTTGTCAGATAACGATTCTAGATTACTAACTTTTTCGCCAAATTCGTATTTAAACTTGGGAAGTAGGCCGGTTGCTGTTAAAACAGGCACGACTAACGATATGCGAGATAATTGGACGATTGGTTGGTCAAAGGATATGTCAGTAGGGGTATGGGTGGGAAACAATGACAATAGGCCGATGAAGAATCTTGCGAGCGGTGTGTCTGGGGCAGCCCCTATTTGGCGAAGGATAATGCTAGAGGTGCTAACAAAACACCCTGATAAACCATTCTTTCAGCCAGATGCAATTAGTCAGTTAGAAGTGGATAAGGTTTCTGGTGCATTGGCTCATGATGGTTTTCCTAGCTATAAAGAGTTTTTTTTGAAGGAACTTGTACCACTGACTGAAGATAAAATACATTTGAAAATTAAGGTTTGTCGAAATGATCCGGATAAAGTGCCATCGCAGGAATTGGTTGATCGTGGTGAGTATGATACTAGGGAAGCAGTTTTAATTAGGGAAACGGACCCAATTTCGGGCAAAGACCTGTGGCAACAAGCGATTGATAGGTGGGTAAGCGAGCAACCGGGGAATTTATTTAAGATTCCAAGCGAGGGCTGCGGTGCGAGTCAGACTGAGTTTCGTGCCGATTTTGACAGCCCCAAAGATGGAGAAAGAGTAAACGGCGAAGAGGTAAATGTTCGGTTGACGTTTAGTGATGTGGCAAAGGTAAGCTGGGCAGATTTGTATATAGATGGGATTGTAGAGCAAAGATTCGAAAAAGCTCCGTTTGAAAAAAGTTATAAGTTAACCACCGGTACACATGAATTGAAAGTTATTGCAAAGACGAGTGATGATAAGCAGGTAGAAAAGTCAATAAGATTTGGCTTCAATGCAGACGTAAATTAACCTGTTTTTTTAGTAAAAGCAAATACTCTTCGTTCGAGCTTTTTTGTCCAACAAGTGGCGATTTGGTTTGCGAAACGATTGACAAACCCAAAGATCGAATGTTTGACATGGTGTCTTCTAAAACTTGTGCCACCAGTTCAGGACGTAGTTGTCCTCGACATATTTGGTGTGGCTGAGCTTCGTAATGTGTTTTGACCAAAGTAATTATTATTCCTGATGGTTTTAGGTGCTTGATGGCGTTCGGAAGGATGTTTTTTTGTTTTGTCCATGAGACATCAATAGTGACGAGATCAACAGGGTTTGGGATTTGTACGTTCATTGCGTTTGTTCTTTCGTGAACTTCGACGCGCGGATCTTGACGTAGTTTCCAGGCCAGAACTCCATAGCCGGTTTCAACTGAGTAGACTTTACTTGCTCCATGTTGTAGCAGGCAATCTACAAAGCCTCCGATGTTACTACCAAAGTCAGCGCAAGTGTATCCTAATATATTTAGCTTAAAAAAAGAAATCGCATAATCAAGTTTGTACCCTGCTCTGCCGACAAAAGAAAGGTCAGAAATTTTGGTCAAGTCGACGTAATTTATTTTTTATTTGCGTAGCCTCTTTTTCTGAAAGATTTTTGCTTACGTCGAGGATGGAAATTCGAAATGTGTGTTGGTTGTGGAACGATTCTTTAAAAATAACCCTTGAAATTCTTGGATCGGTTCGATAAATATTCTCAATTAATTCCCCAATAGGTAATGAGCTTTTAAGGGTAATGTCCTCGACAAGGGTTGGAAAACTTGGTAAGGATTTTAAATTTCTTTGCACAATAAACTGTCCGGTCAGTATTGAAATGTCTAGATCAATAAGAATAAGTTTGTGGGTGAGTGGTAATTGAAAAGCTAATAGGGTTTGATTTGAAATTTGTCCGATGTGGCCTATGATTGTGCTTCCTGTACCTATAATTGCAGTTTGTGTTTTTTCAAATGGTCCATATAAAGAATTTAATTTAGTAAAGTGAATATCGGCGGCATTAAAATGCTTAAATATATTCTCTAAATATCCTTTTGCAGTAAGATAATCGTCACCATAAAAAGCCATTGCTAAGGATGGTTTTTCATATGGTAAAGCGCTATTGGTGTTTTTTGTGTATATTTGTGAAACCTCGAATATCCTGATTGGAGGGTCTACTTTTCCTTTGTTGAGGCTGATGGTTTCTATTAAACTAGGAATTAAACTGGGTCGCATGATTGAGTTGTCGATGGAGAGCGGGTTTGTTACTTTAACCAAATTTTCAGAAGTTAATTGTGAAAACTTAAGTAATTGTGGAGAAATAAGTGAGTGTGAATAAATCTCGGTTAAGCCAAGATTGGCAATGTATGATCGAACGTCGTACTCCCTCTGTAGTTGGTGATTAGAATTACTCGGGGCTGATGATAAAGAGGGAATTTTTCCAGATAAACGAAAATAACCATAAACACGCGAAATTTCCTCAGCAATATCATGGGGCAGCTTACAATCATTGATCCGCCACGACGGGACTCTTACGATGAGCTGTTTGGTATTAAGTAGGTTGAGCTTAAATCCAAGTGACTTTAGGGATGAATTGATCACATTTCGAGGAACACTTTCACCGATGAGGTTGGTAAGCCAATCGATATCAAGTTTAATTGACTGTTGAGGTATGGGATTGGGGTAGATATCTATGATTTTGCTGGCTACTATACCGTGGCAGTGTTTGCGAATCAATCGAATTCCAGCATAGAGCGTCGGTAAAACAAGTTCTGGATCTGGTTCTTTCTCAAAAATTTGAGCGGCGAGGGTTCTCTCTTGAGTATATAGCGAGGTGGTGCGGATTCTGTGGGGGTCGTAAGTCTGGACAAACAACACAGCTCTAGAGGTGTTTTCATCAACCTCGCTATTTTTTGCACCCATAATTCCACAAAGGTCAATCAGCTGGCCAGAACCATCTTCAATGACAATATCATCCCCACGAAGGACATGAGAACGATTATCCAAAGTAGTAACCATCTCCCCATTCTTACTCGTGCGTAGTTTCATTGTGGACCCTTTAATCTTGTCGTAGTCAAATATATGGACTGGCTGGCCGTAAAGAAGTGTCAAATAGTTGGTTATGTCGACCAAATTATTTTGGGCTCGAATTGAACATGATTCGAGCTGGTTACTAATCATGTTTGGGCTTGGTTTGATCTTGATAGAATCCAAAATAATGGCACAGAAGCGTTTTGCCAGAGATCCATCAATAATTTGGACGTTTAGAGGAAGATTGTTTTGTGTCGGAGTTGAAATAGGTTCCACGCGGGGTGATTTGAATTTGGCTTTGTAACCAAATCTTGGAAGTATTGCTGATGCTTCACGAGCTATTCCGAGGGCTGAGGCAGAATCGATTCGATTGGTGATTATTTCGATATCGTAAATATAATCATCTTTGGTTTTTGTTAAGTTGTCGACAGTGGGTCCACAGACTGATAAACAATCAGCCAATTGTTGAGGCGATGCTGTGGTTTTTAGAAATTGACAAATTAGCGAGTGTGTTGTTTTGATATCCATGTTAGTTTTGTCTAAGGTAGCGTAAATCTTGAAGATAAATATCTCGTAAGTTGTCAATAGATTGGTGTTTCATCATTAGTACCCTTTCCACTCCCCATCCAAAGGCAAAACCCGAGTAAATATTTGGGTCGACTTTGCCGTTTATTAATACTTGTGGGTGGACCATTCCTGCCCCACCAAGCTCTAACCAACCGGATTTACATACCTTGCATTTTTTGTTTCGAATAGTTCCTTGTCCTAGGCAGATACTGCAGTTGATATCTACTTCGAATGATGGTTCGGTAAATTGAAAATGATGGGGACGTAACCGAATTTTTCGGTCTGGACCAAAAAACCGATTGACAAAATAATTAGTTGTACCAATAAGGTGAGTGATGTTGATATTGCGGTCGATTAGCAGGCCTTCAAACTGGTGAAACATTGAGGAGTGACGATTGGAAGATTGTCGGCGGTATGTTTTGCCAATGTTAATCATCCTAATTGGTGGATTTTTGACTAACTCCATTTCGCGAAGCTGTCCGTTGCTGGTATGTGCAGTAAGAACTGTGTTTTCGTCAACATAGAAGGTTTCCTGATCATCGCGAGCTGGATGGTTTTTGGGGATATTTAAGCCCTCTGCGTAATACCAATCGTTTTCAATTTCTCGGTAACGGCGACGCACAAAACCGAGACTGTTAAATATGTCTTCAATTTCTTTGATAGTTTGAGTAATTATGTGTAGATAACCTAGGGGTATTTCTCTTCCGGGTGTAGTAACATCGATTAACTCTTGTTGAGTAGAAAGTAGTGTTTCTTTTTGAGATATTGAATTTTCTAGATTGTGCTTAAGTGTGTTGAACTTTTGGCCCAGTAGGGCTTTTTGCCCGTGAGAAAGCTGACGAAACATTGTATTTAGAAGACCATTCTTGCCAATGTACTTAGCGCGAAGATTATCCAAAGTAGCAAGAGACGTTATTCCAGCTACTTCATGATTGAACTGGGAAATAATTGTTTCGAATCGGGTGTCTGGTAGCATCTGTATGGATGATAACAAAAAAGCTCCCTCTTTGGGGAGCTAAAGTCACCACTCCCCATTGAACTAGCTGTTGATAAATTGAAATACTTTGGTAAAAATGTCGGGCTTGGTAGATGCCAGTTGGGATAGTATTTTTCGGTCGAGGGTGACGTTTTTTACCTTAAGCGAATTAATGAAACGAGAATATGACAAGGGGTTTGCTTGGGAAAGTAGTCCGGCCTTGATTCGAATTTGCCAAAGTCGTCGGAAATCACGCTTGCGACGTTTGCGTCCAAAAAAAGCGTATTCACCGGCGTGGAGGACGGCCTCGTGAGCTACCTTGTAAAGACGGTGTTTGCTCATCCGGTACCCTTTGGCTAAACCCAAAACCTTTTTGTGACGGAATCGACGTTCACTGCCTGTTTTTACTCTGGACATTTTAAAAAGATATTATTGATTGTGTAACATTGATCGTATTTTTTTAGCGAAGGCACCGGTTACTTCAATGTAGTGTCGAAAACGTCGAATGGCCTTTTTACTTTTACGTCGACGCAGGTGGCGCATGGTTGGTGTACGACGCAAAACTTTGCCTGTGGCGGTAACTTTGAACCTTTTTGCAACGATTTTTCTAGTTTTCTGTTTTGATTTCATGCTATTTATTGGGCTTAATTTGGGCAATTAGGAGCTTGCCCATAAGCTTTGGTGGTTCGACCAGAGTACTGACGTCTTTAAGTTGCTCAATGGCTTTGGCCAAAAGCTGTTCACCAAACTGCTTTCTGGTGATTTCTCTGCCGGAGAATTTTACCACTAGTTTGACCCTATTGCCATTGGAAAGGAAGTCTCTAACCCTGTTTAGGCGGATATTTATATCGTTGTCCTCCATAAACGGACCAAAACGAATTTCTTTGGTATCTTGGGTGGTTTTTTGACCGAGACGTTGCTTCTTTTCTTCTTGATAGCGAAATTTTACAAAGTCGACAATGCGGGCTACGGGGGGTGTAGCACCGGCCGCAACCTCAACCAGGTCCATGTCTAAGCTTTGGGCTTTGGCAATTGCTTCAGGGGTTGGTAAAACTCCAATTTGCTTGCCTTCGTGGTCAATGACCCGAACAGAAGAAGCTTTAATATACTGGTTAATCCGGTAAAACTTACTCAAGATTTGGTTGGTTAAAGTAACTTTTGATCAATTTCGATCTTGATTTTAGCAATAAAAGCTTGCAAAGTCATCTGTCCGAGGTCAGGTTGGTTCCGGGAACGTACAGAAACGATGTTTTGGGATTGTTCTTTTTCGCCTAAAATTAGCATATAAGGAATTTTTTGCGCTTGAGAGTTGTGGATTTTTTTGCCCAGAGTTTCTGCTGATTGGTCAAGCTCGGTGCGAATGTTTAGGGATTTTAAGCTCTCATCAACCTGTTTGGCATAAGGCAATATTTTGTCGGAAATGGGAAGCAAGGCAACCTGAACCGGAGAAAGCCAGGTTGGAAGTGAACCCGCAAAATGTTCCAATAAAAAGGCCGCGACTCTCTCGATAGCACCAATACTTGAACGGTGAATAACAATTGCCATTTGTTCGAGACCATCAGCACCAATAAATTTAAGATTAAACCTTTCAGGCATTACAAAATCGTACTGGACGGTAAAGGCAGTTTCTTCGACTCCGGTTATCTTTTTCATTTGTATATCAATTTTTGGTCCATAAAAAGCAGCTTCGTCTGCTGCCTCGAAATAATCAGCGTTTCTTTCGACTAGAGAGTGGCGGAGTAGGTCTTCCGCGTCATCCCAGCCTTGTGGATCGTCAACGTATTTAGTTGTGTTTTTTCTGTCGCCAAGAGAGAGTCTATATCTGTAGTTACTACCAGGTTTCAGGCCAAATGTTTTTGCTACAAAATCAATTAAATTCAGGGCTCCTTTAATTTCCTCTTTAGCCTGTGCTTTGTTGGCGCAAATAATATGTGAATCGGCCAAACAAAAAGATCTGACTCGGGTGAGTCCAGATAATACCCCAGAAAGCTCGTACCGGTATAGCTTGGCGATCTCTGCAATCCGCATGGGTAATTCCTTGTAACTACGAGGCTGTGAGAGGAAGAGTTCAAAGTGGTGAGGGCAGGTCATAGGACGAAGCATATATTCTTCATCGTCAATTTTGATGGGGGCATACATTGTTTCTTTGTAGTAAGGGTAGTGGCCGGATTTTTTGTACAAATCAATTTTTCCGATATCTGGGGTGTAAACATGTTGGTAGCCCCATTTGAGTTCTGTATCCACCACAAAGTGTTCTAGTTCCCTTCTAAATGTGGCACCTTTTGCAGTCCACAAAGGCAATCCTTTGCCGACCACATCTGAGAATGTAAATAATCCTAATTCTCGACCCATTACTCGGTGATCACGGGGGTCAAGGGATTCGCTTTCTTGATGGTCTTGGTTTATTGTTTGCATTTGATTATATTTTTAATAAAAAACCACCTTCGATTGCAGGATCCCGTAAGGGAGGTTCCATCCTGCTTACCAGTGGTGGTCTCTTGATTGTCAGATTGGGGCTGACTCCCCTGCTTCTTTATGGTTGGTGTCCATATTCTAACGAAGCATTTCAGTTGTAATGGCAGTATAAGACTTGTTACGTTGTTATTTCAAGTGGTGGTGTTATTCTAGCATTTGCTCGAACCCTTTTTGAACTGGCAAAACCGCTCCGCTTTCTTAATTCCGAACAAGTTTCGTTTGGTGGTCTTCTTTAGAGAAATTCTAACCTATTTCCGACAGAATTATTAACAGCGGAGCTCACCGCTCCGCGTGCGCGCCCCCACCCGCGCACGCCTCGCGGTTCGCACTATTTGTATTTTCGCTCGGTTTCCCTCGCTACGTGCTAACGCCCGCTTTGCACGCGATTTTTAAGAAAAGCGGTATCCCGTCCTCAAAGTCGAAGCTTCGCAACTCCATTTCGGTCGGGATATATTTGCCTTACGGCAAAGTGGCGATATTCATCACCACATTTATATGTTCGCCACAAGATCACATCTAGTGATTGTGGCGAAACTGTTCTCAAGATATGGCTCGCTCCACTCGCCATTAAATACCCACTGATTAGGAATCGATTTTATCAGTGGGTATTTATGCCTTGAGACAGTTTTTGTCTCTCAGTCGTGGGCCGATTTCCAGAGAGATGATACCTCTTACGTTTTTCCTCGAATGAAGTTGTTTATAAATTCTTAATCTGTAAAGAATCTGAGGATATAGCTTCATATATACACTTTATTTTTCTCATTTTAAGTTTATCTATAAAGATTTTTCTTTGTGCGCTCACTCGGACATAAGCATCAATTACAGCTTTTGTTGGAATAACTGGATTATTTTCATTCACCTCCCTATCTTTCAGCCGGGATAATGAAGCATCAAGGGAAGCCAAAATATCAACCACATAAATTATTTTGTATTCATTCTTAATTGCCATGTTGATTATCATTTCCAGATCTTCAACATATTCAAGTGTTCTTTCTGTGATGAAGCTTTTTCTTAATGAGAATATCTTCTCATACGTCCAAAGGGTCACAAAATACGCTTCAAGATCGTACTGATTATCTTTTGTTCCTGTTATGGCAAACTTTTTTAGTTTACTCCGTATGTTGTCTGGTCCAATTACTCCTGACTTTATTTTGAAAACATTTTTAATAAAAGTTGATTTCCCCGCTCCGGGCTGGCCTCTCACTATTATTACGGATGGTGATAATTTATGACCCAACTTTTTTTGTATAATGGTTTCAATTTTTTTCAAGTTATTATTATTCTCCTGAATTAACTCATAGGTGATTTTTTTATGAAATATTTGTCTTAGAGGAACCCAGTTGCTATGGAGCTTTAAAGTTTCATAAGTTTCGTCCCAGTCATTCTTTTGCCAGTCTTTTTTAAGATTCGAAAAAAGTTTAAATGTTTCTAGGTTGGGAAACAACCATAATTTGACGTTATTAAGAAAATATAAAAAAGCTTCCATCTATTTCACAGCAGTAATTAAAAAAGGATCCGATATTACAGATATTTCTCCGTTGACAAATAACTCATCAATTCTGCTCATGTCTTTCTCAGGATCAAAGTCTCTTATTATTGGTGCCATTGTGAAGATCGTGATAATGTCTTCCCGTGTGTAGCTTTTATTAAAGCTGAATTGAGAGTATGAAAATGTTTGCGGTTTCTCTTTTCTTAATTTTTCAATGTATATCAGAGGATCAGTCAGCTTCATTCTTTTTGTAAATAGTTCGGTAATTCCACCGAATCCCTTAAGTAATCCATATTCTTTAAAAATAAACAGACCTCCTGGTTTTAATACCCGAAACACCTCAGAAAAAGAAAAATTAGTAGCTAATTTATTAGTTATCACATCAAAATAATTATCCTCAAAAGGTAAAGAAAAGTTATCTCCGTAAACTATTTTTATTTGAGGAAAATCTTTGCATTTTGCGGATGCCTCTGTGACCATTTTTTCTGATAAATCTATACCATATAAACTTTTCCCCTTAATATTTTGTAGATTCTTAATTATTTCGGTAAGTACATAGCCATTGCCTGTGCCGATATCTAACAACTTTCCTAAGTCAAATTCGTTCAGATGATTGGCCGCCAACTTAATTAAAGAGCTTGTTGTATCATCTGTGGCTTGATGTGAACCATAAAATGATTCTCTCGTCTTGACTACCTTATTGGTGTAAAAAGACGCACTGGAATTATTGTCTTGCGATCGGTTCATACTTTGTGGCCTTAACAATAATTGTCCCAGGAATTCTCCGCAGATGCTCATAACTGAAAGGATTGGCTTTTGGGTTACCAACGTACCTCGATCTGGTGGCAAAATTATTTGACCTTTCCTCTAAAATTGGCTCAGGTTCTAATAAATTATTGATTACGAATCCAGCTTTGATGACAGACATGACATAATCAGAAACAGTTTTAAATGATCCGGTCATTGTGGCAGAAATGTTGTCTTCCGGAAACTCGTATTGCCAAGTCTTCATTTCACGATCAAAATAATTATTAAGGATAAAGTTATCTTCACTATTCCAATAACCGTGATCTCTAACCGGATGGTCGGCGCTAAAAACTAAAGATCCATTCGGTTTTAATAATCTAAACATTTGTCTCATCACACTTTCAAGTGAATCCACGGTCATGCAATATTGAAGAGCAAATGCAGAAACCACCAAATCAAAGGATTCAGGACCAAAATGCTTTTCTACTTCTTCAAAGTTGCCTTGAACAAATTCAACTATGGCTTTTTCAGATATGGCAAGTTCTTTTCCGTGTTTTAACTGCTCTTCGGATATGTCAAATGCGGTGACTTCTGCTCCGCGTTTCGATAGAAAAATAGAATTTTGGGCAGATCCAGAACCTAACTCTAAGACTTTCTTGCCCTTAACAGTGCCAAGCAACGTATCTAAATCACTCGAATCGCAAAGCGGACCCCAGTAGTATTTATTAGTCTTAATATCGTATCTTTTTTGATAGCTTTTGGATATCTGTTCCCAACCTTCTTTGTTATCAAGCCTTTTCATTGTTCAATATCATCTGGTAATAATGCTTAATTTTTGAATAAGCATCATTTAGTGTGTTTCCAATTCCAAGTTCTCCATGAAACCTAAGTATCATAAATCCATTGTTCTTTTGCAGATGAGGAACAGTTGGAATAATTGCATCAAAACTCCCATATCGGACATACTCAGGTGTTTTATATTCTTCAAGTGCGTCGGAATAAGTCATGGGACCGCAATGTGAATGGGCTATGGCATTTGTTCCAGTAGTTTGATAATAGACAATGTGCATTGGCGTATCACATGAAGGCATTTTTTCACCACACCAAGCGACTTTATCTTTAGTTTTTAGATTGATAAGAGTTAAATCTTGAAGAGCAAGGTTTCCCAATCTGCTTCCTGTGCTCGTGATTAGAGCCCAGTTATCGTCTACTCTAATACTGTAATTGCCATTGGTCGAAAAATTGGTTCTATCTTTTTCTTGTGTTTCTCCTAGTGTTCTAAAAACTTCATAATATTTCTTCCTGGAATTATTTAAGAGTTCAAGTGTTTGTGGGTCTGACATCTGTTCCGAATCAAAAATGATTTTTGACTCTTCTATATAAAGTCTATCCAGAGCCCTCCTGTAATCCATCATGGAAACTTTTTCTTTGGTTATATTGGGCCAAATAATGATCACGCCCCAACTTTCTAATTTCTTAAGTGACTCCATAGTTTGAGGATGATTCCACATATCTTTGTTAAATGCTGGTATAACCAAGACTCTTTTTTTCTTGCCGATAGCGGTTGCTACTAAAGTGGTTGGATAGTTATCTGCAATACCAAGAGCGATTTTGTTAAACGTGTTAAACGTGCACGGAGCAACAATTACGATATCTTCTTCGGGAATGGACCTTCTTGGACCATGCCAATTAAAATCCTCATGGATATTATCCGAGAATTTTTTAAGCGGTTCGATAATATTTAAGGCTTTCTCGGTTGGGAATAGGTGGACGTTGCATCCCTGGCCAATCAGTTCATCCGCCATTTCTGCAATTTTTTCTATCTTTCCGGCAGCTGTGACAACCAAATATACAGTCTTCCCGGAGATTGTTTGTCTTGGAATTTTTATCAGATGCTCATTCATTTCCAAAGTTTTCTGGCTTTTAATATTTCGTATGACAAAATTGGAATAACTGTTGGTGTCGTCATAAAAGGTAAAGCACAGGGAATGGTGATTTTTTCATCCATCAGTGCCAGCTGATCTTTGGAGAGGCCATTGGCTCCGCCGATCATAATTACATCATTGTCCAGCCATTCAAAATCTAAAGCATTATCTCCTCCATTGGGGACTGTGGCTACAAGACGGAACCCCTGTCTTTTTAATTCTTCAAGTGAATTCTCTCGCCTCGGAATGGCATCTACATCATTTTTAGTTAAGTTCCAGGATTCCACCTTGGAAGCTACTTTAGGGTGAGAAAAGTCAAGAGTTACCCCAATCATTTCAAAACCAACGTGCGGCACACCAACTTTTGTTGCCAAAGAAACTTGAGCCGCCTGAGCAATATCAAAAGGTTTATCTAGGTTCACCAGGGCAAACCGGACTGGCGGAACGACACATCGTTTCTCCCACTCACTCCAGGAGCTTAGAGAATTTTCTAAGCCGTATTCTTGGTTTATTTCCATGTTGTTAATTTTAGCACAGATTTGATAGATATTCAGCTTATAGGCTGTTAATTTTTGCGTTTTCTGGTCGAGCCAACTCTTTGAGTGCGAACCGCGAGGCGTGCGCGAGTGGGGGCGCGCACGCGGAGCGGTGAGCTCCGCTGTTAATAATTCTGTCGGAAATAGGTTAGAATTTCTCTAAAGAAGACCACAATAATAGAGGTTCGCCCTGCTGGGGCGGCAGTCGCCCGCGCGAGAGCGGCCGCGCGGAGCGATACAAACGGCTTTTTGTATTCGGGTCTAAAAAGATAGACAGAAAACGCAAAAATATAAATAGGTAAAACCTGTTTCTCTTCAGTTTCGGGAAATATATGGTTAAATGGTAATTAAGGTGAAATATATTGCCTACTGCCGGAAGAGTACTGATGAGAAAGACAAACAGGTTTTGAGTATTGAGTCGCAGATCGCGGAGTTAGAGGAGTTTGCCGGAAAGGAGAAACTGGAAGTTGTTTCCTGGATTGTAGAGAGCAAGACGGCCAGGGTTCCGGGGAGACCCAAGTTTGAGGAAGCTTTGAGATTGGTTGAATCCGGGAAAGCCGATGGACTTTTCGCCTGGCATCCAGACCGTCTTGCCAGAAATTCGGTAGATGGCGGTAGAATCATTTACTTACTGGATACCGGCAAACTCCTTAATCTTAAATTCCCGACGTTCTGGTTTGAGAACACGCCCCAAGGCAAGTTTATGCTGAATATTGCCTTCGGCCAATCTAAGTATTACGTAGATAACCTAAGTGAGAATGTCAGCCGTGGATTAAGACAGAAGATTAGAAATGGAATCTGGCCAAGCAAAGCCCCTCACGGCTACTTTAACTGTCCTCAAACCAGGACGATCAAGGTGGACAAGAAAAAATCAATAGTGGTCAAACAAGCTTTTGAATTGTTCGCGACAGGGAAATACAGTTACCACGAAATTGGTAAGTTTCTCGCCTCTCACGGAATTCACGGCAGATCTCGGGAAGTATTACATCAGTCTGTGGTTAAAACCATGCTCACCAATCCCTTTTACATCGGTATCCTCGTCTATTCTGGCGAGAAATACAAAGGCAGTCACCAACAATTCATTGGGAGAGACTTGTTTGACCAAGTTCAAGAGCAGGTCAAGTATAAAAGTAAACCCCGGAAACATGGTCACAACTTTGCCTTTACTGGTTTAATTAAATGCCGTGAATGCGGAGGGGCAATTACGGCCGAGGAACACATCAAGCACTATCCTACGACCCGTGGTGAGGTCAGATATGTTTACTACCGCTGTTCCAAGAAAATGGGTGTGAGATGTTCTCAGCCATATCTTGCCGAAGATAAATTGGTAAAGCAAATCTGGCTTAATTTAAGTTATGTGTTGGTAATTTAGCCGTTTGGCGGGTAAAAACGAGTTAAGTACAGGTACCAGGAAATAAGATTCTCTTTGCTTGTTTGGGTCATGCCACGGTGGATCAATATTTTGTTGTCAAGCTGGGAGTAGGAGCCTTCGGAGCTGTTGTTGTCTTTGGGGAGATTGGGGTAGCGAAAGTAGGTAAACATGTGAGGGAGCGCTTGATAGAGATGCTGGTAGCTTTGACGCAAGTACGGGTGGGTGTACCACCACTTAGGAGTCTTTCGCTCAGGATCGTCATTGAACGTTTTTGTTGTAAAGAATTGGTAATGCCGTTTGTAGAGACGGATAAACCAGCGGATGAAGATTTTGGCTTCGTAAGTGGTAGTGATTTTGTTGATATGGGAGGCAAGGAGTAGTAGGTCTTTTCCCGCCTCTGTTTGGGGGTGTTGGGTTAAGAGAGTTTGGATTCTGGTTTGGATATGGACGAGACAACGCTGCACGGGGACAGATAAGCTGCTGCAGGCAGAAAACATGGCTTTCTTGCCGTCAAAGATGGCTACCTTGAGTGGGTATCCTGCCTCAACCAAATACTCAATATCAGCCTTAATCACGGCGAGGTATTCCCCACCCGCTAGAGACCAATAAATGAGCCCTAACTTGGTATCGCGATAGGTAATGAGACAGCGGTCACCAAACCAGTCAGCATCGATTAAAAGGTAACCAGTACAATCGCTCCAACTGGCAGTAGTTTTGAGCTTAACAAAGTAGGTTTGAGAGGTGGGAGGTGAAGCCAAATATTGCTGGAATCTAATACTTAACGAGGGGACTGATAGGCCAGAGAGCTCACTTAAGTAGGCTAGGGTTGACGTATGTCGCACCCACTGGCAAAATAAACGGAATAGCTTGCGACTGGAGACTCTTTCTTTATTGCCCAAACTGAAACAGGAGTGGCAATTAGAGCAATAAAATCGACACTTCCCCTTACTAGTTTTTCCCCACTTTATAGCTGGGTTTTGACACTGTGGGCAGTGGTGAAAACGCTTGTTTTTTTCATGGGTAGATATTTTAGACGCATATTAGTGCGATAACAAGGAAAAAACAACCATTTTCACCAACACTTAAGTTAAATTAAACCGCAAATCTCCGCTTGTATATCAGATATTGCCCTTCCGCACTCCTGGGCGAAGAGATGGTTTACCTGGGCTGAAGAAGAGGTAGAAAAAGACCGGCAAAGTTGTGACAAGATAACAATTCAGGTCAGGGGTGAATTAAAACAGATCGAGGAGAAAACCGACAGACTGCTTGACCTGTATCTTGAACAGAATTTAGCTGAAGAAATCTACAAGAAGAAGCAAAACCAACTATTTGAGGAGAAGACAAAACTCATGGCTCAAATTGAAAAGAGTAAAGGAGGAGGTTCGATCTGGCTCGAACCAATGAAAGAATTTATAGATTGCGCCCTGCAGGCGCAAAAAATCGCGCGCAAAGAATATACAAATGGCAAAATCTGCGATTTTGCCAAAAGAGTTGGCTCGACCTATCTTTTAGACAGGGGAAAAATTAGAGTCGAATACAAAAAGCCGTTTGTATCGCTCCGCGCGGCCGCTCTCGCGCGGGCGACTGCCGCCCCAGCAGGGCGAACCTCTATTATTGTGGACGATGCTGGAGTCGAACCAGCGACCTCTGCAATGTCAATGCAGCGCTCTAACCAACTGAGCTAACCGTCCAAACGTCATCGGTCGACCAGGAAATTTTAACACAGGGGAATTATCCGACCGAGGTGGCGACTGCACGCTCGTTGTTGAGCATAAAGGATGAGCCGCTTTTGGATACTTGGTTCCAATAAAAGCCTTTTTGTTTTGATCTTTTCTGGTAGAGACTTATCCACGAATTTGCGTTTTGAACCTCAGCGCGAAGTGTTTTGATGATTTCGCGAATGTGGTCAAAAAACGTCTGATGATAAATGCCAGGTTTATGAATTGGTGCGAAAGTTGCAGCACTAACTTCTTTATTAAGCTTTCCTAACTCTTTAGCCAGTTTGGCCAGTTGTTCTCGAATTTCTTCGATAGTCTTTTTTTGGCGCTGTTCTTTTGCAGAATATACCGATTGCCACTCTGACTGTCTGGCTCGAAAGAACTCCTCAACCCTTCTTTTTTTTATTACATCTTTTTGGTTTACAGCCTCAAAAGGATTGGCAAATGGCATGGGAAAATCTCCCGGAACCTTTTTATCCTTAAGGATTTCAAGAAAGCTTTGGACAGATGATGGGTTGGCAGTCTGTTTTTGACTGGTATTTGTACCAAACATCGTGGCCTATAGTATCAGGTTGCTAATAAATAGTCAATGGTTTTGCGTTTGATTATGATGCTTTCTAGGTAGGGCCGCTCCCCTGGTTGGGCTAGCTGCTCACGGCTTTTGGGATCGGGGACGGATTTGATTAGATTGTCAACCTCTGTGGGTGTCGCGTCTATGTTTTTAGCTTTGGCGATTTCTAGAAGTATAAGTTCGGTAGCTAGGGATTCTCTGGCGCTTTGGGTGTAGTTGGATCTTAACTCCTCAGCGGTTTTGTTAATTGAAGTAAGGTATTTTTCGACTGTCAGCCCTAGGGTCTCTGTTTGTCGAATCAGTTTGGCTAAACTATGTTCAACCTCCTTGTCGATAAGAGCCTGAGGTATATCGAAAGTTAACTTTGAGCTAAGGCCAGAGAGGACCCTATCTGCTTTTTGGTCCCGACTAAGTTTATCAAAATCTTTTTCAGATTTGATAGATTTTAGAATGTCATCGAGCTTGCTTAGGTCAATCTTGGGTTTTAATGGATAGGTGATGGTTAGGGTCCAGGGTTTGCCGTCAATATTTGAGAGGTTGACAAGCTCTGGGTTACCAATTATTTCAAATTTATCTTTTTTAAGTGTGTCTTGTACAAGTTGATTGAGTAAGTCGTGTAGGAGAGAGTGTTTGATTTTGTCAGGATCCAGATTGGCTTCGACTAAATCAATGGGGGCTTTGCCTTTGCGAAAACCCTTAATGGTTGTTTCGGTAGCTAACTTGGCCAGGGCGGAGGCGCGATATTTCGATAATTCTGATTGTTCAACAATGTACTCAACGATTACCGAACTTTGGGTTAGGGGCTTGGTGGTGATCTGCATTAGCGTGATTATATCGTAAAAGTTATAAATCTCTGTCAATCATATACTCTGCAATTCCTTGAAGGTAATCTATTGAGGGTTTGTTCAGTTTGAGAGTGTGTAGTTTGGTCGCCGACACAACAGCCTTTTTAGCCAGTTTATGGGCGAAATCTTTGCTATATTGGTACGAACCAGAGGTTTTAATAGCTTCCTTGGCTTTGGTAAGATCCTTGTGGCTGGCATTTCTGTCCCCCCAAATTTTCTCAATTATTTTTTTCTCGCTTTGGTTTCCCAGTTCGAGGGCTTTTAGAATTAGTAGCGTGCATTTACCCTGGAGAAGATCTGAATTATCGGACTTTCCAGTAGTTTCCCGGTCTCCAAACACTCCCAAGATGTCATCTTGCAGTTGAAATGCAACCCCTGCATCCTTGGAATAATCTTTGAGGATTGAGTGGGCTTGATGAGGAACGTTTCCCAGAATAGCCCCAATTAGCAAGGGATTTTGATAGGTGTAAATAGCGGTTTTTGCACGGTGTAAAGTGATAATATCGTTCTGAGTCCAACTCTTTTGATGCTGAAGAGTTATGTCGAACGCCTGACCATAGGCAGTGTTTTCTATCCCTTGAAGCAGTTGTGAAAGTGCAGGAATGGTGACGTCTGGCGAAAATTTGGTGTTTAGCAGGGTGCGAAAACCAAGGCATAATATTGCGTCGCCGGTACAAACAGCCATACTTTCTCCATAGTGGGGGTCACTTTTGCCATAATAAACCTGGGTGGTTGGTTGGCCGCGGCGGAGCAAATCCTGGTCCATGAAGTCATCATGCATCAAAAGTGCTGTGTGAACCAACTCTACGCTGTTACAGGCTTGCCAGAGGCCTTCTGGAACGCTGTCATTATTAAGTAAATAGGAGTAGTAGACCAGAGACGCCCTAAGCCGTTTGGCAGACCTGAGGTTGTGTTCTCGGGAGTGTTCCAATATATTGCGAACGAGCTTTGATTGTCTGGAATTAAAGCCAAAATTGTTAGAAATTTGCATCTTCCATAGTTGTGCAAGCTTGACATCACTTTGGCGAGCAAATCCGTAGAGAGTGTTTTTAGCCTTTTGGGCTAGTTTAGAGGTTGGCATATATTTATGGTGCCGAGGGAGGGATTTGAACCCACAAACCTTGCGGTACAGGTTCCTAAAACCTGCGCGTCTACCAATTTCGCCACCTCGGCTGGTGTAATATCAGAGCTATTTTACTACGTGGGAATTTTATTCTAATTCTTTAAAAAACTGAATGACTGCAGCAGCCCAAGAACCGTTCGATGGAGGCGTGTAGGTTTGCATTATTTTATAAGGATCTTCGAGGTGACGCCCTTTGAGAAAAATGTCTTGGAATTGTGGCGCAATTGTCCGTAGTGCGTCGTCGTAACTATCAAATCTGGTCACTTTGTCGCCATATATTCCCCACCCCCAGCAATTGTAAGAATTTTCGGGAATTTTTTTACAGAGGTTGGATTCCTGTTGGGCTATGGCGACGAGCCAGCGGTAGTCAAAGTTATATTGATCAGCCAGTTCAACTATAAGTTTCGCGTAGGGTTCGAGATCTGACTGGTATTTCGCTAGATATTGTCGCACAATCTCTGGACGGGCATCTGAGGTGCGAACTGATACCTGGGACTGATATTTTGATTCGGGAAGTGATGCAAACACAAGGTTTTGGCGGTACGGTGATTCTTCTGGTGAAATGAGTGCAGGGTTTGAGTAACTGACTTTGTTCAGGTGAGAGAGAATGGGTGTAGTTAGCGTAAATATCGCAAAACTCAGAAAACTAAAAAGGGAAAATTTAAACAATAATTTTGTGATCATGGGCAGGGTACAGATCAATCGTGCCATGTTCACTATGGGTTGTCAAGTTAGCTAAATATGAAAGAGCACAATTCGGAGGCTTGTGCACCCAGCAGGATTTGAACCCGCAACCCCCTGTTCCGAAGACAGGTGCTCTATCCAGTTGAGCTATGGGTGCATTTGTGGGCCTGGTGGGATTCGAACCCACGACACCCTGCTTAAGAGGCAGGTGCTCTAACCAGCTGAGCTACAGACCCTTCTATTTTCTGGTGATATTTTACATCGTGGGCGTAGACTTGGCCTAGGGCTTTATCTGCGAACAAACAGAACCACATTGGGAAGATTTCTACCGGGGCCGACTTTGTAACCACCCGCCCAGAGGGCAATGGACCCCCCACTATCGAGATTTAGAGCGTTTTTGACTCCCATCGTGAAAAGCACTCTAGCTGCGTCAGCAACAGTGGCATTGTGAATTACGCCGATATAGGCTATGTTTCCTGAGTTTCCTAGAAAACTACGATTGCCTTTAATTCCCTCTTTTGCCTCTCCCCCACCTCCAAACATAACTGAACCACCTAAGACAAGAAGGGGTCTATTGGCTATGACCGCGTCTACTCCTGTATCTCTGCCCCACTCTGAGGATTGGCTGACAAATCTGGCCGAGTTTCCGGAAAATATTGCTGCCGGAACCGAGCTATAAACATTGTTTTCTGAATTGAAGTAGACTTTGTTCTTGTTCATGACCAAAACATCAAAGGTATTCTTTTTGTTAGCACAATCTGGATAAGTATCGGGGCAAAAATATGTTCCATTAATTCCCGCAAAAGCCCCGCTTCGGGCTGCATATGTTGCCAGGGGCAAAACAGGACAATTGTCGGTACAAGTATTATCTGAGGCGGTGTCAACAACCACTTTGGTGGAATTTAAGTCGGCAGCAACAATGTCGACTAAAAACTGCTCATTGTTAACCGTGACTTTTTGTTTACTGAAGCCAGAATTCGGTGCCTGGTTATTTTCCGGAACGCTAGCGGGGATGGCTGTTGATTGTGATGCGAGGAGCTTGCTTTGTTCCTTGGAAATATCAGAAACTAACTTGTTGATGCCGGCACTGGCTGAGGATAAGTTGTCTCTGCCCAGGTTATCGAGGATGGTCGCAAAAGCGCTATCGAAGGCTTGGGTTTTGGTTGATTTTTCTCTTAACTCGAGAAGATCAACGTAGGCTTTTTTTGCCAGCAAAAAGGTGTCTTTAATCCTTTTATTTTCTTCTTTAATTTGTTTGTTTTCCTTACGAAGATCTTCGCTTTCCAAAATTGATATTTTTTCTTCGAGCTGTTTTGCCTTTTGGTCAGCGTTTTTGGCCTGATTGTCAAGAGTGCTAATGGTGGTTTGTAATTTATTCAGTTTGGTGAGAGCAAGAGAAAAAGTAAGGATGAGAAGGATAGAGAGGGTGAGAGTTGGTAGGAAAAAAACCAAATATTTCTTTTGTAGTTTGGGCAGCACAGTTGTTTTTTAACTATACCATTGGTTGTCTTGATTACCTATCTGGTTTGGGCGGCGTGAGTTATTTATAAACAGTAATTATTTGCCTGATTACCATATCGTCCCACTTTTCAATGTGATCAGAGGTGAAGTCAAACCAGACTCTGATGAAATCGTTTTTGGGAATAGTTCTCATCCTGCCAACTTCCGGGTCCTGAAGGTAAATATTTATTTCATCTAAACCACAAACAACTGAATAGTGCCCTTCGGCCACAACATCTTCATCGTAGTTATATCTGCCTCTGGTCATCCAGTTAACTATAACGGGAATTTTTCTATTTAAAGCCGCTTGAATATCTTCAAAACTGGCAAATGATTTGATTTCTACTTTTAGTCCAAAACTTTCTAATACTCTTTTAATATCGCGGTCACAAATTCCCAGATCTGGGTCTTTGTTAGAAAGGGCAGCTACCTCTGCCTCGGTTTTTTCGATACCGTAGAAATCTAATACCATTTTGATTACGGCTGGTCCGCAGAAACTACCATAAAGTGTTTCTTGGAATGGCTTGATGGGAAGAAAATCGTTATTCATTGGATGTAGCTACTCTGTAGGCATTGTCTCTGTCATCCGAGATCCAGCCCAAACCCATAGGTCTTTTTTCTCTCCATTGTTTATAAAACTTCGCCTCTCGTCCGAGACCTTGGATGCCTTTTAAAGCAATAATATCTGCCATTGCGTTTAGCAACCAATCCTTCTTTTCTGCTGCAGTAAGATTACTGAGTTCATTCTTAAATTCCTGACTAATAAATCTACAAAGTCCGTGAGAAATTACAAAATGAATGTCAGTAAGTGGGTCAACTGCTCCATTGGTGTATCCCCAAATTACTAAGTCCCATTTTGGATCTCCATCAACCGGTTTGGCGTTGGGGTCTGCTGTCTTAATCGTGTCAGCATTTCTCATCATACTAGTAAGTTCCTCAATCCCCAATTTGTAAGTATCTGATTCTGGGTCATAAGCTTTTGCTGCAAGCAATACTAGGTCTTCTCCTCTACCCGAAAGGATTCTTTGAAACTTGGCTACCCGGTTTTCTTTTTCCAATTTTTTGTTTACCGCAGAGACAATCTCTTGGTCTTTAAGACCAACTCTTACCAAATCTTTGATTATTTGGTAGTATCCTAAGTAGATTTCTGCAACCAACCTAGGATTATTCTCCGCGAACTCTATTACCTGGGTAACTCGTTCAACGCCAAAGATATTCCTTTTGAACTCTTGAACATTTTGCAACGCAAGTTCAATTACCGATCTCATGGTGTAATTTTACGCCCTTGATGATCGCAATTGTGATACATATATATTAATCGATACCATATTGTTGGGTGGCTGACCGGATTCGAACCGGCGGCCTCCTCCTCCACAGGGAGGCGCTCTAACCAACTGAGCTACAGCCACCATAGGTGTGGATTTTGTGTCCCGGGGGCGACTCGAACGCCCGACCTACTGCTTAGAAGGCAGTCGCTCTATCCAGCTGAGCTACCGGGACTTAGATACGATCTAAGGCGGTAGCGCAATTTTAATCTTTTTTATCTAGTTTATCGAGCTTTAGACCGTGGACTACATAATATATCACCGCTGCGATGACTACGAAGTCGATAGCGGAGCTAACAAAACTTCCCCACATAAGTTTGGCTGGGCCAACAGCTAGGTAGGCATCCTTAAGATTCCCTGCAGCTCCCAGAGCGATTCCCAGAATAGGACTGATAATATCGTTGACAAGTGAAGTGACCATTTTGGATACTGCACCACCTAGAACTAGGCCGACTGCGAGGCCAACTACACCCTGTTTTCGAACGAACTCCATGAAACCCTTCATGTTTAAACGATAAATTTATAATGTTTTTATTGTATAGCAAGCTATAAAGTCAGAAAATGATTGAAATTGTCTTACATGGTGAGATAATTATGGTCTAGGGGTATTTAGCCGAGGTGGTGAAATTGGTAGACACGCGGGACTTAAAATCCCGTTCCCCC
>CAZARR010000006.1:0-52050 GCA_964487665.1 uncultured Pseudomonadales bacterium
CAACGAAAAAACAGAACCGATACCACGGCCTCTCAGGCCGTGTGAGGTTCATTAGGCTAAAAGAAAAAGGGCCGTGGGGGGCAAGATTGATCGATTGGTCTGAGGAAGCGCGGAGGTTGATTGAGCTAGGATTGGCTAAGATCGAAGGGAACCTTATGGTACCAGTGCTGGAACCACAACCAACAGAACAATAATAATTGTTTGGGAGAAACAAGTTATGGTTAATCAGGGGCCGGGGAAACCCGGCCTTTTGGGTTGTGCGGCACATAAAGTGAAGCAGTGGGAATATTGACGGATGAGTTTAATTGTTTTAGAATGACTTGTCTCGTGGATTGTGTTTTAATAATTTTTGTAATTGAGGCAAAAAAAAATGCCAGAACCAGGTAAAGATGGTCAAAGATTTTCTCCAGATCAGCTTAAAGCCGTCGTAAAAACAGTGTTTGATATAAATAGTCAAAAACCAATTGGTGCAAGCGTATTGGGGTTAACAGTTACCGAAGCTGGGCAATTGTTACGAGAGGGGGAAATTGGTTTGGCAGTGTCCCCCGATAAAGATCTTCTTATAACTAAACCGCCTGAATCGAAAAAACCGACTGGAAAATAACTCATACCGTTGACGAAATTGGAAAGCTATAGTATGCTGCAGGGGTTAAAAATTTGGTAAAAATATGCCTAGTATAAGAGAAATTGGGACCGACGGAAATTGCGCAGGATGTGAGGAAGCTGGTGAGCAAGTTTGTAGCTGTGATAGGGTTTTGGCGCAGGTGGGTTATTTGTCGGTGGGAGCGGGTCTGTTTACTGAGCGGGAGATTGTTCAAGCAACCAGCGTTAGAGGTGATTGGGATGTTAATCCTTCAGACGTCGCCACGGCACTTGGTCATTTTGTGGATATGGGGCTATTAGAGGTTGGGGCAGATGGTCGTTACACGGTTACGGATGAAGGACGTGAGTATATCCCGCTAGTACCACCTGACCGTTAGGTCAAAAAACCGGGATTATTGCTGGTCTAGGCTTAAGCGCAGGCTGGGAGAGTGGGTGGTTTTGGCAAAGGCGCTGACAATTTTCTTGACGCCGATAGAGTTTATCAAGGCCTTTAGGTTGGCGGTTAGCTGCTCTTTGTCTTGATCAGCCTTTCCAAGGGTGGTGTGAATGATGGGAAACTTCAGCTCCGTTTTGTACGAGAGTAGCGACCCCTCGGACAATGTGGTGGCACGTTTTTCAGGGTCTTCGGTGATTGTGCCATTTTTTGGGTTTGGCATTAATCCCTTGGGACCAAGAACTTTGGCATATTTAGCCAGTTTGGGCATATCGGCGGGTCTAGCC
The DNA here is from genome assembly GCA_964487665.1 of uncultured Pseudomonadales bacterium. GTDB lineage: Bacteria > Patescibacteriota > Microgenomatia > UBA1400 > MFAQ01 > CAZARR01. The sequence continues at coordinate 1,324 of CAZARR010000006.1, forward strand.
AATAGAATATCAAAGTCAATTTTGTTGTCTTCAATTTTAGTAGCGGTGGCGACCGAAAAGACTTCGATCTTGGCTTGCTTGCCAGTGGAGAATGGCAGTTTGGCCTCACCACGAATACCTATCTCGACAGTGTTGATGTGAATTTCGAGTGTGTTTGGGTGGCCCGAGCGGCTGTGAGAATGAAGTATGTCGATGGCTTCGGAGATAGTGTGGGAAGGCTTTTGGGAAAAGCGTTTTTTGAAAGCCTGGTAACGTTTCGAATGTGTTTTTACCTTGGCAGATTCTTTTTTGGCGGGTGCGGCTTCTTTTTCTTTGGCTTCTTCGGCTTTTGCTTCACTCATCTCAATGACTTTGGCGTCCGCCTCGTCTTTGGCAAGGGCTGGGTACACAGCTCGAATGGCAGTCAGGGCGGTGTCGTTGATGCCTTCGATACTGAGAATCTCCCCATCGGTTTTGGCTTGTAATTGTTCCGGTCGCAGTCTGGCGGTGCGAAGTGCAGTGGCGACGTGGGCGGGTAATTCAGCGTAAATAGTTTTCCAACTGATTCTGGTGGCCATATTTATTTTGTTTCTTCAATAGTAACTCCCATGCTACGAGCGGTACCAATAACACTTTGCATGGCGCTTTCGAGTGAGGTGGTGTTCATATCCGGAAGTTTTTTTTCGGCAATTTCTTTGACCTGGGCCATTGAAAGCGAGCCGACTTTGGTTTTGTCGGGCTCACCGGAACCTAGTTTGATGTTGATTTTTTGTTTGATCAATTCGGCTACGGGGGCTGTACGCAGGACAAAAGTAAAAGTACGATCTTCGTAAATAGTGACCTGAGCCGGAACAACTTGGCCACGCATATCCTGGGTTTTTTGGTTGTACTGGGTGACAAACTCCATGATGTTGACACCATGTTGTCCCAGAGCTGGTCCGACAGGAGGAGCGGGGTTGGCAGCACCCGCGGGTAAGTTTAGTTTTAGGATTGCCTTGATTTTTTTGGCAGCCATATTAAGTTTGGTTAATTATTACGTCTCAAAAACCTGTCCCGGGATAAGTTGATACTCAAAACTATCGCACCCGTGTTTTTCAGGCGCTGCCTCGATACTGCGAGGTAGCAGACCAGAGGATTATAGCATTATTTTTCCGGTTCTGACTCTGGTGGTGCCGATGGGGTGGGTGTGGGACCAGCCGAAGTGTTTGAATAACGGATATTAAATATATTTGGCGAAACGAATTCCCCACTAACTTCTTCGCTTGTGTATGCCGGGCCGGGAGTGTTGTTGCTGTCGTCTGCCATAAACTATTTATTTTTAAGCGGAATGATTTTGGGGTCGCCGTCCAGGTTGAGAACGCTGACCAACTGGCCGGTGGTGGGCATGACAAACTTGGCAGAGCCATCACCCAAAACTTTTTCACTGACCTCAAGGGTTTTCAATTGGGCCGCGCGCTGAGTAAAGTTTTTTTCAGCGGCTTTGGCGACCATTTCGATCGATTTGGCTCGGGCGTCGGCATTAAGAAGTGTTGCCTGCGCTTCACCTTCGGCTTCGAGAATGGCTGCTTCGCGAATTCCCTCTGCCTCGAGAATACGAGCGCGTTTTTCGCGTTCCGCTTTCATCTGTCGGCTCATAGCGTCGGTGATGTCTGCTGGTGGGTCAATTTTTTTCAGCTCGACCTTGGTGACCTTGACCCCCCAAGCGTTAGTTGATTCATCGAGAACTGCACGCAGGTTGTCGTTGATACTATCGCGTGCTGTCAGAGTTTCATCGAGTTGTTTATCGCCGATCAGGTTTCGCAGATTTGTTTGAGCTAGGGTGGTAGCAGCGTAATCAAAGTCCTCGATTTCGAATTCAGCTTTGACCGGGTCGACCACTTTGTAATAGATAACAGCATCAACGATTACCGATACGTTGTCTTTGGTGATTACCTGTTGAGGTTCGACGTTCATCACTTGCTCGCGCATGTCAACTAGTATCAACTGGTCAACAAAAGGAACTAAGAAAATTAGGCCAGAGTCGGTGGTGGAATGGTATTTGCCCAAACGAATTATCAAACCTTTTTCAAATTGACGGACTATGCGCACACTGCGAGCCAGGGCGACAAAAGAGATAAAGAAGATGATAAGCAGAACGGTGGAGCTGAACATAGTTATTTGTCTTTTGGTAATTTTTTAACTCGTAGCGTGACGCCTTCGATTGAGACCACTTCAATCTTGTCTTTTTCGTAGAGCAAGTCATCCGAGGTGGCGCGCCAGTCTTCGTCATCAAGGCGGACTAGACCGGCGGTGCTGGGGGTGATAGAACGAACTACAATTCCAGTTTTGCCTAGCAACTTATCTATATTAGTTTTGTGGGTGAGAACAATCAGTTGTTTTTTGATCCGGGTCCGGCCTAGGGCGATGTAGAGGAAACAAAGAACAGAAGCAGCTACTATTGCCAGTGGTTCATTTTCGAAAAACAATCCAATTGCTCCGCCAACTAGTAGGGTGGTGCCAATGAGTACCAGGTCAAAACCAGTGGAGAAGCCGGCGAATAGCTCGGCCAGGATGAGCAGCAAACCGACAATGATCAGAATCTGTGTCGGGTTCATGAGGCTATTTTACTCCCTAAAGTCAACAATGCTACCAACTAGACTTTGGCGACTTGTAAAAAATCAAGCTCGACTGGGGTCTCACGGCCAAAAATAGACACCAATACTTCCAGTTTGCCTTTGGCTTCGTCAATTTTGCTGATTGTGCCAAGCATGTCGGTAAATGGACCATCGGCGACGCGGATAGCCTCGCCAGTGCTAAATGTCGACTGGAACTTGGGAGCGGCTTGCTGACTAAAAGCCATAATGCTTTGAACCTCGGACTTGGGTAACGGAGTGGGTCGGTTGGCTGCTCCGACAAAGCCAGTTATTCCTTGGGTTGTGCGTACTGCCAACCATGAGGCATCGGTGACGTTCATTCGAACCAGCATATAACCGGGGAAAATTTTCTCTTTGATGATACTTTTTTTGCCCTTGGCGATGCGGATCTTTTCTTGGGTGGGGATGAGAACCTCAAAGATGTCATCAACCAAACCCATGCTTTCGGCCCGTTGCTTAAGTGTGCCAGCTGTGGAGGCTTCGTGTCCTGAATAGGTGTGGACAACGTACCATTTCCCTTCGTCAGGTTTGTCAGGGTTGACAATGACGTGATTGACTGATGGAGTACTATTTTGGTTGTTACTTTCTACTGGGTCGTTTGGCATGTTATTTGATGATTTGGCTAAAAATACTAAGGAACAGTGCGTCGAGGCCTCCGAGATATAGACCGCAAAGGAGGCTGGTGAATATCACCAGTCCGGTCAGTCGAACGGTCTCGTCACGTTTGGGCCAGCTGACTTTTTGCAGCTCCAATCGAGTTTCTTTGACAAATAAAATCGGATTGATCATAGTCGGTGTTTATTTTAACATGAGCAAAGCTAAATTGGGCGAGGGTGTGGGGTGCGGTGAATTTTTTGTAGTTTCGACTGTTCGTTTATTAGCCTTGCCTCGGAACCGTTTACTAGTTTTTTCTTGTCTTGGCTAACCAGTAGAACAAATGTTCTAAATAACTCGAGCCATTGTGCAAAAGTGATTTGGGTCGGAGTAGCCAAAGGTAAAAATTGATTGTCAGCGGCGAGACGCGCAAATTGTTTTGGGGTAAAGATGTGCTTAAGGCCACTTTTGACATTGGGAATGGAGTGGGTAAATGCATAAGAGACAAAATCTCTAAACAAATGTTTTTCATTTTTGGAAAGCAGGGGTGTTGGACGTTGGGCGATTTTGAACAAAACAACTTGAACATTGGGGACGGGTTCAAAGTCAGTTGGGCTAAATCGGTGCACAATGTCAAAGTCGAACCAGGGCTTGTGTAGTACCGAAAAGAGAGTTTCGTGACCCAGGGGGCCTCCGGAAAACTTCGTAGCAGCTTCTTGCTGCATTAGTAAATAGCTATCTATTGGTGGGGTGGGGGCGTTAAGAAGCTTCCTTACGATATCAGAGGTGATGTTAAACGGGATATTTGAAAAAACTTTATACCTAGTGTTGGGCAAATTGAAGATTAGAAAATTTTCTCTAACAATATTGGTGTTCTTATTTTCTTTGAATTTGTTAACTAGAATTAAAAATAGCTTGGGATCTGCTTCAATGGCGATTACATGTTTGCATCTTTTAACCAAGACAGAGGTAATTGTGCCTTTACCTGGACCAATTTCTACTACAAAGTCGTCCTTCCCAATGGTTGACTCATCAATAATTTTATCTATCGTAGTTGGATTTACTAGGAAATTTTGCGATAGTGAAATGCTTTCCCGCGGAAATTTTAGTGACACGTTAGAGATATTATAATGTGCACACTTGATTGGAGCGCTATAATGGTTGATGCCCCTAGATAGGGCAAGGCTAACGGGAGGTTTTTCCTCCACAAGCTTAAAGTATACGGGAGGACAAGTGCCGCGTCTCTTCGGGGATGTGACCTGTTCACCCACCTCGTTCACTCGGGGAAAAATCCTGTACGCTTCCTATCTGGGGGTTTTTGAAATCTATAGGGTAAAATACGCGTGTGAGAAAAGAGGGGTCAAATCAGAAGGCGTTTGCGAGGTGGGATATGGCTAATGCGGGCAAGGAGTTTTTGTCTTTGGTTGGGAGGGGTCCGATACCAGCTATGTCTGTTACGGATGTGAGGACGCTGTTTGCTATTGCATTCTCTGAAGCTAGATTAAAATACTTAGTGGGTGAGAATTCTGTAAATAGGATCATAGAACTGCTGTCTTCTGACCCTAGGATTGTGGGTGTGGAGGCGACTCGAAGGGGGTCAAGAGAGGACATGAAAGGGGTTGATTTACGTGTTCGAGTCAGTGGAGATGATGAACATCGAGGGAAGTATAATGTGCAGGTAAAAACTGGTATGTGCGGTGCGAGGAGCTTTATGGAAAAGGCGGGGAGAATGTTTGACGCGGGTATAGTAGTGTTGGCCGCAGAGATGGAAGACCCATTGGCTTGTTTTTGGGGTCAGGTGAGTTTGATCAATTTATACCGGAACGGTGGCTCGCTGCTGTCTTGGGACTAATGGTACGATCAGCATCGGGTGGTGAGTTAACTAAATCCTGTAGGCGTAGACGTTATCGACGGTTTTTATGATCTTGAGATGGGGTGGTTTGAACCGAGCAGAAATAATTATGGTTCCTCTCTTACACTCGCTGAGAATTTTGGTAATCAGTTTGGTGAACATTGCCGGCTGAACGTAAAAATAAACTATTTGGTATGGCGAAAGATCGTGCTTAAAAATATTTTGGTGGACAAAGCGCACGGATTTTTTGAAAAAAATCAGGTTAATCAGGCGAGAAAATAACACCAACAAGGGGTGGATCTCGACTCCTGTCGATTGCCATTTCATTTGGGTCGCGGCTAAAAAGACAATTCGCCCATCGCCTGAACCCAGATCTATAAACTTGCATTTTTGGGAAAGACCAAGTGCATGGAACATTCTTTCGACTTTTTTGGTGTCAAAGGGAGAGTAAAGCGCGCCAAAAAGGGATCCCCACCACAGTAAACTGCAAACAACTATTGCAGTCAGGGCACAAATAATGCTGGCGGTAGTGGAAATGATCACTGGTTAATTGTAAAGGGTTGGTCTAGAATCTGCGTAGATGTCGGCAAATACTGAGTTTGGAAGCAGGTTAGCCAACATAGCCTCTTATGGGGCTCAACATCAGGGAGATGGGGGAAATAGGTTTGCGAGTTTGAGGTACGATTGGGAGGGTGGGACAGGCCACGATGCACGATCTCCGGATTATTCCTCGAAGGCCGAGCTGAGGGCTGAGGCAATGGAGCGCGTTTGCGCTATTTTTGGGCGGCTTCCGTGCATAAAGGTTGAAAAAGGACAAGAAACCGAACATTTGGGTAATATGGCGTGGCTACTTCGATATGGTTCTGTGGCAAAAGTCAAAGTGACTGATGGCGATGATCGCACAGACGGCGGTGGAACAAGATTCTTTGCATCCGTGTGCCCATCGGAGACTCACTTGAAATCGGTTGTCTGTGCAACCCCGAATAGTATCAATCGTCGTCAATTGGGGATGGCTTTCAACGCAGGCAGAGGGTATTGTGATGAGGCACTAATGGCTGATTGTTTTGCTCAATGGGTGTTGTGGGTATGTAATTTTCCCAGTCTGCCTGGTTTTTCGACGGAAACAGAATGGTGTAAATATTTTGGCGGTGACTCCGAGAGACTTGGCGTTCCTATTGAGTTTGTCGAGGCTTATGTTCACCAGTACGATTTGTTGACTGAGCGGCGTAAGAAGATTTGGGAAATGCTACAAATCAATCGACATTGTATTTGGCAGCAGCAAGTTGGGGGTGGAAATCCATATGAACCCGAGATCGCCGAGGCCAGAGGGTCGTTAGCGGTGGATAACGTAATAGCATTACTAGAGGGTTTAGATTTCTTTGGTGGAGTGGAGGAATCTATCGCAAACGAACCTGATGATGTTTTGGGGCGTGATTTGATTGTTCGGTTGACAGAGGAGGTTATTTCCCGACTATCTAGTCGGGGGATGTTGCCTGATGGTGGCCAATCGCGTTTTTTTGTGCAAGTTAAGTCGTGCCCGCGGGCTGTAAAAAATTTTATGGGTGCTCGAGGTGGACCAATGTGGCGATGGCGACAAAGTATAGTGGTGGTCAACGGACATTCGGGTGACAGTACTCTAATGCTGGCAGATTTATTTGGTCAGATTGCCGCGGTTTTGGCAATAAGGGGGAGTGTTGGGAATGATGGAAGAACTTCGCGGATCCGAGATAAAGCAGCTATTAGTCCAATGGCTGTTCTGAAGATTATTGACGAAATTCAGCCGGGGGTGTTGGCTGCCTTCAATGCTCGCAAGGCTGACTTACACCCAGAATTAGTTGCCTTATTTAATGATGGTGGAAGGTTTGGTGCCATTGCGCGATGTAGCGTGAGCCAATGGGGATGATTTAGGATGGCAGGGATATAGTATTATTTGTTAATGCAACAAAGATCTGGTTTAAAAATCGCTCTTGCTTTTAACGTCAAAAAAAGTAAGCCATCAAAGGACATATCCAAACAGGTTGATTTGGAGTTCGATTCGATAGCGGTGATCGAGGGTATAAAGAGTGCCTTGGAGAAATTAGGACATAGTGTGGTATTGGTGGAAGCAGATGAAGAAGCTTTTTTGAAGCTTGGTCAGCTCAAGGGGAGGGTTGATATTGTTTTTAATATTGCCGAAGGTCTTGGAGGTGATGCCAGAGAGTCGCAGATACCAATGTTTTGCGAAATTCTGAACATTCCATATACTCATTCGAGTCCAACCGTTCATGCTATAACACTTAACAAAGCTTTCGCAAAATTAATATTGAAAGGAGCTGGGGGAATTCTCGTACCCGAGTCAAAAACGGTTCGGTCAAAAGATGATATTTTGGGTTTGTCACTAACGTTTCCGGTTATTGTAAAGCCAAACAAAGAAGGTTCTAGCAAAGGTATTCTGGACAAAAGTGTAGTAAGAAAACGAACGGATTTAGTGAAAATTGCCAAAGAAATATCCGAGAATTGGACCAAAGAAATATTGGTCGAGGAGTTCATTGATGGTAGGGAGTTTACCGTTGCGGTAATCGGTAACCAAAATCCACAAATTTTACCTATCGTGGAGCAAAAGTTTGGTTTTTTGCCAAAAGGAATGAACAATATTGCATCTTTTGAATTGAAATGGCTATACGAGGACGCAATAAAAGATTTGAGTCAGGCTTATGATTGCCCGGCAAAGTTGAGTGTGAAGAAGCGACGATTGATAGAGAAGGCCTCGAAAAGAATCTATCAGGTACTAGAGGTTCGCGATTGTGCGAGGGTAGATTATCGATTAAGGGGGGACGATTTGTATTTTATTGAAATAAACACTTTGCCCGGAATGAATCCGGACGAAAAAATAATATCGTATTTACCTCTGGCGGCAAGAATGGCTGGAATGAGTTTCGACCAGTTGGTTCAGGTGATACTAGAGTCTGCGCTAAAAAGGTATAATCTGAAACGATGAAAGGTCAGGTTGTTTTGGTTACTGGGGGTTCGAGCGGAATAGGCAAGTCGATTGTATTATTGTTCGCAAAGGGTGGGGCGAGGGTGATTTTTTCTTACAAGGATAACCTCGATGGGGCCAAAGGGGTGATTGGGGTGGCGACTAAAGTGAAGGGGGAAATCTATTTTGAGCAGGCTGATTTGTGTAAGCAGGCAGATGGTTTAAGGTTGGTGGAAAGTGTGGTTAAGCGATTTGGTCGTATTGACATACTTGTTAATAATGCTGGTAGATATCTCGACGGGGACGAATGGGATGCGGACATGGCTATTTGGGTAGATAGTCTAAAACAAAATTTCTTGGGTGCTGTAAACGTATCAAAAAATGCGATCGAGATAATGAAAAGGCAGAAATCTGGAGTAATAGTCAACATTGCTTCGCGCTATTCGGTTTCGGGGCAATACGATGCCTTGACCTATTCGGCAGCTAAGGCTGCGATTGTAAATATGACTCAGGCTCAGGCAAAATTGATGGCGCCATGGGGTCGGGCCAACGCAATTTCACCTGGGGTGGTTAGAACTGGATACTGGTTGACTGCGCCCAAAGAAGAATTGGATAGAAATTTTGCAAAGATACCAATGGGCAGGTTAGTGGAACCAGAAGAAGTAGCACAATTAGTCGTATTTTTGGCATCTGACAAGGCCAGGATGATCACTGGACAAAACATAATTATCGATGGTGGGTATACACAAAGTAGCTAGTTTGACATAGTTAAAATGCGGATATAGAATCCGTTCATGCCTGTAGAAATAAGTCGTGTGCCGAGCTCCAGAGATGATTCGTTCGATGTCCTTGCAGAGGTCTCGATCGGTGGGTTGAATTTAGACCAGATACTAGATTTGCTCCACAGCCTTAGAGGGAAAAGTCGGGTGTCTGCTAGCGGATGGGAAGTGTCTACCACGCAGGGCGATTTAACACATGGTCGGGTTCGCTTGTCTCTTTTCCAGGCATGGCAAATCATTGAGATAGGAAAGTTATTTATGCGAATTCAGTGGCATGAGCAAGCTGGGTGGGTGGTGGAAGGCGATTTTAAGGACCTTCCGGTGGGTTATCGGCACTGTGAGAACCGCTGGGATTCAGCGCTTATTTTGGATACTAGTGAGACTTTTAATCCGCCATATGGAGAATTGAGTGATTGGGAGAGAATTTCAATGGCAGCTTTGTTTAACGAATTGGGTATCCATTTGCGAGGATAAACTAGCTTATTACCCGTAGGGTGGGTGAAATCTTCCCTCCTGTTGGGCTAGTCGCTTGTCGAGAGCCCCGCTGACATTATCTTCGAAGGTACATTGGATGGCAAACCTAAGTGCTTTTGGAGTGACCAAGTTTGAGGTTTCTGCTCCGAATTGATACACGACATCCCCTACCAAAACCCAGAAACGTGAGAGGTCGAATGGCTGGCCTGGATTCCGCTCTACTGGATTAGTTAGTGTAACTAATATTGCAGAATAATAGCCGGCACCCGATGCTACAAAAATATCCTTGACTGATAGTGCTCCTAGTTTATCGTGAGTCGCTCTTTTGGCTACCGCGAAAATAATCTGGCGTTCTCTGGGCGTACATCTTGTCCAGCCCATTTCAACGCCTCGCGCGAGTGAACTTTCTTGATCTTCCCTAAGCTGGTGAGGGAAGTAATATTTTTTTTCTGCGTTTGGCATTTTCTGGATTATATACTACGTCTTGTTTTATACTCAAAAAGTAAGATAGTTTTATCTAGATGAATATTGATAAGCAAAAGTCTGAGTTTCTCAGAATTGTAAAAACGAACCCAAATATCAGTTACGTGCTAAAAAACTTCGTTTTTCCAAATGGCAAAGTGTGGTATTTAGTTGGGGGTAGCGTAAACCAAACGGTTTGGAACTATTTAACCAAACGAAGTTGGGACTATGGAATAGGCGATTATGATATTCATTACTGGGACGAAGATCGGTCTGACCGGCAGGAAAAAAAGATCCAAGCTTTAGTGGCAAGTAAATTAGACAGACTAGGCGTTGAGATTGAGGTAACTAATCAGGCGCGGGTACACGAATGGTTCGGGGGGTATTTTGGTGTAGACATGGTTGCATATACCAGTCTTGATCAAGCTATATCCACTCCACCATCAACCGTTACTTGTATTGGAGTGACTAAAAGGAGTAACGAAGAAATGGTTTTTGCCCCGTATGGTCTTGACGATGTATTCTCGATGACTTTGAGATATAACCCCCAAACATATATTCCAGCCGATCATGTGTTAACAAAGGTTGCAAAGTGGAAATCTAAATGGCCTGAGTTGAATGTGATTGAGAGTAGTTATCCGAAACGGGGGTAAACTTGGCTAGGATTTGTGTTTTATGAAAAAGGTAATATTTGTTGGGCAGGCGATGCCCAGGCGAAAAAGAGACCCTCACGATTGGCCAAGTTTAAATGTCTGGCTACGTTCAATCGACTTGTCTATTGAAGAAATTAGACAAAATTTTTGTTTTTCGGCCTTGGTCGATTACTTTCCCGGTTCAAATGGAGGCGGGCATCGGGTTCCTTCGGTAGAGGAAATTAAAAAACAGCGGAGTAGACTAGCAAGGACAATAGCAGGTTTCGGACCGGAATTGGTGATTCCGGTGGGCAAGTTGTCAATATCATATTGTTTAGATCGAAAGATAGATTCACTGAGTAATTATGTTGGCAAGTTTTTCGAAGCAGACCCGTATCGCTTACTTAGTTACAGTTTGCCAGTGATTCCGTTGCCACACCCTTCGGGGGCAAGTACTTGGCGACATATGAGCGAGAACAAAAAGTTGTTGCAACAGGCACTGAATGTTTTTAGGAGAGCCATTGTTAGTTAATACTAGTGCAGGAGTGAAAGGTCTTACGTTATGGAGATGGTATAATGGGCATTGATGCCAGAAAAAGCAGGCGGATCGGTGGAACAAAATATTCCTGAAAAAGAAAGGACGGTGAATCGTCGTCAGTTGGTTATTGGGGGCAGCCTTGTCGCGGGTATTGGGGCAGCAAGCGCTTTGTTGGGTGGGGCATTTCGCACATTTGATGCTAATTTGAGAGGGTATGCTATCTATGGTAATAAAATTGAGGGACTTCGTAGAAAAGGGCTTGATCAATTGCAATCCGAGAACGGTTCGCTTGTTCGGGCTATTGGAGAAACGTGGGGTCTAAGTTGTGAAGGTATTGATATGGAGCCCGCGATGGCAAATTATGCATTAAACGAAATCTATAGAAAATGTCTACTTTTCCCCCCTAAATTGTTTGACCCATTTACGGTGGGGAGATATCAACGATCAATGGACTTACTTATGGGTGATATGAATCCAAAAGATCCTGTAAAGGAGAGTATAGGTCCAAAAGGGATCAGGTATCAGCTGGGTCAGCAGGGATACGCCTTGCCCGATGGGTTTATGGCGATTCCAGCTGGTAGGCAAGATTATGCTCCTCACCCAGGAGACTGTTTTATACACGAGTTGTCTCATCAGGTTGAAATGTTGACTCGACTGCCCCCAATTTCTACAAGAAAAGTAAGGTTTAATTGGTATTTAGGGGCTTATGGTGACCCTGAGGCTGATATTCCCGACAGCTTTGCGAGAAACACCAGGGTCTTACAAGGATTACTTGTTCGCACGTTGTACCCCGAATATCTAACTGATTATTCACTTTTGAATAGATTGGAGGATATTGCCGATACTTGCGAGTATGTAATTTTTGGTAATCCAAAGTTAGCGTGGTCGTGGGCGACCGGGGCGAATCGGGAGAAGCGCTACAAAGTGTGGACAGTGATGAAAACATTCGAGTTACTTTCTGGGGGTCGTATGGATAAGCAATATTGGCGTGATTTAGCTGATGGTCGGGTTACAGGATTGGATTATTGGGCGCAAAAGGAACCGACTCGGAGTGTTGCTGTTGTCCGCGGTCAGGAGGCAATTGTGGTAACCGATTTGTCGAAAAATCCAAAAAATAATCGCTATATTCCGGCAATGATTCGTATTCGGACTATGAGGAATGAGGAGCAACGACTTTTGGGTGGAGTAGAGAGTCTCAAAGGTTTTAGGCTGGCACAGTATCCGGATAATAGTGGAGCGGCTGTGGCTGATTACGATTCTTTAGCTAAGTTAAATGCAGATGCTAATATTGCTGGATTAAAAATAAATATTGTGGCAGGTAGACAGGGCGTGACGGCGATGCGACAAGAGTTTGCTGTTGTCGTCGATGGTTACCCTGGGACAATTTGTCAAATTGAACATGGTGATAGCGGTGAGGTAACGATTTTTACAGATTATGAAATCTTAACCATAGCATTGACTACGCGACTTGATACGGTGAGTAAACAGTGGCAGCCATATTACCGTGTGATCAACAAACGGAATCTTGGTAGAACAGAAATGGATGAATTGGGTTTGCCCGCTGATTTTATCGCGTCTAGGGATGGTCGTTTGTGGCAGATCGTTGTTGGTGCTGCTTCAGCAGCTGGTGCGGCGAGAACGCTGCAGATATTAAAAGATAGTTTTAAACAAAGACAAATAGATGAAGAGTTACAACAGCTAGAGATTCGAAGTGTGCAGGAGGGAGTTGAAAAAACATCAGGCAAAATCTCTCGCAGAGTTTTTTTAAAGAGATTGGGGTTAATTGGTATCGGGGGGTTGTTGTTTTTAGCTGGACTATTAGACCTATCTCAAAAACCAGAAGATCAGTATATTGAGGGGATCAATCTGGAGCGAGCAAGGAGTACTTTCTTAAAAATTATGGCCGGTAAAGAAAGGTTTCCGATTCCGTTGGATGTTCTTCCTTGGTCACCAGATAATCACGAAGAAATCAGGCCAATTTTTGAGTAGGTATTAGTCAGGTGGTTATTCTTTTGATGGAAATGGCGGTTAGATGATCATTTAAAGAAGACAATGCTCTTCCAAACGACGGGATCAGGTTTGATGGAAAGTGAACACCATCGTGTTGGTACGCAAAAGTATCGGTACACAAAAACACTTCCTGAATTGGCTCATTTATTAAATAGACATCTTTTTTAATGCTGTCATTCTTTCTGTCTGCACCTAATGAGTATGTGATTGAACCTGTGGGGCTGGTGACATCAACATGAACCTTGGCCGATTCCACGTATTTGGGGGTAGCCCAGTATACGCGAGAGTCACCGCAGTTAATGGCTATACCCGTCGTGTCTTGCTCGGATACAGCCAGTAAAAATAAAGATAGGGTAGTCACCCCCAACAGTGAGGGAGAGTGTTGTGCTCCATCGGCAATCCAGTGCCAAAGATCACCTGACAATTCTTCGATGTTAGAGTAGTTGGAAGTAATTTTGGAAAATTTGTCAACAGTATTTTCTACGACGGATTTTGAGGTATCCTCTGAGTTTTTTCGGGAACTGACTCCGTCTGCCACTAGTGCAAGAATTGTTGACCATTTGCGGTCAGCGATTGTGATGTCTTTTTGGGCTAGACCTGCAAAGTCCTGGTTGGGCAATCCCTTTTTACCGGCGGTAGTGCCAATAAATATGTGAAAGTGTTGTTGGCTTAATTGAATATTTCGGTCGACAAACTCTAGGTAAGCTTGTACTACTGATCCGTCAGGTAAGGTTGATTTCAGGTCGCTAACGTATATTTCTGTCTTGGGAGAAATTGTCAGGCGAGAATCGATGGCCCTACTAAATCCTTGGTCTTGTGGTGTGGAGGGTGTCATTGTTCTTTGTGATAACCAACTAGATTGGTGAAATCGTCTCGGGCGGTTTTCTTGCCGATTTGTTCATAGGCCGAAGCGAGGTCGGTAGCAGTAATTACTAAGGTTTCATGAGGTTTGAAACCTCGAAGTTCGACGTTGTTTTCTTTGGGTCGGGCGACGTCTTCGGGGGGAGAGTCAAACTCGTACACGTTGTGAGTATATAACATTATTTTCTGCCGTATGTGTGTGAAACGCCAGCTCGTTATCTCTTATAGACTTGGTCGTGGGTTCCTAAGTCAAAGAAGTATGCGCCTAAATTGTCAAGAAAGAATAACATCCGCAGGCTTTTGTCAATGGAAATACTCCACATGTTGTCCAAATTTCCAGAAAGCTTATGTGTTCTCAGAGAAGGGTGTTGATGATTCTGCTGAAACAGATTTAGTTGCTTTTCAATTTTTTGGGCCAACTGTTTGTCCTTGGATCTAATTTCCCTTAACTCCTTGTCTAAATCGGGCGATATTTCAAAGTTCATTAAAATATTTAGTCGCGTCCTTGACTTTAATTGCATTTTTTCTGTCAGCTAATGCCTTACGAGCTTTTTTTTCGGCGGCCTCGGATATTCTAAACACGGGGAAGTCTAAATCGGCTACATCTTTAAGAATTAGGTGTTTGACATAGCTGGCAATGGGCATATCAAATTTCCTGGCTTTGCTCTCTAAATAATCCTTAAGGGTAACGGGAAGGTTAATCTTTATCTGAGACTGCTGGGTAATCATGGGTCGATTGTAGCACCAACATCAGGACTTATCAAGGACTTTTGAGTATATCCACTTCAATCCTGGGTAGAAAGTATTCGAGCCTGGAATTTTACCCCTCTTACTTAAAAAATCTGAACCTCAAATATTTTAAAAGTTCGATGATAGTACATCAAGTATTTGCAAGCTTTGAAAGGGAGTCCGTCCCATTCCGAACAGGGTTGGAAACCTCTCTTGGCGGAGTGTGCGGTGAACCATGTTGGCTTGGACTTTCAATCTAGCGATATTATGGTGCGATTGGACTAAAAATGGCGTCCTGTAGTGATGCCCAAACGGTGATCAGGGGATATATAAGGAGGAGTAAACCGACAAACCAAAGAAGATATTGTTTTTTATGAATATTCTTTACCACATGCAAAATCAAGATTATTGCTTGACTTAGTACAAGCACATCTAAAATAGTGAATGATAGGGGCCAAGAATGACCATTTGCAAGATTGATATCACCTAAAAATGTTGCAAGTGAGTTGTACGGTACTAGGAATATTATTGAATACCAAAACACCATGAATGCAAGAAAAATAATTTGGGATGTGTTATTTTTCATATTTTGGCAGGCCTGCCAGGACTCGAACCTGGAAGAAGGGTTTTGGAGACCCTCATGATACCGTTTCATCACAGGCCTACGGTGAGCTTATTTTATCGCAATTCTTTTGAGAAGTCCCTGATAGTTAGAACCGAGTGGAGACCATCAGGTGTGCCCTGCTAATTACTTTAGTTTGGCCGACTCTTTGTGTGGGGTGTGTTTGCGGCACTTGCGACAGTACTTGTTTAGTTCAAGCTTGTCTGGGGTGTTGGTCTTGTTGCGTTCACTTAGATAATTGAAGTTGTTGCATACAGTACATTTGAGACCGATGTTTTGTCGGGGACCTTTTTTTGCCATAGCGTGGGATATTTTAGCATCA
The DNA here is from genome assembly GCA_964487665.1 of uncultured Pseudomonadales bacterium. Taxonomy (GTDB): domain Bacteria; phylum Patescibacteriota; class Microgenomatia; order UBA1400; family MFAQ01; genus CAZARR01. The sequence continues at coordinate 16,767 of CAZARR010000006.1, forward strand.
AGGAAAGAGTGTGGCTAGTGTAAAATTGGGTGTTGTAGCTCTTAAGCCACCCTAGCTCAGCTGGCTAGAGCACCTGTTTTGTAAACAGGGGGTCTTGGGTTCGAATCCCAAGGGTGGCTCACTTAATTCGACGAAACCAATCGTCTTGACCGAGTAACCATTGCTTGAGCTGGTAGATCGAGTAGAGGCCTATTGAATAGTGTTTCTGGTCATATGGATTTAATGAAAATCGTAGGAGTTCTTCTCCTGTATCTATAAAGGTTCCCTGTGGTCCGATTCCTTTCTTGGTATATGCCCAACTTGATCCTAAATCCCACCAGCCGAATTGTTGGTGGTTATTATTGGTGTTGGCTCTGTTGACCAAGGCTTGGTAGATACGTGCAAATTCAGCGAATCCAGCAAGCAGATAATTTCTGAAATGGTCTTCTTCGTTACCCCAAGATTCCCAACTGCGACGGGCAATTAACATCGCCTGAACCGCCCCGTACCATACGTTGGGTTCAAGTCCATAATCATTGGGTTCTTTAGCTTTAAGTCTTATTCCCCCTGGGTCGCTAAACCATTGATAATCCTTATCCACAGCAAGTGGTGGCATTCCTCCCCATATACAATAGAACCTCAAGGTATCTATGCTTGGTCCAGGACCTTTACCTTTATGTAAAAGTGCCAGATGGTATAAAAATTCTCTTTGACCGGGATATCGGTAAAAGCCGAACTCATGTCTGGGCATTTCATACATGTCTACAAGCTCAGGGCGTCTCATATGTATCTAAATTTCGTGAATTATATTACTGTGCTAGAAAAATGCTATATTTTGATCCGGTAAAGTTAGGGGATAACTGATTGTGGCTATCTTGCCATTCTAAGGGTGCTGGAGGCAGGATTCGAACCTGCGAAGGCGTAAGCCAACAGATTTACAGTCTGTCCCCGTTGACCACTTGGGTACCCCAGCAGAGACAGTGATGATTTTAGCAGGAAAAACGCCAGTAGTTGATCTACTTTTTTTTATTGGTACTCGACTCGGAGCCAGATGATTGTTTGCCGTCAAAAAAGTCTCCTACCAAGTTCCAAGTGCCTTTAACAAGTAAGACAATTAACCCAAAAATAATAGCATCACCAAGGCAGCCGTCGGGTGGGGTGCTATCATCGCCTTCGTGTCGCGTATTCAGCGGTACAATTTCTCCTCGAAGAAGTTCAGTGGGAATCATGGCGCGTACTATATACACCCTATAGTGTATTTGTCAAGTGTGGAGCCGATGTTGGGAATCGAACCCAAGACCTCGTTCTTACCAAGAACGCGCTCTGCCAACTGAGCTACATCGGCTTGATTGTCACCCGCAAGGGATATTTTAACTTAAATTGCTATTTTGACAGTCTCAAATTCGAATAGATGACATTTTTGGTACTAGCGTCAAGCTGAACCTTGACCTCCGGGCGGCCGGAAAATGAGTAAACTAGCTCCCAAATATTTTTGCTTTCGTTGGTGTTGCCAATTTTGGCCAAAATATACTTAGCGGTGACCGAATCGGGGGTGGTGGTGATGCCAGCGGGGACCAGAATCATTTGGTTGACCAAAGGAAGGACTTCGGGCAAATCCATTCCCAGAGTGCCTTTGTCAATCTGTATGTTGAGGGAGGGAATGTTGTTGTCGGGTGTGACGTAAACTTGTCGGTCGAAAAGAGTCAGGGCTCCTTGAGAGTCAGCTACGATCTTGAAGTAGCTTTTGCGACTGTCGGATTCGCGAAAAAAGTAGCTGGTACTAATCTTGTCCGACAGTTGGGGGTTGGAAACAATAATCATAATCAACTTGGCAGTGTCAATTTTTTCTTTGGCCATTTTCATAATTGGTTCGAGTTTGGGAAAGGCGGCTGCCGTGCCGGTAACTGAGGCAGGAAGGGTGGGTGCGGGTGTGGAAGTGGGATTCTCTGGTGGCATCGTCGGGCTGGTGTTGGCAATTTCGGGAGTTGTGGGAGTGGGGGTTGTTTCGTCAACGGTTTGGTTTGACTTGATACTTTGAAGGTTTTGTAGGTCTTTGCGAGTTTTGGCCAGCATGCCATAAAGCAGAACGCTTGCGGCGATGGCTGCTATGGTAATAATAAGGAGGAGCACGGTCAGTAACCTGCCTGCGCCTGTTGAGGAGTTTTCGGGTAGGGTAGCCGGGCGAGGCGATTCAACGACTGGCTCTGTTGGCACAGAAAAGTTGCTTGTTGAGGTATCGTGGATCTCTGGTGGGGCGGTAAATTCGGGAACAACCGGGTCAGTTAGTTCAACCTGGTCACTACTTTGATCACTCTCTGGCGATGATTCGGGTTGGTTGTAGACTGGCTCTTCAATTGGCTCTTCCGGGGTTGGCTCAGGGGATGAAGTTTCAGAATATATTTGTTGGGGTTCGTAACTTAGATTGTTTGAATTGTCTGGTTGTGGGGACGGGGGGATGTCGTCGTATTGTGGTTTGGGTTGGTTGTAGACCGGCTCTTCCGGGGATGGTTCCGGTTGGTCAGTCGCAGAAAGGTTGGGGGGGGAGTTAAATATGGGAGTGGAGTTTGCGGGCATCGGAAAATTGCCAAGTTTTTGGTTGGAATCATCACCGTTCATGAATATTAGTATGATGGCAGTTGAAGCGCGATGTCAAGTGCATTAGAATTATTTAATATGAGACTAAACAAGTTGCTCGGAGTGTTGGGGGCGGGTTTTTTATTTACGGTTTTATCGAGAGGAGAGATATTAGCAAACGAAGGGACAGTAGTTCTAAACCCCGAGGCTGGATATGTGGGGAAGTGTTATTTAGCCAGTGTGTATATTGATAGCAGTTACAGAGTGATCGGGTCATGTCGAGGTTTACCGGTGGCTTTGAGTGCTGAGCAAAATAAATATGTGTTGTGGCGACAGATGGGGGAATCGGCCTATCGGATGGTCCCGATAGAAAATGGAAAATTTAACACTGCGGTGGCGGAAAAATTCGAAAATGTATTTATTACAGTGGAGTCGGATTCTTATACCAACAAACCGAGTGGGCCTGTAGTAGCTAGGGGAACTTTGAGTCCGTTACCGCTAAACGTTTCTGGACAAGCTAGTGGGGGTACTTTTAGCAGCTCGCCTGGGGTTGCCCAGGGTGGCGTAACCGTTTCGCTCTCTCCGCGAAGTGCCTCAAATTCGTCGGTGAGTAGTAGTGCTAATACAACCGGGGCAGACAGATTGGGGGTGTTACTTCGCGGTGTGGGCCGGGCGTTGATTTACGGCTTTGTTTTGTTGCTGATAATTGTTGGGGTCTTGAGCTTTTTGTCTCGCAGAAAAAACTTGTAAGGCGATTCAAAAGATAATCAGTCTGGCAAAGAAGTTGATGATGGGGCTGATAAGTAGATTAGCTGCTGACCTTCCCGAAAATGACGGTAGAATGAGGAAAATTAGCAACAAAGTGCCATAACGGTTCATAATTGACTCCCATTCGTAGGCCAGGTCACGGGGCAAGATGCCAGTGACAATTTTGGCACCGTCGAGGGGGTGAATGGGGATCAAATTGAAAATAGCTAGGGAAAGATTAATGATGATTATGGGGATCAGTATTGGGTAAAAATATGGCGGTAGGACAAGTTTACCGATAATTGAAATTGTTGTGGCCAAGAGTACATTGCTTACTGGTCCGGCGAGTGAGATCAGGGCGGCATCACGGCGGGGTTGTTGCAGATTATAAGGGTCAAAGATCACTGGTTTACCCCATCCAAATCCGGCTAGTAACAACATTAAACTTCCCAAGGGGTCCAGGTGTCTACGTGGATCTAGGCTTAATCGGTCCTGACTGCGGGGAGTGGGGTCACCCAAACGATCGGCGGCGAAAGCGTGAGAATACTCGTGAATAGTGATAGCCAAAACCAGGCCAATAATCGACAGAATAAATGAAATGGGTGATGAAAATAGGGTTGAGAGCATCGAAGGTAAATATTAGAGCTTGAGTAGTAATTAGTAAATAGGCGTGTTAGAATCTTTTCTTATGAATTTCGTTTCAAATGGTTCTTGTGTGATGTGCGGCAAGGGAGTTCAGCATGCAAATCTGGTCAGTCACGCCAAAAACAGAGTAAAAATTTTGCGCAGGCCAAATTTACATAGCTACAAAATGCCCATCAATGGGGACAAAGTGAGGGTGATGTTGTGCACCAAATGCAAGAGGACGGTCAGGAAAAATGAAGTTCCGGGTGCCCAGCCAAAAGCTGCGACCAAGTAATAGGATTTTTTCCGGCTATTTGTATCGAGTTGATTGTTAGGTTTTTGTTTTGTACAGATACATCTAGAATTTTTATTTCTTTGCCATTGGGAAGAGTGGTCCAGGCTCCGGGGTCGGGATTAAGGGATCGGATCAACGCGGACATAGTTGCTGGATTGTTTCCGAGTAATGCTTGGTAGATATCGTGCCACGATACAAAGGCAGATTGTCGGGTGTGGGTTTTGAAGCTCGGGGTATATGTAGCTTGCTGGTGATTTTGGGGTTTTGCCATAAGTTTGCCTGCCAAAAATGGGGCTAGATCAGCTTGTAACATGTCAACGGCGAGTCGTGACAGACGATCGGTTAGGGTGAGGGTATTGTCATGGGGAGCGATGGATATGTTGCGTTGGCTGATGATGGGGCCTGCGTCCAGATCGTGAGCCATTTCCATCAAGCTAACTCCAGTGGTGGAGTCTTGATTTTTGATTGCTTCGCTGACGCAAAGTGCACCACGATATTTGGGTAAAAGAGAAAAATGGACGTTGACGACATGATGGGGTGTTGACAGCCAGTCATCCGGGATGACTTTTCCATAAGATATTACTAGAAAGAGATCGGGTTTAAGTATTTTTATGTGAGATAGGTTATTGGTGTCTAGTTTTTCTGGCTTGAATGTGGGGAGGTGGTGTGAGGCGGCGACCAATGCTACCTCAGAAGGATTGACCACTTGCCCGCGTCCTTGTGGTTTGTCGGGTTTGGTAACAACTGCAGAAATTTGGAGGAAGGGAAACTGATTGGGGTTATCAAGGATGGTCTGGAGAATGTTGGCGGAAAAACCGGGAGAACCGAAGTAAACAGTCTTGGCTATAATCATATTTCGAGTAGTTCCAAGCCATGGGGTGTGTCGCGATAGAGCTTGCCTTTTTGTTTCAGAATGTGGTCAGTAAACAGGATACCGTTTAGGTGATCTGTCTCGTGCTGGACGTAACTGCAATCTGCGGGAGTGAAGTCAGCGATAACTGTCTCCATGGTGCGGGGTAGTTGGTATTGCAGTTTGACTTTGGCGGGGCGGTCGACAAAACCCCAGATGTTGGGGATCGACAGGCAACCTTCCAGATAGCGCTTTTTGGGGTTTTTGTAAACTTGTGAAAGCATTTGTGACGAAGTTTCCAGTATTACCGGGTTGATGAAAACGTCGATTCTTTTGCCTCGATCCAAGATAAAGAGTCGACGGTTCAGGCCGACTTGGGTGGCTGCCAGACCAACTCCTTCGGGAATAGCGCGGCGAAGTAGGGTAGTCATCTGAGCAATCTCTGACTCGATCTTTTTGTCCCAGGAAACTACCGGTTTGGCGGTGTGGCGCAGGTAGGGATGGGGAGTTACTAATATTTCCATATTAGGACGTATTTTACCTTTTTTCGAGCCCGGCAAGGGCGTTGATGGCAGCGTAGTAATCGTTTTTGAGCTCGATTGCCTGGCGGAAGTATTTTTTGGCCAGGTCTTTTTGATCGAGGCTTTGGAAAACAAGGCCTAAGTTATAGGGAACTTTGGGGTCGGTGGGAGCAATTTTGCCTAATTCTTGCAACGTATTGATGGCCTCTTGGGTGTGTTTGTCATCGAGGTTTGCCAGGGTAAGCTCGACTTTGGCCTTTGACTTGTAGTAATTGGTTTGGTAGCGGTTCATTTCGATAGAGCGGCTCGAATTGTCCAAGGCTTTTAGTGTGTAGTCAGCAATTAGCCTATCACCCCTGTCTTTTAGTTTGGCTGCTTCGGTAGCGGGGAGAGATTTCAGTTGAGAGCTGATTGTGAGGGCGGCCTGGGCCTGAGCCTCGGCTAGGTTCGAAAGAAATAATGGTTCTTTGGGGTTTAATAAAACAGCTTTTTCTAGATATTTTAATGAGTCGGCCAGGTAACCGGACTCAAGAAGGTTTTTTCCGTAATTGTAGGCAAGGTCCGATCGGAAAGACTTGCTGACGTTTAGGGCCGAGGCAACGAGAATGAACGCGGCAATAGTTTGAAAAATGATAGGTTGGGAAAGATGAAGACGGTAAAACTTGTGATTTTGATTGGACGAAGAAACAAGGGTGAAAGCGGGGTAAAGAAAAAATAGCAGAGCAACCGCTACTACACTAAAGCCAAAAAAGTTGGTAAACAGCAGTGAAGCGAAGCCAATAAGCAGCCCTTCGGTCAGATGATATTCACCCCTGCGCAGAGATTTGATAAACAGGACAATGATTGTCGTTATCAGAATTAGATACGTTGTAAGGCCAATTAACCCGGAGTTGGCAAAAAAGTTTAGGTATTCATTGTGAGCTTTGTTGTAAAGAAATTCCCATTCAGAGAGTTGGTTGTGGGCCAGAGGACGGACCCAATAATAAGTGTAGCCAAAGGTTTCTACGCCAGTACCGAATATTGGGTGAGTCAGACCCAAGTTGATGGCTCCTTGCCAAACAACTTTACGAATATCCATCGAGTCGCTACCGCCGATTCGTTCCCCCCGGCGAGTGGCCTCAACTTCCTTGCGGACTTGAGGCTCGAGAAGGTCGAGGTTTAGTGGTTTGATTTGACTGGTCAGACCAACGTGATTTAGTTTGCTTTCGAGCTCAACCCAAAGTGGGCCACCCACTCGCAATCGATAGGCGATCAAACTGGGGGTGGGAGTCCATGGGGTACCGGATGACAGAGCCAGGATGAGAATAGTCAAGGTGCTGAGTATCACCAGTTTGGTGGAATGCCTGAAATGAATCAGGAAAAGAACAGCTAACTCCAAAATTAGGGCTGTGACTCCGGAACGGGACTTTGTATACAAAATGGCCAGAATTGTAACAAAGAAAAAGATAAGATAGACCCTTTTGCGCGTACGGGTAAGAGTGTCTCTGGTGGCCAAATAAAATGGAATAGGAAGAACGGCCACTAGGTAGGCAGAGAGCCAGTTTGGTTGTCCTAGGGTGGAAAAGACCCTGTTTTGCACATCTTGGATCCACAGATTTTTGTCAATACCAAAGTGTTCGAGAATGGCGTAGGTGACGACCAGGGCTGTGGAAGCAAGAATCGAGTGGACAATGAAACCAAGGTCCTTGAGAGTAGTAATATTCGAAACAAAGGCATAAAAAAGAACAATGTAGCAAATTGTGGAGGCCAGACCACCGTGGAAACGAGAATAGTACCCCCATAGACTGGTGTGGGGATCAATAGAAAGAATGGTGGACAAAAGTTGAGAAAGAAAAAAAAGTAGAATGGGAAGATCCAAGGGAGTGCGGCGAATTTGAAATTTGTTTTGTTTGCTATTTTGGTAGAGCCAGCTGGCCAGAATTAGGCCGGTACAAAGATAGACAAAAAGCATTTTGTTGAACTCGAAAACCTCTGAGGTCGAAGGCCATAGAATGAGCGGGGTGAAAAAGAAAAGGGCACTGAATAAATAGGTCATGTTGTACTTTGTGAAATTGATTATAGAATATGGGCAATGAAAGTTGATAAGTGGGGAGTAGCACTTCGCGGGTTGAGGGCTGAAATTGGGAATACAAGGACCGTCGACTGGGTAGAGGAGGGTGGGCTGAGTCAGGAAGAGAGATTAGAAGAATATTTCAAGGCTATCGCGTGGCATATTCGTTTAGCGGATGCTGGTCAGGGTCGACCGAATGGTGTAGAGGATCTTTTCCGGTTACTGGAACAAAATGGTGAATTTGGATTTGGATTCGCCTGGATTTTTTTGACGCATACTTTTGACCAGCAGGCAGGAAAAGAGGGTCTTACCGGGGGACGGGGATTGAAAATTGTTAGCGCTGATCTTATGAGAAAGGTAAATTTTTTGTTTGAGAAATTTTTACTTACTTCGTGCGATGATCAAGCGTTGGTGGCTTTGTCCGAACTGGGTGGGCGCGTGTTGACCAGCATGACATACATTGATGAACAAACATTCCTACGATGGGTGGATATTATTTTTGTGCAGAGAAGTGGGGATTTTGGGGACCCCAAATTGCTTGAACAATTAAGACAATTGCGTGAGCAGGTTTTGGACAAAATATCCAGAAGGCCGGTGGGGACAATAAAGATGTGACGAATCTATCTTTGGAGGCAGAAATGAATGGGTGGGTTAACGATCCTCTTGTCGATTGTCTTTCTTACGCAGACGAGTCAGAAGGGGCAAGACGCAAAAGATATCGAGAGTGGTGGGCAGAGGCCAAAAAGACAATGAAGCAAGATCTTGCCGCTTTCAGACTGGGGAGGTTGGTAAAGATGACAGGGACAGATATGGAATTGGTTTGGTCGCCGGATTTACAAGAAAGCTTGCAAAAAAAGGCCAGGGAGGTTGTGTGTTTAAAATTGGCCCGGGGGTTGTTTGCTACGTGGTTGTTGGGGAGCAGATTCGGCAAAGATGAGAGACGTAAATCGGTCGCGCTGCGTAGCCAGATGTTTAGTGATACACGCCTGGGGTTGGGGGTTCTTTTTCTTCTGCTCACGGAGGTAATTCCGGGTAGAGAGAGTGAGATGAGAGAACGGGATACAAAGCAGTTATGGTCTTTGATAACCCAATTGTGTCTTCGGGTCGAGGCGACTGACCCGGAAGAGGTAATGGAGGCGATCATAATAATAGAGCAAGTCGAAATGGGGAATACTATATTCGGGCGGGACTCGGCTCTCGGGTTGTTTGCCGTGCTTGAGGATTGTCTAATTTCTAAGGGCAAACCGCAAGAAGAAGTGGCCAGAATATTAGCTCATGTTCGATCATACTATTTTTCCCGGGTTGGGGAAGATGCTTTTGGCAATCGTGAAGATCCCGGCCTAGCTGTCTTTGTTGATCGGGATGACGTCGACGAGAGACTTTTATAGGTATCTGGCGAGGCTGCAGCCGTGGAAATAGCGCCAAAATTGGGTAATGTGAAGATTCGTGGCCTATAGAATTATTCTCAATAGGCCTATAAAGGTTAGAACGTGAGTCAACTTGTCATTTGACAAAAACACCGTAATTGTTTAGTCTATAAGTAGATAGTCATTATAAACGGTTACTTACGCTATATGAAAAAAACAATTCTGTCTACCCAACAAAGCGCCCTTCTTGAGGATTTAATCGTCAAGTATGGCCAGATTGTCACTTCCGAGCAGATCTATGCCCAAGGAAAGGACGTGTGGGATCAACAAGTGGCTAAAAACGTTGTAACCAGGCTCACTCGCAATGGGTGGCTGATTCGGGTAAAGCGCGGCTTATATGCTATTTCTGATCTAAGCAACCGCGGGTTTTTGTCTCTCTCGCCCTCTGTAGTGGCCCATCTTCTGGTTCGTGACTCCTACGTCTCTTTTGAGTCAGCTTTGGCTTATCACGGCATGTTTGACCAGCTTACCAACAAAACTATCTCTATTTCTCAGGTTCAACATAAGTCAGTTCAACTGCAATCAGTTGAGTACAGCTTTGTGAAAGTGCTGGACAAGTGGTTTTTTGGTTGGGAAGAGGTGGGTATTGATAATAAGACGGTGCGGATGGCCACTGCCGAAAAAGCCTTAATTGACATGATCCAGTTCCATAAAAGTAAATACACCGTTGATTTAGTGGTGGAAAAGCTCTCTTTGTATAAAGGCTCACTTGACCTACAAAAAATGATTGAGTACTTGGGCAAGATGTCTTTGGCCACCATTAAGACATTTGGTTTCCTGTTTGACCTTTTAGGGATTGATTCTGGTGATATTTATAATCAAGTTAAGTTGAAAGGCACCCACTTGATGTTTTCTGGAGATGCCAAGTTTAACCCCAAGTGGCGACTCTATTACGACGAATACTTTGATAAATATCAGTCAGTCAAATAGTCCCTATGCTTACAAGGCAACAACTCGAAATCATCAATCGTAAAAGCTTGCGTTATCCCTTACACATTGCCGAAAAGGATTATTTTCTGGCTCTGGTCATGCAGATTATCGCGGCTTCCTCGACTGGCAAAACTCTTATTTTCAAGGGTGGCACCGCCTTGCATCACTGTTACTTGGACCAGTACCGTTTTTCTGAGGACTTGGACTTTTCTTCGAACAAAACGCCATTACCTATCGAAGATGTGCATAAGATCTTTGAAACAACCGATTATTTGAGTATCAAGAAGGACTATCTTTCCAATGCCACCATCAAACTCGAGAAACTCCAATACACCGGACCATTAATCCAGCCCAACTCTCTGAAAGTTGAAATTGATTTCTTGCAAAACGTTTTACTGCCTCCTCGAACCTTGGCTTATCACAACGTTTGGGGTGTGGATTTTATGGTGGTCGTCATGGATATCAAAGAAATCTGTGCCGAGAAAATCCGAGCTATGAGCGATCGGGCTCGTTACCGTGATTTCTACGATATCTACTTACTTTTGGAAAAGTACCAGTTGGACTTGGGTGAAATTGTTTCCTATGTTAAGCAAAAAGAGGTCCGTCGACCAATTACCAAAGCCAGCATCCAAACCAACTGGCAGGTGATTGCTACCGAAAAAAAGCAGGAAATGGGTCAGATTTACTACTCCAAGCAGGTTGAGGATAGTCAGATGGAAGCACTAATTAAAAGTCTACCTTTTGATAGTATTATGGCTGCTTAATATTTATGCCAGTAACATAAATCTCGCTTTGGTGAAGACTTAAGTCCGTCTGTTCGATTCGTCGATACAAATCCCAGTTTCGCCAGTGGGCGACTCGTTGTAAGGGGATTTATAAACCGCCCAGGCCGCCGTGATATGGGTGGGTGAGGTTTCTGGCTTTGGCTTTCTTGGCTCGGGCTGAACTTGCCTGGTCTGACACTGCGATCTGGTTGAGCACACCTTGTAGACTTTGGTCTGGATCTGTCCAGGTGAGTCCGGTGACTACCCAGATGGGGTTTACCCCACCACCCTGTCTTCCGCCTTTGCTAAGGGTCGCATATCTGAGCATATGGAGGACGAAGCCCGGTGCTTCGCCTTTGGCAATTTGGGCGGCCAAGGCGTTCTGGCCGATTATCCCTTCTAGCTCTAGTACCTCGAAAGGTGTCTTTAGTAGTACGCCTGGTCCGGTTATGGATCGGAGATCTGTCTTGAGAGGTGAGCCAGCTGCATTGTTGAAATCAATTAACTCTGAGGCTGGTACTAACCTGTGACTGCTCGGACCCACTTTGACCCGTCGGATGTCGCGTGACGGGAGACCGGTCCGGTCGTGGGGGTTGGTTTCCCAGACCTGTGGCATTCCACTCCTAGAGCGTGGGCACTGATGCAGAAGAGTGATGATTCTCTGAACGCTATCGGGATTGTGAGGAATTTGGAGCCAATCTAGTGCTTGCGCAACTATGCCCGCCAAGTCGGGAAGTTCCAGAACTGCTCTTGCCAGAAGAGCTTCGTTGGCCCGTGCCAAAACTTCCGTGGCCACTTTGATACCATTTTTGGGAGGATCAGGGTTGGTGAGCTCCCCCAGGGGGAGGGCTATGGTACGGCCGTCGGGACTGGTTACTGTGGAGATTGGTGCGAACGCAACTTCCTGCCTGGCAACAGGGCCTGTTCTGGCTTCTAAATGGGGTTCGTCTGCGCCTGCTTCAGGCATTTTGGCAATTAAGAGATTTAAATCTGTATCGTGATTTGTAGATATTGTATCATAGTTTATATATTAGAAATCGTTGGGTAGAATTGGTGAAGTTTATGCAACAAAGTGATATGGGTGAAGACACCCTTAGGTTTGTGGTCACAGAGGGGGATACAATTTATCAGGAGCCTCGGGGGGTGGCAAACGGTGTGGCTGTTGTGGCATACGGGTTGCGAGATTCAGAGGCGGAAAAATCTGCCCTGGCGGTTCGTGAAGAGCCGGGATTGGAGTGGTTCGGTAATGCCGGTGCGGCCATTGCAGAAAACAGTGGTGTCTACTTGCCGGGGGTCAACGACGAATTTGGCGAAGATGATGGTGATCTAGTACAAATACCGGGAGGATATAAATTAATGTTGATGCCGCCAGTAGGTGATGTGAGAGACAATCAGTTCCCGGTTACGTTTGCGGTAAGGGATCGAAGGGTCGACTGTCTCTTGGATTTGGCTCAGGCGGCCAGCCAGTTTCCTAAAAAGCCTGAGAGTATCAGTTTAGAAAGTACGGATTCAATTTTGGGTTATTTTGATGGAATTGACAGGCTGGTAAAAGCATCGCCAGGTGTCGAAGGAGATCGTCTTAAATTGAGATTGATGCGGGAACTCGAGTGGGTATGGGCGAGTTTGGGAGAGAAGAATAGGTTGGGTCATTTGGACAAAGTAATGACTGAAATTTTGGGCCAGCCGGATCATTTAGATATTGGACGCACAACACTACAAGGATGGACAGATTGGGCGCGTGATGGCACAAAGGGCGGGATGGGGGAACTTCTGGGAGATGTGCACGGCGTCTTCCACTATTGGGCGGCTGAATTGGTCGTGAGGGAAGTAATGAAACTGGTCGAGAGTGAGTTGGAACCGTTGGTTCAGACTGAGGAAAAGAAGGTCTATGAAGGCAAAGTATTGACGACTTTGGGCCCTATTTTTACTAGGTTGACAGAGACTATCGCGGCTGACGATAGGGTGACTGCGGCGATATTGTTTCCTTTGGCTAGGGAACTTGACCGGTATGGAGATGGGGTCGCTTTTTGGGTTAATCAAGGGGGTTTTGTTGCAGGGGCAGAAGTGCGAGAGTATTGGAGCCGTTGGGGGCTGGATTTGTCTGATGTGCAAGCAGAGAGCTGGGTTGGTGAGCCCCCCGAGGATAAATTTTTCTAAAAGATTAATTTTTGGTTTTACAGCTGAAGCCGAGAACGAGATGTGAAATCCCCGTCCTCGGCTTCTGGCCGCTAAAACGCGGCGAAAACGAAAACGAGCCCGGCGCCGCCGCCCGTGAGGGCGACGACGCCGACGAAAACGAGGACGCCGGCGGTCACGAGGCCGGCGACCTCGAAGTCAGAAAGCTCCCGAAGGGCCTCGGGGACGAAGATGCTCCCGGCACGCACCGACCCCTCGGGGGGGGTCGTAAAGATGGGGAACGGTGCCGGTTCGGGGACCGGCACGAATCGGGAGTTGTTGTGGTACTCTCGGTCGGCCAAGGCCCGCGCCTCGGCCCACTCCCCCGTCGTTGTCGGTTTGTTTTTCTGGAGGCACTGGAAAAACTCCAGCACCTCCTTGCTTGCGGGGTTTCTTTTGGTGGCGCCGCGAAGTTCGCGGGCCACGCGATCCGCGGGGGCATCGAACGCTGTCGGCGGGGCCCCGATCCCCGTCAACAGCAGGATATGAACCCCCTTTACGGTGATTTTCATCACCGTTCGGGTTCCTCCTCCCCGGGTGGCGTAAATGTCAACGCCGTAGGCGGCGGCTGCCGCCACGGCTTCCTCGATCAGGGGGTAGACGTCCTCTGGGCGTCTACCTCGAACGTGGGCCCAGAAGGCTTTCGCCAACTGGCCCGCCGGGCAGTAGCCCGGCATGATTGTTGTTCCCAGGCTCACCACGGTGACGGGGTCACCGGGGTTGAACCCCCAATCCCGGAGGTCGTCCGGGTCGGCCGGCTGGGGTGTCCCCAGCGGGGGGGTGGGCAGGGGGACCGCGACGGGGGCGAGGGTGGTGGGGGTGGGTGCATCCGCTCCCTCGAAACGGATGCACCAGAACAGGAACCACTCGACGCAGACGCGTCCTGTGGTTTCGGCGGTTGTCTGCGCTGCTGCCGGAGCGGCGGTGGGTGGCTCGGGGGGCCGCTCTGGTTGTGGGGGAACGGCCGTGGGGGCCGCGGTGCCCCCGGCAGTTTCCGTCTCGTTGCTGGCCGGGGCGCTCAGGGCACAGGAGCCCTTCACCACCCAGGCCAGGGGGAGGCCCGTTGTTTTTTTGCAGGAACTGGAGCACAACAGGCTCCGGCCCTGCGAGTCGGTGGCGGCCTGCCCGCGCGTTTGGCACGCGACGGGCGAGTCCGCCGAAGCGGCGGTCGGCAGCCCTCCGAAGAGGACCGCCGTGATCAAAAATACTACGACTAACTTGCTGCGCATGGTTTTCCTCCTTTGCGCATTCATGGCCCCGATGGGCCGGCGATGCCAGGTAATGTTTAGTGTCCCCCTGGTTGGGACGATAGTTTCCTGCAAGCGTAGTTGCCGCAGGCTCGAGTGGGGGTCGGGGAGACCAACCCTCTTTCGAGCCCGTGGCTAAAACACTATAGGTTTGACTACACAGTAAACTCGTTCTCGGCTTGTCAAAGTACATCCCGCACTAAGATGCGGGGTTATTTATACAAAAAAACCGTGCGGGGGATTGGCTATTGGTCAATCGGCACAGTCAGGTTGTATATGGGTATGTATTTATTACATACTTGGGGGAAAAAGTCAAGTGGAAGTTACAGGCTAGTTCCCCAGAACACTTTAGCATATTCGAACAGTCAAATATATTGGGGGGTTCAAGCATAAAACCATAGAATATACTGGGGGGTTAAGGCCTGAAGCTCTGTCTGTGTCGCTTCGCTAAAGTCAGTTTTCTTGGGGGCTGATATTTTAGGCTAAAGAAGTTTGACTCCGGTTGCCTTTATTTGCTTAGCGAGCAGGTTGTTTGCGTCGTCGAAGTCACGAGGAGAGAAGGGGTGTGGCTCGATTAGCTCTGATATGTGGTGGGTAAGATGGAGTAATCGGACTCTTTCGGATTGTCTATCGTGACCAAATTGAGTCGAGACAATACATGTGTCGATATCGCTAAAGCGATGCTGCGTCCCCCTTACGCGAGAGCCAAAAACATACGCCGATTGGACTTTGATGCCAGAATCAATAACAGCCTTGAGATATTTCTGGGCAGTAACCAGATCGGTTTTGTTCATATACTCAGACTAGAAGTAAAGATTTTATAAAAGTGTTTGCACACAGCGATCCAGATGGTGGCGTATGTCTTGGTGGCCTTGTTGTGAAAGGAAAATTTGTAGTCGTCGTAACGGGCTTCAATGTTGAAGGTTTTAATTTCGTCTAATTGGTTCGTTTCATCTTCTTTTAGTTTAATTCCAGCTTGTTTTGTTAGTAAGGTGAGGTTGTGGATCCAAGGAATTTCTTTTCCAAGTTGGGCGATCCTTGCCTTTAGGGTCTTTTCCAATACTAAATGCCATAAAAACAGGCACCAATCGTATCTACCTGAGTCGAATAAAAGCATGGCCGTTTCAAGATCTGCTTTTGCGCTATCTAGCCAGTATTTTGCTTTCTCTTCGCGATTCATCCTCGTTAATTTTATCACGACGATTTGGATAAAAAGGTCGGGGAACAGCTGTTTTTGTCCTGCCGGTAGGACAATAATATGCTGAAATCGTCCTATGGACAGTTTTCCCAGAACACTTTTGTTGGAGTAAACGGAAAGTAAGTTGTCCGCTGTGAAAGTTAGCGCGTTGTTGTTTGACCCTCTTCTTGTGTATTGTGATCTAGTCTGGGAAAATTGGCCCGCTAATGTTTGATAAATTTTGGAAATTAATCACTATGGATGTGGGCATCGATTTGGGGACGGCCAATACGGTGGTGCATGTCAGGGGAAAGGGGGTAGTGATTCGCCAGCCAAGTGTGGTGGCCAGGGGAGCAAAAAACAAAGAAATATTGGCTATTGGGGACGAGGCCAAAAAGATGCTAGGTAAAAACCCCGTGGGGATAGAGGTGGTTCGCCCCTTGCGCGATGGTGTGATCGCTGATTTTGATGCTGCAGAGGCAATGTTGAAGCACTATATCAGACAGGTTCATGACTTGTACAAAGGTTGGGGGTTCAAGGTGTCTCGGCCTACCGTGGCTATTGGGATCCCCTCTGGGGTGACCGAGGTAGAGAGGCGAGCGGTTCAAGAGGCGGCTTTGACCGCAGGAGCTAGGCGGGCATTTTTGATCGAGGAACCAATGGCAGCGGCAATCGGTGCTGGTTTGCCAGTAGAAAAAGCCGAAGGGCAGATGATTATTGATATTGGCGGGGGGACAACAGAAATCGGAGTAATTTCTCTGGGTGGGCTGGTGCTGAACAAAAGTTTACGGATTGCCGGGGACGAACTGACCGAGGTGGTGTCGAATTATGTGCGCATGAAACACGAATTGCTTTTGGGCGAGGCGACGTCTGAGGAGGTAAAGATCGAGGTAGGGTCAGCTCACGAGCTAAAGACCGAGATCGAGGGCAAACCCTTGCTGGTAGTTGTGCGGGGTAGAAGCCTGCGAGATGGACTACCGAAGTCTCTCAAGCTGAACAGTGTGGAAATCCGCGAGGCGCTGATGCCGGTAATACAGCAAATATTGTCCGAGATTACTCTAATTATCGAAGAAACTCCGCCAGAGTTGGTGTCGGACATCTTGGCTAAAGGTATCGTGATGGCTGGGGGTGGAAGTTTAATCAGGGGGTTAGACAAGCTGATCAGCGAAGAAACGGGAATGCCTGTTTGGGTCACTGACAAGCCAATGGAGGCGGTGGTGCGAGGCTGCGCCAAGGTGCTAGAGGACGAAAGTTTGTTGAAAAAAGTGCGCGTGACCGGGGGATTAAGATAACCTATAGTTGTATAATAGGGGTATGTCTAGGGAGTTTTTCATTTCTGCGTTGGCAGGCACACGACAACGACTCGACGGACCCGAGTTTAGACGTCTGGCATTGAAAGACCAATCCGGCTTACTGTTGGGATTGTTCTCCCGGGAATCGACCGTGTTGGCGCACCTTAGTGGGGAGTCTCTGGGTTCCATAGCACCACTGGCTAATAGTTTACCGACTCCATTTTGGACAGGTATTCACCCATTAGTTGAGGAGAAGTTGTGGCACGAGAGTGCTCTGTCTGGCGGTAAAGAAAGATTGGGAAGGGAGGTCAGGCGCGCAGTGAGGACAAAAATCGTTGAGGTGGAACCGGGGGTTGATAAAAATTCAATGAATGCTCAAGTTCACTTGCTTGAGGAGTTGTTGCCCTCCGGAAGTTTGTGGGGAGTGTTTTTTACTAAAGGGACAAGATCTATTTGGAAGAGTGTTCCTCTGGTAAACGCCTTTTGCGCTAATGCGCACCAGATGAGTTTGCCAGACATTGTTGGGAGAAATATGGGAGGCTTTAACATGGTTTTGTTGACAGATAATCGTTCTGAGTTATATCCGGAGGAATGGGAGAAGCCGTTTTTATTTAATTTTAAAGGTTGCCAGGGGGAGGTGGACCCAACTAATTTGTGGATAGTACTTCACCAGGTTGGCCATTGCTTAGTATTACCGACTTGTTGGGAATACATAGATAGAACTTACAGCTTAATTTCGGCTGAAGAATTAGTGAAGCTAACCGAAATGCGACTACGGTGTTTGAATATGTGGTTACTAGATTATTATCAATTGAATGGCCGAAGCTATAATCCTGACTCGGCATCGTTTTTGTATGAGGTAAAGGTCGCGGAAAGGGCATTAATGACGGCAAAGCATTATAGACTAGACCCACTTGCACCCGGTGATCTAAATTTGGACGAGCTCTATTGGTTTCGAGGTTTACATCTGGAAAGGCTAAGCAGGATGATGGGGGTAGAGAAGGGCTTGTTGTTGGCTGGTGTGATGAAAATGGATGGGTATCTTGTAAGTAACCATACAACGCCACCGACTGATGGTTGGCAAAATAGTGTTTGTTTTTCAACTGATATTGGAACTCATCCACTTGAGGAAGTTGTGGTCGATATGTTGATGAAGAGAAGGTGCGGGGTATTACCTGGCAGATATCAATACTGGAACGAATATTTGGAAATGGTTTTGGGCTTCTGGAAAAGATGGGATTCAACTTTTGAATTTTAATTATTTCGTCTGTTACTATTATGTGGTGAAGAAGCTGGCGTACGTAATTTCTAGGGTTTTTGACCCGGTTTTTCTGATTCCGCTGATGTTGACAGCGGCGGTGTATTACGCTTTGACAAATGGTCTCAGGTTTAGATTTTTGATGTTTTTGCTGTTTACGGATGCTCTGTTGCCTGCGGCCTATTTTGTTTGGGGTATTGTCACCAAGCGAATCTCAGACTGGGACATGACCAAAAGAGAGGAACGGTACGGATTGTATATTTTCGTGGCTATTACCCACGCAGTGGGAGTGGTCTACGCGTATTTGCTGGGCAAGACCGAGATGGCGGCGATTTTGTTTGTATTCTGGTCGTTGGCAGTGGTGTTTGCCTTAATCACGAACTATTGGAAGATATCGGTTCACGCCGGGGTGAATGGATTGATGGTGGCTTTTTTTAACCACTTTTGGGGTTGGGACAAGTACTGGTGGCTAGTGTTGCTGTTGCTTCTGGTTTTGTGGGCCAGGGTAGAAATCAAAAAGCATACTTGGGCCCAGGTGGTTGCGGGGTCGGTTCTGGCAATTGCCTGGACTCAGGTGGGCCTGAGTTGGTTGGTGTAGTATTTGTCTTGTGCCGGGTCGAATGAAATTATTGTGGTTGCTATTCCTGGTGGCTTTTTGCTTGGTATTGTCACGTCTATTTTTTTTACAAGTGGTGATGGGAAACTACTACAGAGATTTGGCCAGTGAAAATAGAACCAGGCAAATAAAAATTCCAGTAGAAAGGGGAAAGATATTGGATCAAAGAGGCGAGATATTGGCGCAGAACAAAAACAATGGCGAGAGAGACTATCGATATTATCCAGACGGGGAAATCGTGGCAAGTGTAGTGGGGTTTTTTCAAAACGGGTTGGGAGTGACCGGTTTGGAAAAAAGTTACAATGCGAGTCTGGCAGGAACCGAGGGGAATAAACTGGTAGAGTTTGACGCTTTTGGGAAACAAACAAATGTTCTGGCAGAACAGCCGGGAAGCCAGGGGGAGGACTTGCAAACCAACCTCGATCTACGTTTGCAAAAATTTGTTTATGGGGTCTTGCGCGATGTTTTGCGTCACAGCGGGGTATCAGCAAGCAGTGTGATCGAGCGGGTGGATGGAAGGGTCGTCTCTTTGATCAGTCTTCCTTCTTTTGACCCAAACTTGTTTGTGGGCAGATTTGAAAGGGGGAGCGCAGGGGGTGATTACGCATCGGTCGAGAGTGTTCTTGGTGATACCAACAAAAAACCATTATTCAACAGGACAATTTCTGGTGTTTTTCCGCCGGGCTCGGTTTATAAATTGATTGTAGCTACGGCTGGTCTCGAAGAAGGGAAAGTATCAAAGGATACCCTGATCGAAGATACTGGCGAGATACGTTTGGACAAATATCGTTTCGGAAATTGGTACTTTGATCAATATGGGCGAACCGAGGGGGAGATAAATTTGGTTAGGGCGCTGGCCCGCTCTAACGATATTTATTTTTATCGTCTGGGCGAAAAACTGGGTGTAGATAACCTGGTTGGTTGGTCAAAAAAGTTTGGACTAGGCAAAAAAACGGGAATTGATTTACCCGGGGAGTCAGCTGGGCTTGTTCCCGATCCACTTTGGAGCGAGCGAAACAAGGGTGAAAAATGGTTCTTGGGAAACACGTATCACTTAAGCATCGGACAAGGTGACTTGTTGGTTACCCCTTTGCAGATAAATAGGGCTACGGCCAGTATTGTCAGTGGTAAGCTTTGTATCCCGAGGTTGGTGGGGACTGGTAAATGTGAGGCGATCAACACCAAGGCACAAAACAGGGAATTAATTTTGGCGGGCATGAAAGCGGCCTGTACCACAGGAGGAACTGCTTTCCCTTTTTTTGACTTTGATGGGGTCGTTTACTGCAAAACAGGTACGGCGCAGCATGGGGGTGAAGACAACAAACCTCATGCGTGGATCAGTGTGGTAATACCCGACCAGAAAGGGTCCATCGGGGATGGTTATGTGATTACTGTAATGATAGAAGATGGGGGTGAGGGAAGCGAGGTAGCTGGGGGGGTTGCGCGCAAAATTGTTGACTATTTAGCGGAGTCTTTTTGAAAAATAAAAAATGCTAGACAGGTGGGAGATCGTACAGATGGTTGAGCGAGGAGTGAAAAGAAAAGTGATCCTAAGTTACGTGGTAAATTCGGGTATCCAGCAGCGGATTAAAATATCTAGTACCCCGAGTAATATTTGTGATCGCTATCAAAAAGAAGGGGTTGAGGTTGTCGTCTATGGGGAAGAGGGTTATCCACAAGCGCTGATGGAAATTGATGACCCTCCGGTGGTGATTTTTTATCGAGGAAAATTACCCAAACAAGATGAAAAGTTGTTGGCGGTAGTTGGGTCTCGGGCTGCCAGCTGGCAAGGGATTAGAAATTGTCAAAAGTTTGTAAGGGGTTTGGTGAAAAAAGATGTTGTAGTCGTTTCGGGTTTGGCTGTCGGAATTGATCAAGAAGCCCACCGGACTTGCCTGGAAATGGGAGGAAAGGCGGTTGCAGTGGTGGCTACCGGGTTGGAGCGAATTTATCCTGCTAGTGCAGCGGATCTTTCGAAAAGAATTATCCAAACAGGCGGATGCATAATGACCGAGCAACCACTGGGGGCAAAAGTCGAAAGGTGGCATTTTTTGGCTAGGAACAGAATTGTGGTGGGTCTGGCTATTGGTGTATTGGTGGTTGAGGCGAGCAGATTTTCGGGCAGCACCAGTACTCCAAATTTTGCTCTGGATCAGGGCAAAGAGGTGTGGTGTGTGAAAGATAGGCCACTGTCTAGTGGACTGGAAGAGCTAATTGAGGACGGGGCAATTGCGGTTGAAGGTCCAGAGCAGATGATATATTAGATCTTTAATGAAACTGCTAATAGTCGAGTCACCAACGAAAACAAAAAGTATTTCAAAATACTTGGGTAACGGTTACGAGGTTCTGGCTACCATGGGGCATATGCGTGATTTACCCAAAAGCAAGATGGGGATCACCATTGAGGAAGAAAAGTTTGTGCCCGATTACCAAATTGTTCAGGGTCGGGACAAACAAGTAAAAAAAATTATTGCGGCGGCAAAAAAAGCGGAGCAGGTGGTGCTGTCAACCGATCCTGACCGCGAAGGAGAGGCAATTGCTTGGCACGTGTCTGAGGTGTTGATAGACAAGGATAAAAAAATAGAAGACAAGTTGGTAAGGGTGGTGTTTCACTCAATTACCAAGGAGGCTATTCAGGACGCAATAAAAAATCCACGTAAGATCGATATGAACTTGGTTGACGCACAGCAAGCGCGGCGGATTTTAGATCGATTGGTGGGTTACAAGTTATCGCCTTTATTGTGGCAGAAAGTACGTCGAGGCTTGTCGGCTGGTCGGGTGCAAAGCGTGGCCGTAAGATTGGTTGTTGATCGGGAGCGTGAGATCGAGGCGTTTAAGAGTGAAGAGTATTGGGAGGTTAGTGTTGAGGTTGTTTGTAAGAATGGTCAATTTTGGGTCGAATTGGTCAAAGTTGGGGGTAAAAAGGCAACGGTTGTAAGTGCAGAGCAGGCTAGGGAAATTGAAATTGATTTAAAACAAGCATCTTTGTGTGTTGATGAGGTATTGCGAAAAGAAAGAAAAAGCGATCCCTATCCACCATTCAAGACTTCAACTCTTCAGCAGGCAGCGGCAAACGTTTTGGGTTGGTCAAGCAAAAAGTCGATGAGTGTGGCTCAAAAGCTATATGAGCTTGGACATATTACCTATCATCGAACCGACTCGTTGAATTTAGCGGGCAGTGCGCTGGAGGGAATTAGGGAATTTATAAATAAAGAATGGGGGGCAGAGTATCTTCCAATAAAAGCAAGGTTTTACAAAACTTCGGGCAAGGTCGTGGCTCAGGAAGCCCATGAGGCGATTCGGCCAACAAATTTTACAGTCGGCCCTAATAGCTTTGTTGGTGAAGGTCTGATGGGAAAGGATCTGGAAAAACTTTATGGTCTGGTCTGGCGGAGAACGATTGCTTGCCAGATGGCTCAGGCGGTATTTGATGTTACCAAGGTGACGGTGGTAGCGGATAAATATCAACTGCAGGTGATTGGCGAAACTGTCAAGTTCGATGGCTGGCGCAAACTTTACAAAAAGAATGACGAACAGGTGTTGCTACCCGAGGTAGAAAAAGGCGAGGTTTTGACGCAGAAACAGATCAAGACAGTTCAGAAGTTTACCCAACCGCCACCACGTTACAATGATGCCTCGCTGGTGAAAGAGATGGAAAAACGGGGAATCGGTAGGCCCAGCACATATGCACCAACCATCAGCACAATTATCGACAGACGGTATGTTGAGCGAAAAGATCGAAAGTTTTTTCCGACAGCGATAGGGATTGCTGTCAACGATTATCTGACCAAAAACTTTATTGAAGAGATGGAATATTCGTTTACGGCGGACATGGAAGGGCGCCTGGATGATATTGCCAAAGGGAAACTGGGATGGATGAAGATGCTGGCAAAGTTTTATCAACCGTTCGAAAAAAAGGTAAAGTTGGCAGGAAAGAATTCAGAACGGGTTGGGGTAGAGACAGAAAAAACAGGCAGACCCTGTCCTGATTGTGGTAGTGAACACAAAGGCGAAATTGTTATTCGTGAAGGTAGATTTGGTAAGTTTTATAGTTGTAGCAGGTTCCCGGAATGCAAGTATACAGCGCGATTAATTTTGTATGTCGAAGGGGCCAAATGTGAGAAGTGTAAAAGTAAGGTTGTAATAAAGAGAACAAAGACTGGTAGGGAATTTTACGGTTGCGAAAAGTATCCCAAATGTGATTGGGCGAGTTGGAAGATGCCTAAACGAGCTGGGGTGGATGAGGAGTCTGGGGATCGTGAGGCTTAAATTCAGCAATAGTTTGTGGTAAGTAGGCACGCAAACGGCTTTGCACTCTGTTAAAAAGATTGTCCATTCGAGACACAGATGGGGGTAGGTTTTGAGGGCGTTGTTCTAAAATTATTTTGCTACTCAGGCCAAAAATGTGGTGGAATAAAAAAGCAATTAGAATTTCAGGTTTTAAATCAACTCCCCAGGCATGAGGTCCAGATTGTTCGAGGTGTCGTAATAATAATCTACGAACAATTTCTTTGGCGTGAGGGGACAAGTCAGATTGACGAGTCATCCCCGACAAAAATGTCTGCCACACTTTGGCATCGATTGTGTTGATCATAAGCTCAACTGTTTTTTCGGGCCCCAAATTTTGGGAAATTAGTGCAAGCCCAGCATCAGCGAGTTCTTTGTTGGCCATCGAGCGAATTATACTGGTTGACTGACAGTTCTGAAGGGGTTATTCTCACCTGAAATGATTCCTATCGAGGCAAGAGATCGTGTGGTTTTTAGGAATGGGGATGCACAGTATGTGATGCCTGGGTTTGAAGGTCTTGTCGCCGGCATTCTGTCGCGTGAAAAGATGGGGACATTAGGGGCAATTTTGACTAACCCCGGTGGAAGTATTTCAGCTATTAGACCAGGGGTGCCCGAAGAATTGGCGGCGGCAATAATTGCCAGAGTTAGTCGGTCTCCGTGGGATGATCTGACTGAACTGATTTGGAGAGAGTTTGTTCCATCTCTGGGTGACTTTGGTGTCAGCCACAGTCTTGGCAGTGCGGATTTATCTAGGGTTAGGAGAATGATTGCGAGGGTGGTTGATGGGTATGGTGACGATTCGGTGAGGGAAGCTTCGACAAGTAGAGTGTTGCTCTCGGGCCAACTGCTGCCGTTGCTTTCGGGAGTTTTTGGTCCGCTGGTTGGTGGAATCGAAAGATCAACTCGATATGTAAAGTGGGACGAGCGAATTAATGGTAAGTATCGATACAGTCAGCCAAATGAAATTATGCAGTCTCGGTTTGCTGAAGGATATGTGGCAACAATGGATAGTTTATTTGAAACGTATTCACAACTTTGGCCATCTGTTTGGAAGTATGTTGAGGAAAATCATCCCAATATTAGTGGTTTGTCTGAGGTTGGTTACCGTCAAGCTATTCACGCAAAAGTTTGTGATATTTTGCGTAAATTGTTGCCTTTGGGAATTACCACGTCATATGGTTTGGTGGCCTCGGCCAGGACGTTTTCGGAGGTAGTTTTAAATCTGCGAGCGAGTCCAATTGGTGAGGTGCGTAGAATGGCCGATGAAATGGCTAGGGAACTGTTGATAGTTAACCCATCGTTTTATCAGATATTAGAATCAGAAAGTGAAAACGGTCGAGGTTGGACAGCTCATCAAATTCATTTACGGTCCCTAGTAAAAAAGACTCCTCAGCAAAGTCAGGGTGGGTGGGGGTTTGACAGTAGTGTTCAATTGGAGGTGCTTAACGCTGATTATCGGCAGGATTTGCAGAGAGCGTTGGGCGTAGATTACGGAATTGAGGATGGTGATGTTGTCGAGTTTCTGGCTGCAGTAGGCAGGGGGAGGACAAATCGTAGACATAAATTACCGGAGGGGTTAAGTAACGTTATCGCAAGGGTGTCTTTGCATGACGTGTCGTTTAGCGTACTTAAGGACTTTCTAAGACATAGAAATAGGGTGTGGTTGGGAGAACCAAGCTGGGAGGGGATGGGGTATTATGTGCCTCATGAAATTAAAGAGATGGGTGGAGAAGTTTTGTTGGCGTATACCCAGGCACAACAAATGGCAATTGACACTTACCTTGAAATGGTTCCCGAATTAGGGGCGGAAGCAAGAAGAATGTTGACTCACGGTAGCCTGACAGACGTGAATTGGACCTTGACCTTGGGGAACTTGTATTGGATATGCGAACTAAGGTCTCAGGCGGGTGGTGATATCGAGTACGTTCGGTTGGCGCAACAAATGTGGCGAGAGGCAGTGCGGGAAATACCAGAAATAGAACATCTCGGGAGTTTTGTTAACTTAGGGGAGGTGGGTTTGGGGAGAACAGGGGAAATAAAAAGAAGAGAAGCGAGAGCACAAAAAAACTAAGTGATTGACCTTGGCAATTTTTCTGGTATGTTCGTGGGGTGGCAATACGAGAGGGTGAAAGAGCTAGATATATAAGGGAGTTTCAAAACGCGAGAATATTTAAGGATCCGTGGTTTTGCCAGCCAATTGCACCCCTTGATAATCTTCCTGAAGATCTAAGACCAATATTTCCAAATGTTAAACGTGTAATACTTGAGGGTCCCAACGGAATTGGAAAATCGTCTATTAGCGGAGGTGTCTTGCGACTATATCATGCTTTGGGAATTGCACTCGGGGGTTTGAATTCTGGTGAGAAGGCACCTTGCCTGGTGGGGTACGCTGAACCACCTCCAATACCATTAATCCCTGGACTACCGGGAACAACATATCGTGGAATGGCCAAATCGGGGTTTGACCCCGAAGGGATCACCAATGGGAGAAACGCACAGGTGGCGGAGGGAGACCCCGCAGTCCAATTCTATTATTTTATGCAAGGTAGAAGGTTGATGCAAGAGGAATGGTTGCAACAACTGGTTGGGCCAGGCGATCCGTATGCTAGAAACAATCGGTTATTTAATTATGCAAGTTGGTATACAAGGGCTCTATCCAAATGGCCATTAGACGCTTATCAATGGCAAAATGGACTTTCTGGCGTAGAAAAAGCAATTGCAGTGTCGGACCGTGAAATCATATCTACCATCTATTACCAGGGGAGAGGTGTTCGCTGGGGAGGGCGCCTGATAGACGAGACACAACGGATTTATTCAACGGGTTATTTGTTACCAAGTGACCTAGCTTTGATGATTGTGCCACACAAACCGGATGATTTTAGAGTCAATCCAGAGCGCGACCCTGGGGATCTTTATTCCCGTCACGATTACAAGATGCGCGAGGCAGTGGGGGGTTATATCTGGGCTGCAAGGAAGGCGATAGAGATGGGTGCCGTGCGTGATGTGATTTATCTGGAGAATGATCCATCGGGGCATCGTCACGATGTCTCTGAATCGAGTTTTGCGGCAGCATGGTTGATCTACGTGCTAGAGCGTATAGGCAAAATAGAACGAGACACAGTTTATTCATTACCGTGCAATCTGTATGTGTTGATTAATCTACTACATCGGTCTATTTACGGTATTCCTTATTCAAGGAATTTGGGTAGATTTTTTGCTAGGGTTGCTGAGTGGGATATAAATTCTGCATGTTGGTCAAAAACATTACAATTTGGTCAATTAGAATTTCTTGGTATGAAAGATACGAATCTGTCCTTTCGAGTTAACAGTAGCATGGATTTTTTGGAAAATTAGTGGGGGTGTAGAATCGTTTTGTGAGGGATGTAATACTGGATCTTATCAAAAAGGAAGAAAAGCGGCAGGATCAGACGTTGATGATGATTCCGTCGGAAAATTATACTTATCCCGAGGTGCGAGAAGCTGTGGGTAGTGTTTTGATGCACAAATATGCTGAGGGGACGCCGGGAAAACGATATTATCAGGGCAATGGTGTGGTCGACGAGGTAGAGCGATTGTGTCAACAGAGGGCGGTTGAGGCGTTTGAATTGGGTGATGAGTGGGGGGTGAATGTTCAGCCACATTCAGGAGCGGAAGCAAATCTAATAGCGATAAGTGCCTTGCTAAATCCAGGGGAAAAGATTATGTCAATGTATTTACCCGACGGTGGACATCTGTCGCACGGATGGCAGAGTGGAGGGAAAAAGTTTCATTTGGTATCTCGTTTTTTTGAGGTCGATTTCTATCGAGTAGACGAGAAGACCAGATTATTTGATTACGAACAAGTTGACAAGCAGGCAAAAATATTTAAACCAAAGCTGATTATTTCGGGAGGGACTGCCTACCCTAGGGAAATAGATTACCAAAAAATGGCGGGAATTGCTCGTAGTGTGGGGGCGTTTTATTTGGCTGATGTCGCTCACGAGGCGGGATTAATTGCTGGCGGGGTGTGTAGATCGCCATTCCCGTATGCAGACGTGGTGACATTGACCACACACAAGACGTTACGGGGGCCACGAGGGGCACTGATATTTGGAAAAAAGGGATTGATGGACAAAATTGACTTTGCTGTCACTCCTGGTTTTCAGGGTGGGCCTCATTTGAATACTATTGCTGGTATTGCTATTGCTCTAGAAAAAACAAAGTTGTCTGAATTTAAACAGTATGCGGCCACAACGGTTGAAAATGCGCAAGAACTGGCCAAGGAGTTGATGGCGAATGGTTTTGATGTAGTCTCGGGGGGCACAGACAAGCATCTGGTGCTAGTAGATTTGCGCAGCAAAAAAGTGTCAGGGTGGGCTATGGCTTGGGCGGCCGAAAGTGGGAATATTGTAATAAATAGAAATACAGTGCCGAACGAAACTGCTTCGGCATACTTTCCTTCGGGGATCAGATTGGGGACACCAGCGTTGACAGTTCGGGGTATGGGCAAAATAGAACTGAAAAAGATCGCTCGTTGGTTGATAGAGATTGTCAATTTACTATCCAAAGATAAATACAGTTTGGAGGTTACCGATCCGGCAGCGCGGAAGGACTTTCGTGACCGAATCGCGGATGATAAAGTGATTACTGATATTCGCGAAAAAGTCGTTGACCTATGCAAACAGTTTCCAATTCCCAAGTAACAATATTTGACGGGCGCTCTTTTGCACAAGGTATCGAGGCAGAGCTGGCCTTGGGAGGCAGACTAAAGGGCAAACAACTGGTGATTATCCAGGCTGACGGTAGCGAGGAGGAAAGTACTTATGTGAGACTAAAACGGGAGATGGGAGAAAGGTTGGGGGTAAGGGTGGTAGTAAAAATTGTCAAAGGAGGTGGCGAGGTTAAGCGTGAGATAGTTGAGGGGAACAAGGACTCGAAAGTGTCGGGCGTGTTGGTGCAGTTGCCTATCGATGGTTTGGACAAGACTGAAACTCAAAAAATTGTTGACGAGATCGAACCGGAAAAAGATGTCGATGGTTTAGGTAGAAATGCAAAGTATTTACCGGCGGCAGTGGTGGCGATAGAAAAAATTTTGGATTTTGCCAAAGACCGTGGGACGTTTGTTAATGATATATTTTGCACCATAGGGGTGGTGGGTAGTCGAGGTGCTGTGGGTCGCCAGCTGGTAGAGCGTCTGCGAGATATCGGCTATGTAGTGGCTGGATTTGACCAGGGAGATGATTTAGGCAAGCTAAAGATGTGCGACGTGGTAATTTCTGTCACTGGTGTAGCGGAGTTAATCAAACCAGAGATGGTAATGGAGGGCGTGGTGGCAATCGATGTGGGGTATCCAAAAGGAGATTTTGAGCAAGGGGTAATGAGAAAGGCAAAGTTTTTTTCTCCGGTTCCGGGTGGCGTCGGGCCGGTGACAGTGGCTTGCCTGTTTACCAAAATGTGATAGTATTGATTGGTTATGACCGAACAAGTAGAAGATAAACAACCATATGTTGTACTTGATATTCGCAAAGAAAGTGGGGTTGCCAAAATTATCGATTTAGCTAAAGGTAAAACTTTGGCTACTGTTACAAATAAAGGGTCGGGTCGATCATTAGAAGAATTAGCTCGTGAATCAGCGGGAGAGGCTGGGAAAGTCCCGGTTCGTATCGTAAGAGACGGAATTACTACAGAAAGCCGTGCGACCAGAGAAGAACTTAGGAAAGCTGTTGGGCCTCCTGTGTTTACCAGAGGAACCGATAGGAAGTGATTAGAGGTGGTGTGTGTTTTGCCGGTAGGGGGTTTTTGAGTTATAATCTAGCCATTATTTGATCACACATCTGGGGGGGATCTCCTGACAAAAACCCGCCAGAGAGGATAAAGGAGACAAAATGGCTACCAAAAAGGTTGCAGCAAAGACCGCGGTTAAAGCGGTTAAAAAAGAAGTTAAGGAAGTAAAGAAGAAAGTTACCAAGAAGGTGTTGGTAGAGAAAAAGCCCGAGGGGGTAATGGGATTGATGGAACAGCTACTAGAAAGTGGTGCCCATTTTGGTCACACCGTGAAACGTTGGAACCCCAAAATGAAAAGGTTTGTATGGCAAGAACGGGGTGGGGTGCATATATTCGATCTCGAAAAAACAGCTAAGCAATTGGAACTGGCAGAGCAAAAATTAAGGGAGTTTGCAGCTGTAGGAAAGAGAATGGTAATGGTGGGGACCAAAAGACAAGCTCGAGATGCTGTTTTGGAAGCTGCACAGCGGATAGGAATTGCCCGAGTCACTGAGCGGTGGTTGGGTGGGACGATCACCAACTGGGGTCAGATAAAGTCTCGTTTAAATAGATTGGCAAAACTCAAGGACGACCGAGATACTGGCAAACTTTCTAAATATGTCAAAAAAGAGAGGGTTCTATTTGATAAAGAAATTGAAAAGCTCGAAAGATTTTTTGGCGGTATTTCTAGTCTCAAAGATTTTCCAGAGGTGGCCATAATTGTTGATACCCACAAAGAAAAGGTGGCGGTTCGTGAAGCAAAGGCTAGGGGAGTGTTTGTGATTGGGGTGGTTGATACCAATGCAGATCCAGACCTAGTTGATTTGCCGATACCGATGAATGACGATTCAATCGCAGCTATTAAACTAGTTGTTGACAGGCTCGCTTTGGCAATCGAAGAGGGTAAAAAAGCAGAGAAAAAGGAGATCAAAAAATGATGGACAAAATAGTCAAGTTACGAGAGAAAACCGGAGCAGGAGTGATGGATGCAAAAAAGGCACTGGAGGAGGCCAAAGGGGATTTGGGTCAGGCTGAGCTGATAATCAAAGAAAAGGGGATTATTAAGGCCGCCAAGAGGTCAGAAAGGGCTGCTTCTTGTGGCAGAATATATTCTTATTTGCACCAGACCGGTAAGGTGGGGGCGATGGTGGAACTGGCCTGTGAGACAGATTTTGTGGCCAAAAACGACGATTTTATTCTGTTGTGCAAGGAAATTGCCATGCAGGTGGCCAGTATGAATCCTGAGTCGGTAGAGGTTTTATTGCAACAGGATTACATTCGTGATGGTAGTAAAAAAATCGCCGATTTGGTATCAGAATCAAGCGCCAAAACGGGTGAAAACACCAAGGTGGTGCGATTCGTGCGTTACCAGTTGGGGGAGTAGAGATTGTAAATAATAAATGTTGTGATTTGAAGATAAATAGGGTTGTTGTATAATGCGCGCGTGGGGAAAGAGTTTAGTCCGATCGGTTTTGTACCGTTAGAATTACGCGATCAAGAGGGTCAAGTGGTGCTGGCTGAGAAAAATTTTCCTGCTCTGGAAAAGATTATCGAGTCTGGTTTGCTGCCACCAAAAGAGATTTGGAGGTTGTTTCATGGGGTTCACAACTCAGTTTGGGGTAGTATATTTTTCCCTCATTTTCGTGTTGATACCGCATTAGACATTGTGGGAATTCGATTGTCAATGGCTTATGATGATATACGAAGAGATCGAAAACGAGCTTTACATATAGAACGCACAAATAATTATTTGGCTGCCTGCAAGCAAGCATTCGGTGCTTTTGTCTGGGTAGAGATTGGGCACGGGGGCTTTGAAAGGTTCGATGGTGAGCATAATTACGAATTTGACCTTGGTCGGATAACAGCACAAGGTTTTCGTGTTTCCGGGCCAGACAATTACAAAGAGACATTACGTTATTTTGCAGAATATAGACGCAAGATGGAAATTAAAAAAGATTTATTTACTAGATACCATCTGGCCTGGTTTTTGAATCGGTTGGCTGGTGTAAGATAGTGGTTATATGGATCAACAGATAAGAGATTCGTTGACAAGTAAGTTAGAAAAAGTTGTTGAGATAGTTCGCGAGGACTTGGCATCGATAAGGACCAGCCGTGCAAAGCCAGATTTGCTCAGCGGGATTGATGTCATAGCCTATGGTGGACAAAAAATGAAGTTGTTTGAGCTGGCTACTATTACTGCTCCTGATAATAATATGCTGATTATTTCTCCTTGGGACAAAGGAGTAATACAGGATATTGAGAAAGCAATTACCGTCAGTAACTTGCAGTTGAACCCGACTGTAAGCGGGGATTCGATCAGGGTGGTTATACCGGCTTTGACCGAAGAAAGGCGTCGCGATTTTGTCAAATTGCTGCACCAAAAGTTGGAAGCTGGCCGGGTAATGCTTAGGCAGGTTCGCCAGGATGTAAAGGAAGAGGTCGAGGCTAGTGAAAAAAAGGATGGGGTTAGCGAAGACGATGTCGAAAGGGTGTTGGAACTAATGGAAAAGACGGTTCACGATTATGGGACAAAGCTGGATGAGATGGGGCGAGTGAAAGAATCAGAGATAATGCAGGTGTAGGGCCAAATTCGAGGTCTGGAAATTTTTTTCGAGGGATATTATAATGCAGGTTATTGTCCGCGGTCGCGTTATGGCGACGCGATTGGCGGACTTTTTTCGTGAACACCAACGCCGAATGGAGGCGGCCGGGCATCGTATGCCGGTGGGCTGGTTCGATTCCAGCTGGTGTTCCTTCCCGCGAAAGCGGGCGTGCGGGGCAAACCCGTCTGCGTGACAACGATGTACACGCGGGGGTTTGCCCCAAATTAGTGGGGGGTCGTCTAAACGGCCTAGGACGGGCGGGCATCTGGTTGTCTGCCTATTAGGGTTCGAATCCCTACTCCCCAGTCAGTCCCTCCTTCGCGCCTTTGGGCGTGGGGGAGGGACATTTTCTTTGTGCTAGAATTACTCGAGTAAATGCAGATTTTGATTTTTTTGTTGATATTGTCAGTATTGGTTTTGATTCATGAGCTAGGTCATTTTGCTGCTGCCAGGATTTTTGGTATTAATGTTGAGGAGTTTGGGATCGGCTTACCCCCTCGGGCACGAAAGTTATTCAGTCAGGGGGGGACGATTTTTAGTTTGAATTGGTTACCGATAGGTGGTTTTGTCAGGCTAAAAGGAGAAGATGTAGAAGAAGAGCTGGCGGGAAATGACGTATTTTACAAAAAGAAATTGTGGCAAAAAATGACGGTGGTTTTGGCAGGAGTAGTTATGAACTTTTTGTTGGGGGTGGCAATTTTTGGGGCTATTTATTCGTATTTAGGAATACCGACAAAAGTTGATCGAGTACGCATTACCGAGATTGTGCCCGGTAGTCCGGCCGATGAAGCTAAAATAAAGCCTGAGACTTATGTCTTTCGATTTGTCGGACCGAGTGGGGCGGGGGTTGATGTCAAAGACACAAAGTCGTTAGTTGAACTGATTAACGAGAACAAAGGAAAAAAGATTACGTTATTGGTATCGGGTGAAAAAAATCCGCAAGAATATCAATCGGTGATGCTTGTAGCACGTGAGAATCCTCCTGCGGGGCAAGGAGCGTTGGGGGTGGTTTTGTCCGATGTGGAACTGGTCAAATATCCATGGTGGCAGATGCCTTTTCGGGGAGCAAAAATTGGTTTATCAGAGGCCATCGCCTGGGGCAAGGAAATTGCTCAGGGTTTGGGGGGGTTGGTGGTCAGGATTTTGTCGGGCAAAGGAATTGGCTCGGACGTGGCTGGACCAATAGGAATTTATCAGGTTAGTGGGCAGGTGACCAAGTTTGGATTGCTTGCTACTTTGCAGTTTGTAGCAGTGTTGAGCATCAATTTGGCGATATTAAACATAATGCCCTTTCCTGCCCTAGACGGCGGAAGAGGAGTGTTTATGCTACTCGAAGGGCTACTCCACAAGGATGTCCGGCGCAAGGTTGAGGCAAAAATCAATATGGTGGGTATGGCGGCACTAATTGGCCTGATGGTACTGATTACCATGAGAGATATATATAAATTGGTGGTGAAATAAAAGTTATGGCGGATGAGAGTTGTGTCTTTTGTCAAATAATAGCTGGTAGGTCTCCTGCTGAGATTGTGTGGGAGAGTGATGAATTTATAGCGATTAAAAATAAGTTTCCCAAGGCACCCGTCCATTTGTTGGTAATGCCAAAAGCGCACATTGAGAAAAAAAAGTTGGTAGGTAGCAATAATGAGGAATTTTGGGGTAAAATACTCAGATCAGCATTTGAGGTCATCCGCCAGGAGGGGCTCGACAAATCTGGCTACAAGTTGGTAAATAATGGAGCCGGATACAATCACCTAGAACACGAGCACCTGCACATCTTGGGTGGAACTAGCTCAGAACCAGGTGGGGAAACCTGAAAAAAATGCACAAGAAAGAGAGGTGTCAAAAGTAAATGAGTTTAGTAGTACAGAAAAAAAGCGGACAAAGTCAACAACAATTAATAAACGAGTTTAGGCGCTTAACTTTCGAAGACAAGGGTTTGGAAAAGGTAAAGGAAGTAGCCATGGGTGGTTATTTGAAACCTTCAGCCAAAAAAAATATTAAAAACAGAGAGTGGCGAAAGGAAAACGAGAAGATACGCCGCCGTAATCGCCGAGAAAGGGGTAAATAGTGTTGATTGATCAAATTCGAACCGATATGGTGGTAGCCCAAAAAAGCCGGGACGTTCGTTTGCTCGGGGTTCTAAGGTTACTGTTGTCAGCTCTAAACTATCGACAAATTGATGTTGGGGTAGAGAAGTTCGACCAAGAGATGCAGTTAGCAGTGTTACGTACTGAGGCAAAAAAACGTCAGGAAAGTATTGATATTTTTTCGCAGGTTGGTGATGCTGCCAGAACCGAACAGGAACAATACGAGCTGACAATCATCATGGGCTATTTACCCGCTCCGATTGGTGAAGAAGTGGTGCGAAAAACTATACAGGAGGTAGCAGCAGAAACAGGTAAAACAGGTGGGCCATTGATTGGCGAAGTGGTAAAACGCTTGGGGAGTGGAGTTGATGGGAAACTGGTTGCCAAACTTGTAGCTTTGTTGTGAGTGGACCTATCCAGAAATTATCTTTAGACCTACCCATCAGAGCTGACGCGAAGTTCAAGTTTGATCGTAATAGGGTGCGAAAGGCGGTGGAACAGCTACTAGTTGAACACAAATTATGGGGAAAGGTGATTGTGTCTTTGTCTGTGGTTGGCGATAGAAAGATGCGGGAACTCAAGCGAAAATATTATGGAGTAGATGAAACGACTGATGTGTTGTCATTTTCGCAGTCCGAAGGAGAAATGCTTCCGGCAGACACAGATGATTTGATCTTGGGGGACGTGGTGGTCAGTTATCCGCAGGCAAAAAGACAGGCATTAGAGTATTACAAGTCGTTGGATGAGGAAATTGAGTTTCTGGTTTGCCATGGTGTTTTGCATTTGTTGGGGATCCATCACGATTAACCTGATTTGTGATCAATTTGTCGCTATTGACAGCCGGTCTAAATGAAAATAGGTTAGTAGTGTGAGTTATTACCAAAAGTATCGACCGCAACTAATTGACGAGTTGGACCTCGATAGCGTTCGTGATGCCCTAAGCCAGTTTATTGGTAAAAAAGACTTTCCTCATGCGTTTTTGTTTTTGGGTCCGCGCGGGGCAGGGAAAACCAGTGCTGCAAGGATTTTAGCACGGGTGGTAAATTGCGAAAAAAGTTCTCGTGGTGGTATTTTGGGGGAACCTTGTAACCAGTGTGATCCTTGCAAATCAATTTTGGGGCAGAGTAGTGTGGATGTGATCGAAATGGATGCGGCTAGTCACAGGGGAATTGATGATATTCGCGATTTGCGCGAAAAGATACGTTTGTCTCCCAGTGTGTTGCGTCGCAAGGTGTACATAATCGATGAGGTTCACATGTTGACCAACGAGGCCTTCAATGCCCTGCTAAAGACCCTCGAAGAGCCCCCCGCACACGCGATGTTTGTCCTTTGCACCACAGAGGAAGGCAAAGTCCCCGAGACGGTTCAGAGCCGTTGTACGAGAATTTTTTTTCAAAAAGGGAGCAAAGCAGAGGTGGTGCGCTCGCTAAAAAAAGCTGTCAAGGGAGAAAGTTTGGACATTACTCCTGGGGCGATTGATTTATTGGCTGATAGCGTAGATGGAAGTTTTCGCGAGGGGCACAAATTGCTAGAGCAGCTGTCGCAACGCGAGGGTAAGATCGACGAACAGTCGGTTCAAAAGATAATCGGTTTGGTGGGTCTGGGAGACGCGGAAAAAATTGTCGAATGGTCTTTGTCAAAACAGGGAGTATTGATCAGCGAAAAGCTCGAACAGTTGGCCCAAAATGGCACAGACGCTGTTTTACTGTTAAAAGAAATATTAGAAGTATTACAAAAACGACTGCACTCGGGGGTTACCCACGGAAATGTGGACATTGAGGTTGTCAGGTTAATAACGAGGTTAACGGAAATTGCTGCTTTGGTAAAAACATCCCCATTACCACTGTTGCCATTGGAAGTAGTTTTACTTTCGGGCTGTTGGGATAGCAAGCCAGAGAAGTTGGTGGAAAAGGTAGCAGCACAAGAATTAACAACGGCGGTTGAGGGTGATAGGGCGGCAGATATAGAAAAAATACTAGATGAGTGGCCTGTTTTACTAAAAAATTTAGCACCAAAGAACCATTCAGTGGCAGGGT
>CAZARR010000007.1:0-45146 GCA_964487665.1 uncultured Pseudomonadales bacterium
GCAACCCATCAGGATCAATCTTCGGTTACTTTACGGGAGAATGCAGGTTGCCTGAAAAATGACCTATAAACTTGACATTTGGGGGCTTTTTGCTAGAATGCCCGCAGTTGAGATAAATCTCAACACAAGACTAATTTTCCCAGAACTCGATGTTTGAAGCTGCCAAATTAAAAGGAAATTAGTGTTTGGCGGTAATAACCGCCTATATGATATCGATACTTTTACGTTTCCTTCCCAAAACCCGGGTATCTCATCCGGTTTCAAAGCTGTTGCGGCCTGTTTTTGAGGCTAAAAGGATCCGAGGGGTGGTGGGTGGGGTGATCGCCGCCACCAGTATTGCCGCTGGAGCGGTCTATGTTCCGGGTGGAGCTCAAGTGGAGGCCATGGCAAGTGTGGTCTTGGTGGATATATCTACCCAAAAGATCGACCTTTCTCCCCTACCAAAAGCGACCGGTGTGTCACAAGGGTTTCACGCTTTACATCCTGGGGTTGATATCACGGCACCCGAAGGTACACCAATTCATCCGATTATGCCCGGAGTAGTGGAGATGGTCGTAATTTCGTCGGGCGGATATGGAAGGCATGTTATGGTGCGTCACAATGCTAACCTGACTTCGCTTTACGCTCATTTAGGCAAGGTGTTTGTACAGGAGGGGGATGTGGTAAATCGAGACAGTGTCTTGGGCGAGGTGGGGCTTACTGGCCACACCACCGGGTATCATCTACACTTAGAAATACGTAGCAAGGGCATCGCCCAGAATCCGTTGGAATACCTTAGAAGGCTCTAGGGGTTTATCCAATAGAGGAATAGACTAATTGAGGAAAGCGCCATGAGGGCGAATGCCCCCCAAAGGAAAATAGCTGATAGGGGTCCGCTGCGAAACTCACCCATTGTTTTTTTGTCCGAGGCAATTTTGGCGATAAAAAAGATAAGAGGCGCTGCGGCCAGACCGTTAAATACAGCCGCGTAGACTAATAATTTCATGGGATTAATACCGAGAAAGTTGGTGAATAGACCTACAAGTGTGGAAACGACGATAATAGTATAAAAACCTTTGGCCTGTGATGGTCTACGATTTAGCCCTTCTTTCCAGCTAAAAATTTCCGAGACCGCGTAGGCGGCAGAACCAGAGAGAACGGGAATTCCCAGCAGGCCAAGACCAATAATTCCAGTGGCGAAAATTATTTTGGATGCATAGCCGGCCCAAGGTGATCCACCAACCAAAGGCTCGAGGGATTTGGCTGCATCAGCAGCAGTGCGGATGTCATTGATGTTATGAGTGTTCAAAACTGTGGCGGCCAAAACGATGATCGACCAAGTGGCAACGTTTGAGACAAACATTCCGATAATGTTGTCAAGGCGGAGATTAAAAATAGTGTTACGGTTGAGGTGTGAATTGGCCTTCTCCTCTACTTCTTCGCTTGCCTCCCAAAAAAACAAATATGGGGAGATAGTGGTCCCCAAAACTCCAGTAACAATAAAAAAGAATTGGAAATTGAGCTCTACGTGCGGGACAATAGTAAACGTTAGTGCTCTACCCCACGGAATGTGGGCAAAAATAAGGGTTAGTGGGTATGCCAACAAAGAGAGAGCTAGCCACTTTAGTATTTTCGAATAGGTATGATAACTAGTGAAAATTTCTAATAACAAGATAGTGCCTGAAGAAACAAGAGCCCAAAAAGTAAACGAGCCAGGGAGTAATAGTTGGATTGAGGCGGCCATAGCACCCAAGTCTGCACCGATGTTTATGGTGTTGGCAACCAAGAGTAGAAGCACTAAAGGGAGAACAATTTTTCTACCATACTTATGCTCAATAACAGAGGCGAGGCCATGGCCGGTAACCGCGCCGATGCGGGCACAGCCTTCTTGAACTGCCAACATAAAGGGGAGGGAGTACAAGGCAAGCCAAAGTTGGGCAAAACCAAACTGAGCGCCGGTTTGGCTGTATGTGGCTATACCAGAAGGGTCATCGTCGGCAGCCCCAGTAATAATTCCCGGACCGAGTTTCTTGAGATGGGGACGAATACGCGCAACCAACTTATCCATAGGATTCATTTTATACTAGGGATTATTAATCGATGTGACAATCGTTTATTGGGTGTGGAAAAGGTTAGTTTTTTGTGGAAAAGTTTGGCGTTAAGTTGAGAATACAAATTGAGGTACCTAAAAAGTCGAACCGGTCGAAAACCTTTTTGCCCAGTAACGCTTGGCCCAACGGAGTGCTGACGGAGAGCAAGAGGACGCCGTCGACGGTCTCCCCGCCCAACCCATCCGGAACAAGTAGAACACGCTTCTCAACATTGTCGGAGGTAAAAGTAACAATGG
Organism: uncultured Pseudomonadales bacterium; assembly: GCA_964487665.1. Lineage (GTDB taxonomy): Bacteria > Patescibacteriota > Microgenomatia > UBA1400 > MFAQ01 > CAZARR01. The sequence goes on from CAZARR010000007.1 coordinate 2,327, forward strand.
TGTTTTGACCAATAACGTCTATCGGTGGTACTCTAGACAGGTTTTTGACCTGTTGCAGAAGAATACGTTTTTCTGTCTCTAGAGAAGCAACTAGTTGGTCGGCCACTTGTCTTGTTTGGTCCGAGTGGGATTCGGTGGGGGTGGCAGCGTGATCACGCTCGTACTGAGCTTGTGAAATCCCCTGGTCGAGAATGGCAACTCGCCGATCGAGAACTAGTTTTAGGTTTATCATAAGACGGATGTAATTATAAACAAAAACCCCGTTTACACGGGGCCTTGTTGTATTTTCGCGACTTTCGACGATCTTTTACATATCCATATCGCCCATTCCAGGGCCACCAGCGTGGCCATGATCGTCTTCCTTTTTCTCGGGAAGATCTGTAATGAGAGCTTCGGTGCTGAGGATCATACTGGCTACTGATGCCGCGTTCTGAAGAGCACTGCGAGTGACCTTAAATGGATCTAGTATGCCCGCCTCGAGCATGTCCTCGAACTCCATGGTACTAGCATTAAAGCCATAGGTTGGGCTTTTGTTCTCTTCAACTTTTTTAACTACCCAACCGGCGTCTGCTCCGGAATTTTGTGCCAACCAACGTAAGGGCTGAGATAAAGCTTCGTAGACAATCTTGACCCCAATGGCTTCGTCGGTATTGTCGGAGTCAAGTTTATCGAGTACCTTGGAGGCTCGCAACAGGGCCACTCCTCCACCGGCAACGATACCCTCATCTATAGCAGCCTTGGTAGCGCCGACAGCGTCTTTGACTCGTTCTTTGAGCTCGTTTAACTCTACTTCTGTGGCTGCCCCGACCTTGATGATAGCTACTCCCCCGGCAAGTTTAGCTACTCGTTCCTCTAGTTTTTCTCGATCAAAATCTGAGGTGCTCTTTTTGATCTCGTTATTAAGCTGGGAAATACGAGCTTGGATGGCGCTTTTGTCGCCCTTGCCTCCGACAATGCGGCAGTTATCTTTGTCCGCTATTATTTTGTCGGCGTGCCCTAGATCCCCAACCTCAATGGAGTCAAGTTTGCGGCCAGTGTCAGCAGAAATAACTGATCCACCAGTGAGAATAGCGATGTCCTCGAGCATGGATTTGCGACGGTCACCAAAGGCAGGGGCTTTGACAGCCAGAAGGTTAAGGGCGCCGCGAAGTTTGTTGACGACTAGGGTTGCCAGAGCTTCTCCCTCAATGTCTTCGGCAATAATGACCAAACTTTTGCTGACCTTGACAAATTTTTCTAGGAAGGGTAACAGGTCGCTGACAGCCGATATTTTTTGGTCGGTAATAAGAATATGGGGATTTTCGATGACAGACTCCATATTGGCTGTGTCAGTGACAAAGTACGGAGAAACGTATCCTTTGTCAAAGGTCATCCCCTCTTTGTGTTCAATGGTAAAGTCCAGAGTTTGGCTTTCTTCTACTTCTACCACTCCGTTTTTACCGACTAACTTGAGAGCATCAGCTATCTTTTCGCCAATAATTGAATTTTGCGCAGAGATGGTGGCGACAGATTTCCAATCCTCTTCGTTGACCTGTTTTTTGGTCTTTATTAATTCCTCAACGACTGCTTTGACAGCTTTGTCTATACCCCATTTCATTTGCATAGGATTTGCACCGGCGGCGATGTTTTTCATACCGGCCTGGACAATCTGTTGAGCAAGGAGAGTGGCGGTGGTGGTACCGTCTCCGGCTACATCGTTTGTCTTGTTGGCGGCCTCCTTGACGAGCTGAGCACCCATGTTTTCGAATGGATCGAGAAGCTCAACTTCTTTGGCAACAGAGACACCATCGTGGAGAACTGTGGGGGCACCCCACTTCTTGTCAATGGCTACGTTTCGTCCTTTGGGTCCAAGGGTGGTGACTACCGCCCGAGCTAGTTTGTTAACACCAGCGAGCAGTTTTTGCTGGGCGTCGTTGGAAAAAATGATTTGTTTGGCCATGTTTGTTTGTGTTGATAATTATTATTTGACTAAGGCGAGGATGTCCTCGTATTTAAGGAACTGGTACTCAATCTCCCCAAGTTGGACTTCATTACCACCCCATTTTTTGTAGACAACAGTATCGCCTTTTTTAACAGGAGGCTTTTGGACGACACCGTGTTCGTTGGTAAAGTTGTCACCAATGGCTAGAACGGTTCCGTATTGGGGTTTGTCTTCGTGACTATCGGGTAGGTAAATACCCGAGACTGTTTTTTTGTCTTGTTTGGCTGGCTCAACTAATATGTAACCTGGTGCTGGAACAAGAGATTTGACGTTCAACGTTAAACTCATAAAAAAGAATAATTGGTAATGATCGAGTTTATCACTCGACTATTCTGTCTGCTATTTTATTGACAGGTAACTTTTTGTCAAGAGGGACTAATTCTTTTTGGTGGGACGGTAGTAACGTTCCAAGCTAGAACGAATGACTTTTTCTTTGTTGTTGTTTTTTGAAAAGGGTAAAGGGAGACTGTATCCAGGGAAGGGTGTGGAGGTGCCGCCGTCAATAGTTAGTTTGTTGATAATTTGATAGCGAGCTAACCCCACCAAGTCGTCTTGGGTATAGTAACTACCTAATTCCTTCATTAAACGACTGGCATCATCAGCGCCAACGACGAAACTAACTACCGTACCTGCATTGCCAAAGATAGCTTTTTGGATAGGCTCTTCAAGTTGGGCTGTATATTGATTAGCCAAGATTAGGTTCAGGTGAAATTTACGGGCCTCAGATAAAATTTTAATAAACGAGGTGGTGGCAAAATTTTGAAATTCGTCGACGTAAAGGAAGCAATCTCGGCGGTCTTCTTTGTTGGCAACGTGAATCCTGTTCATAGCGGCAAGTTGAATTTGGGTGATAAACATGGCACCAAGAAGGGCGGCGTTGTCTTCGCCAATTTTTCCTTGGGCGACATTGAGGATGACAATTTTGCCCTGATTAATCATGTCTTCTAGATCGATAGTCGATTGCGGGTGGCCGATAATGTTTTTAACGGTGGGGCTTGTGACAAACTGGCCCACTTTGTTAAGAATTGCAGAGATTGCTTCAGCGCGGAATTTTTCGGAGTAAGCATCATATTCAGAATGCCAAAAATTTAACAAGACCTGGTCGTCCACATTTTGCAAACATTGTTCCCGGAATCTTTGATTGGTAAGAAGAACAGGAATATCTAGAAAAGTTACGTTTGGTTTATTAACAAGAGTAAGGAGGGTGTTGCGCAGAATATATTCCATGCGCGCAGACCAAAGATCTGCCCAGATTTTGGTAAAAATAGACATGATGCCTGAGACGACGAGTTCTTTGTGTTCGGGATTTTTAACATAAAGTGGGTTGACACGAAAGGCAAAATCCCTACGTGAGGGGTCTAGGTATGCAACATCGTTAATCCGGTAACTGGGAATGAAATCGAGTAGTATTTCAGAAAGATCACCGTGAGGATCAATAACCACAACCCCTTCTCTATTGCGAATATCGGCAATGGCCATGTTGGCAATAAGAGTGGTTTTTCCAGTGCCCGATTTACCCAAAATATACATATGGCGGCGGCGATCCTCTCCCCTTTTGATACCAAAAATTGTCATACGGTTTTTGTATTCGGTGCGAGCATAAAAGTTTATTTGGCGTTTTTGATCATCGTTTAAGCCCTCCGAGACCGGAAGGTTCGCCGGCGGCTCTCCCCTGAGGGTTTTGCCCCAGGCAATGTTGCGAATCCCATTGTGGGTTTTGTTGGGCAAATGAAACAGCGAGGTAATTTCATCAAGGTTTAAGTGTTGGTTGGGAGGGGTGTAGTGGGAGAGACGGTGTGCCATAGCTTTTTTTAGTTTTTCTTGAGAGCTTAGACTAAGTTTTTTGCCTTTTAGAGAGTTACTTTGGGACAAGGAATAAACTCCAAAAGCTACGGCAAGTTGACTGAGGAGGGTATCTGTTGTGGTTTTGTCGATTCCGATGGTGGCTAGTCGAATATCAGTGAGGAAAGCCGGTTGACTGATTTTTTGTTCGATAAGGTTCTGCTGAGGATGAGCTTCCTTCTTTTCGGGATCTGGGCCGACGCCGGAGTCGATAAGGTGGCGGGGGGTGTTAACCCAGGCTGGAGAACTAGCTGAAAGACAGTACTGAATCACGGCCGCCTGGTGTGGTTGTAGTTTTGACAAAACGCCCAGGATAGAAGATAGTGGGTCGCCTTCGTCGGCTACAACAGTCTTGAGCGGAAGATAAAAAGGACTACTAAGGACAAGTTGAGTGAGGCTGGTGGAACCATGATTCAGCCAAGGTTCAAGATAGTCAGTCATGTTAGTAATAATCGAATTGGGATAAATAGCGGCAATTTGAGAACGGAAGAGGGGCTCTAGGCGTTGTGGGCAAGTAATGATGAAAAATATAGTTTGATCAAGACAGGCAATTTCAAGGGTGATGGTTTCGAGTTGGCCTAGTAAACGGTAAAAAAAGGAGGTGGTTAGTGTATTTTTTAAGGCTAAAAGGACCTGAGAAAACGATGTGGTGGTGATCTCTGAGTCTTTAGCTGGTCTGATTTCGAGGACGCTTCGGGCAGGGTGGGCCATAATTAAGGCGTTTCTGGGTTCAACTTGGTCTTATTTTGATCTAGCAGTTTAACCCCCGAAAGAAGGACTCCTTCGATAACCAATCCCTTGTCGGAAAACAAATCATTTAGTTCTTTTTTAAGGATATCTTCAATCTTGGTGCGGCTGTTACTGATATCTTGGGCATTCACCTGGGTAAAAACGTTACTGATACGAGAGCGAGCGTAAGGGCGAACTACTTTGGAAATAAAGTTTTCCCCAATATTTTCCCATAATTCAGGGGCGTTGGCCTTGTCTATACGAAACAGAACTGAACCTTCTACCTCGAGGCTATTATTGTCTTTGGTGGTAGTAAGAATGGGTTCGTCACCCAGTGCTTCTTTGTTGGATAGATCGAAACCGCGATGAATGTTGTACTCAATGATTTGGGCGTTGAAAAGTTTGGCGATCTGCCAGAAAGGAATCTTAAGGTGAAGTCCAGGGCCCCACACGCGTTTGAGGACACCATATCCTCGATCATAAATACAGGCTATGTGGCCTGGAGGTACCGAGATAAAAAAACCCCCCACGACCTCGTCCACCAAAAATGAAACCACCAAGGAATCGAAATTGGCCATGGGATCTATTTTACATCAGGACGAGTAAAAAGGAGGCGGTAATGGTAGAAAAGCTGCCTGATGAGGATATAAAAGACGGAAAAGAGAAGAGAGGTGATGATAAATATTTTTTTACCCGCCGGGAGCATTGAGAAAATAATGAAGGAGACGACAGGTAGAAAAATTGCTAGGCTGAGGAACTCTTTTCTGGAAGTGCGAAGTGGAGAGAAAAGCATATTAAGAGCCTCGACCGAAAAGATTAACAATGACTGGATCAGGTTGAGGGTAGGGTTGGTGCGAGAGAGATCAAATTGGCCCAAAAACATTAAATTTATGGGTTGTGGTACTGCCGGCATAAATTTGTAGAGAAGATGCAAGTCAGCTCCTTCAAGGCCAGTTCTAAAAATACGATAGAGCATGAGAATGATGATCAGTTGGATAACCAAAGATAGAATTTCGGAAAGGACAGCACCTGGGTTTTGGAATAGTAAACGGCGTCTTTCTTGTTTGTAGCGTGAGGGCTCGTTTTTGTATTCATTCTCGAACTCCTTTAATTTGTGGGCAATTTGCCTTTTTTCCTCCTCTCCTCGATCCGCAGAAAGGTCCATGGGGAGCAAAATTATTCGGACGGTAAGCGCAAAGATAATTACGGCAACGCCCATGTCGTAATATCCGCCACTGAGCTGTCCAATTAAATAATAAATTCCTACTAGGATATTAAAAAAGGGTTGGTAGATGTAGACGATAAAAATATGGTTGATCATATGGGCTAGCTATTTTAGCAAGAGGTGGTCTTTGATGGCCAAATATCGATTTTGGGGGTGAAAGTAAGCGTAGTGCAAATCGATACTCTCGTTAGTGATTTTTGGGCGCATATATAAGTACTGTACTCTATAAAGGAGATAGTTTAATAGGCGCCAAATCCAAAGGGTGGGGGTCAGAGTGAAGGTGCTCGAACTCGATTGTGATTTTGTTTGATATGCATTGAATAAATACTTTTTGGTCCAATTGTTTGCGTTGATAAAAGCCTGGTAGGTATTATTGCGATTTAGGATTGGCTTGACCATCAGCACTTCGTGGGCAGTATATAAATTACGCTTAGATTGGGGTACCGATAGAGCGGTGCTATCAAGCCAAAGATTAAGACAGATTGCGTCAGGGGCGTTTTTTCCCGCCGTTTTTGGAAAAGTTCGGCCAAAGAATAACTGAGCTACAATTGTTACGAGTGGTCTGACTAACCATAATATATTAGGGCTAGTGATAATGAGAAGGTCGATGTCGTCTGACTCTTTGGCATTACCAGCTGCGATTGAACCGGTCAGGGCAATCATCTGGATTGATGGGTGTAAAGAGCAGATTGACGAAAAACGGTTGGCAATTTTTATTTTTTGTTCGATGTTGGCGGATGGCAATCGATTTTTTGGGGAGAGGTTTAAGCCGAGTTTTTGGCAAATTTGACGTACGAGTGGGTATGGATATGTTTTGTCACTAATCAGCCATAGATACACCTCCTTGGTGTTTGGCGAGTAGCCAAAATGTTTGGCGTAGGCGAGGGTAAGTTTGATAACCTTGGTGAGGGACACGATTTAGGGGGCCACAGATGGGGCTGGGGTAACAAGACGGTATTGGCTGAGCACTTGGTTAAATCCGTTAATCAAAGTTTGTGTGGCCCCAGACTGGGATTGGTTGGGGTTCATACTGTTAATTGTGTCTTCAAGATATTTTATTAGGCGGGAGTTGATACTGGTTTCTGAGTCTCGAGTATACGACGCAGTGTAAAAGGATTTAGCGGTGGGCATACTTTCAACAAAGGGCGCGGCAATAGGATTTTGTTGAGCAAGTTGTGCTACAGCTTTGTTGGCAGGAACCTGAGAGTATCCCCTTTCTCGGGTAGCGTTTTCAAATAAAAGCTGTTGAGCCTTGGCAGAACCGAGGTAAGTAATAAACTTCCACGCTTCGTCTTTGTGTTTACTATTTTTAGGAACTGATTCGATCCAGAAGGAGGTCCAGTTTACAGGTTCGATATCGGGGAGCTGAGGAACGGGGACGACTCTCCATACGAGAGAAGGATTGAGTGCTTGGATGTCGGAAGCTCTCCACAGGGGAGCTAGAATCATGGCAACTTTGTTGGTAGCAAACGCAACGATGGATCCAGGAAGAGTGTCGTCCCAGACCGGATCCGCTCCGAGAGCGAAACTGGTGTAGTACCTGATGGTGCTTTCTAGGTTGGTGGGGTCAGGGCTAAGTAAGTTGGCGCCACCCTGAAGGAGCATGAGAGTAACGATATCAGGCCAATGATCCACATTCTTGGTGTTTCCAAGAGCGACGCCGGCTCGAGTGATTTTGCCAGTATTGGGGTCGCGGGTAGTAAGCGTCTTGGCAGCACTTTGTAAGTCTTCCCAAGTACGAGGAATAGAGACCGAGACGGAATCAAGCATGGAGGTGTTTACGTACAAACCCAAACCATCCATAGTGATTGGTACACCATAGACATTGCCGCCAATGACCACCTGACTGACAGAGGGATAAAAATTAGTACTAATTTCAGTGGGTGAAATGGTACTTTGGGGTGCTGGATATAGCTTGGTGTAGAACATTGGTAACCAGGTGGAGTGAAGGCGGACAATATCTGGTGTGCTGGCGCTATCTATGGCTGTTAGCGCTCTGTCTTGGTAGTCAGCAGGGCCTTGGGTTTGATAGTTAATTTTGATGTTTGGGTTTTCTAACTCAAAGGCATCAATAACTGGCTTGAAAATACTGGGGGATTCCCAAAGGCCCCAATAATTAATGGTAATAGGTGTTTTTGAGGAGTTGGTTGAACTACTTTTTTTGATGCTTAAAATTTTTGAGATAGCAAAACCAATAAGGCCCACAACTACGAGAACAATAAGGGCGGGGATGATAAAACGAAAGGGCGATTTACGAATAACTGGGGCTTCGGCTGGCTTGGGGGGAATGTAGTTAGGGGGAATAGGGGGAACTTCCTGGGGAGGAGGAGGAAGAGATTCCTCTAAAGTGGGAGGCATAGGAAAAGATGTGTCAGACATCAATACAAGTATAGCAAGAACCGGTTGGTAAGGATAAGATAGTTGCGGTGAAACTGTTATATGTTTGGCTGCTATCGATTACCGTGTTGTTACTGTTTGTGGGCACATATGCTCTTCATGAAATAATTTTTCGAGCCAAGATAATACCTCATGTTTTTGTTGGTAACGTGGAGGTGAGTAATTTATCGGCAGAGGAGGCGGCTGACTTTGTAAAAAAAGATGCTATTGGAAAATCTAACCGAGCTAAAGCAGTAATTGTAAGTCGTGGTGAGACGGTGAAAATTGTTGAAGCTAATGATATTGGTTTTGAATATAAAGTCGAAGAAGCTGTGTCGCGGGCGTGGAACCTGGGAAGAAACATTAACCCCATAGAGAGGCTTGCTAGTAGGATCAGAGTATTGCTAAGGCCTAAGAAAATTGCGCTCGAATATAAATTTGATCAGGAGGCGCTCGAGGTGTTGGTGGCAAGCTTGGCCAGCGATATGGACAAACCAGGGAAAGAACCTGTTTTACTTGTTGGTCAGACAAAGCCGATAGAGGTGACATTGGATCGGGGTACAAAAGGGGTGGTTTTGGACCGAGAAGACTTGTCCAGAAAAATTGTCGAGGCGATACTTTCTTCGGAGCAAACCACGGTAACGGCTAAACTGGTTACAAAAGAATTTGTTATCTCAGCGGAAGATGAGAAGGCATTGCTTACGAAAGCAAATAGATTAGCGAATAGCAAACTGATACTGGAAAGCGAAAGTTACCAAAAAACACTTAACGGAGAAGAATTGGTGGGACTGATAGGAATAAAAGAAGCCTGGAACCAAAAATTGTTTGAGGAGCTTACCAAAGACGTGGCCTCAGATCTAAACAGGGAGCCGCAAAATGCGCGATTTGAATTTAGAAACGACAGACTGGTTGATTTTTCTGCTGATGTCACGGGGATCGAGGTTGACGAAGCTAAGTTAATTTCGCAATTAAAAGAGACTCTCGATCGAGGGGGTGACAAACAAATAGTTCCCGTCAGTCGGCACGAGGCAAAGATAAAAACATCGGATGTGAATAACTTGGGAATAAGCCAACTACTGGGAGAGGGAAGGTCGACGTATTCTCATTCGATTCCGGGCAGAGTTCACAACGTGGCGTTGGCGGCATCACGAATTAACGGAACATTAGTCGCACCTGGTGAAGTTTTTTCGTTTAATCAGGCACTAGGCGATGTTTCAGCCGAAACTGGGTACAAGAGTGCATATATTATCAAAGAGGGTAGAACGGTTTTGGGAGATGGGGGTGGGGTTTGTCAGGTCTCGACAACGACTTTCAGGGCTGCCTTGAAAGTCGGATTACCTATCGTAGAACGACGAGCTCACGCATATAGGGTAAGTTACTATGAACAAGACAGCAAGCCAGGCATAGATGCGACGGTTTTTTCACCTTCGACTGATTTGAAGTTTAAAAATGACACACCCAAGTATCTGCTAATTCAGACAGTGGTTGATTCAAAAAAAACTAATATGAGTGTGAGGATTTATGGGACAAGTGATGGTAGACAAGCAACGGTTTCGGAGCCAAAAATTTTTTCACAAACGCCTCCTCCACCCGATCTTATTATTGACGATCCGACGTTGGCAGCGGGAACGATGACGCAGATTGATTGGAAGGCCTGGGGGGCAAAAGTAGCATTCGACTACAAAGTGGAACGAAACGGCGAGGTGATCTTCAAAAAGACATTTTCTTCAACCTACCAGCCTTGGCAATCGGTATTCTTAAAGGGTACGAGGATTTAGTAGTTTAGAATAACACCAATGATCTTGGCAATTGAGTCAACCTGTGACGAAACTGGGGCGGCTGTCGTCGAAATATCTGGTGGTGGTGTGAGAATAGTAAGCAATGTGTTGGCAAGCAGTGCGAATTTGACTGAAAAATATGGTGGCGTAGTTCCTGAGGTCGTGGCACGAGAACAGGTGGCGGTAATTATTCCGGTAATAAAAGAGGCGTTGACTGTTACAAGGGATAAAATCGAAGCAGTAGTGGTGGCAAACGAACCCGGTCTTGCGGGCAGTTTGTTGGTTGGAATTGAAACGGCAAAAACGATTGCCTTCGCCTGGAACAAACCATTGATTAGAGTGAACCACATAGAGGCCCACCTTATGGCAAACTGGATCGTAGGGGATGGTAATAACCGAGTACCTATCTTCCCCGCACTGGGGCTCGTGGTTAGTGGAGGCCACACAAAGTTTTACTTACTCAACGACATGCATAACTGGGTTGATCTGGGAGGAACGCGAGATGATGCCGCCGGAGAGGCTTTTGATAAGGGTGCAAGATTGTTGGGTCTCCCCTATCCCGGTGGGCCAGCAATTCAAGCTCAAGTCGATATGGTAGGAGCTGTGGTGAATATTCCTGATATATACAAACTCCCCCGCCCAATGATAAGTGAAAAAAATTTGGAAATGAGTTTTTCTGGACTTAAAAGCGCCTTGGCAAAGGTTGTTAGTGATAATAGTGTTGATGACACTAACAAATCATTACTTGCGTGGGAATTTAACCAAGCAATCGTCGAGGTGTTGGTAAAAAAAGCGACATATGCTGTAAATCAGTTTTTACCTAAGTCATTTTTGCTGGCTGGTGGGGTGGCCGCAAATCGAATGTTACGTGAGTGCATGCAGAGACGTATGAATAAGTTGGGTGTTGGTTTTTTTATGCCCGAACTTAGATATTGCACAGACAACGCCGCGATGGTTGGAGCAGCCGGGATGCTGAGATGTTTTGGTTTATAATAGCCGTGGCTACCAAGCTAAAACGATAACCCCCCATGGAAAAAACATACGAGCACAAACAAGAAGAGCAAATATATTTAAGGTGGGAAAGAGCCGACGCTTTTTCGGCCAAAAAGACAGGAAGGCCTTACACAATTTTGATGCCACCACCAAATGCCAATGGCTCACTTCACGCCGGGCACGGAATGTATACGATTGAGGATATACTGATCCGTTTTAAACGGATGCAAGGGTTTTCGACATTGTGGATTCCGGGAATGGATCACGCCGGAATTGAAACTCAGTACGTTTATGAAAAATATCTGGCCAAACAAGGTAAGTCGCGAATGGATTTTGACCGAGTAACTTTGTACAACGATATTCGAAAGTTTGTAAACGAGAATACAGGAGTTATTTACCAGCAGTTCAAAAGATTGGGTTTTTCGGCTGATTGGGGACGTAGTCTATACAGCCTGGATCAAAAAGTGCTGGACCAGGTTTTTGACAGTTTTGACAAAATGGCTAAAGATGGCTTGATATACCGCTCTAACTATATGGTAAATTACTGTACTCATTGCGGGACGAGCTTGGCTGAATTGGAAGTTAAGCATATTGAGCGAGAAGACCCCCTTTATTATTTACGGTATGGACCATTGGTGATAGCGACGGTTCGACCGGAAACAAGATTTGGCGATTGTGCTGTGGCAGTTAACCCGAGTGACAAGAGATATTCAAAATGGGTAGGGACAGAAATTGAAGTTGAGGGCTTGAACAAAAACCTTAGACTAAAAGTGATAGCCGATGATTATGTCGATATGACGTTTGGGACAGGAGTAGTAAAGATAACACCGGCGCACGATATGAATGATTTTGAGTTGGGACAAAGACATAACTTAGAAATTAGACAAGCGATCGATCTACGGGGAAAATTGACGGAGCTAGCGGGACAATATGCAGGTTTGGGGGTGGTGGCGGCTAGAAAAAAGGTCGTTGAAGACATGGCAAAAAAAGGTCTAATCGAAAAGATTGACGAGCATTACAACCACAATGTAACAGTCTGCTATAAGTGTGGTAGAGACCTGGAGCCTATGGTAGTACCGAACTGGTTTGTAAAGGTTGGACCATTAAAATCCAAGGTGATTGAAGCGGTTAAGGACAATAAAACTAGGTTTGTACCAAGAAGGTTTGAAAAATATTTCTTAAACTGGATGGAAATTATGCATGATTGGCCGATCAGCAGGCAAATAGCCTGGGGAATTAGGGTGCCAGCTTGGTATAGCGTAAAAAAGAATCCAGAAATGATTGTTGGCTTTTTAGATCGTAATCGGACCGCAAAACGAGGAAGAATCATCGATTTGTTAGCAGAACATAGTTTGAGCGAAATTGATGCAGGTTTGCAGACACTGTCTGTTCCGGTAGGTGGAGAGTATGTAATAAGTAAAACACGACCGGAGGGGGAATATTTACAGGAAACCGATACGTTTGACACATGGTTTTCATCTGGGCAGTGGCCTTTGATGACATTAAAAGAAAAAGAGTACGCAACACGGTTCCCCACGGATGTGTTGGGGACACTATCAGAAATTTTAAAGTTCTGGGTGTCAAGAATGATGATGTTTTCCTTGTATTGGAGAGACCAGGTGCCGTTTAAGGTCGTTTATCTGTGGACAATGGTGGTTGACGCAAAGGGAATAAAGATGAGTAAAAGTAAGGGGAATGTGGTAAACCCTTTGGATTTGATTGATAAGTTTGGGGCAGACGCCTTGCGTATGTCGCTAATCTATGGAACCAGTCAGGGAGGTAAGGTGTTTTTGGCCGAAGACAAGGTCAGAGGGATGAGGAACTTTGCCAATAAAATATGGAATGCGGCGAGATTTGTAAAAGATTTTGAGGGAATAGCCCAAACTGATATTACTATGCAGATTTTGTACACAAAGACCATCCCAGATAAAATGACGAAGCTATTGGATGGTTACCGGTTGGGGTCAGCGGCTGAATTTATCTATGATACTTTTTGGCATGATTTTTGCGATTTACGAATCGAGGAAGCCAAAGGGGGAAAAATCGGGAAACAACAGTTACGCGAGGCTTTAATTTTGTTGTTGAAGTTGTTGCATCCGTTTATGCCATTTGTAACGGAGGCTGTGTGGGGTGAACTACACCTTTCGGAAAAATTGTTAATTGAGGAAAGTTGGCCTGGTGTAAGATTGTCTGGTGAAGAAGAGTAAACAAAGAGATAAAGTAAAGGCGGTAGTTAAGAATCGCGGGTTTTTTCGATCACCGTTGGTATTGGGGCTTGTAAATATGATTCCCCTACTGGCCCTTGCCTTGACAGTTGCGATGGTAATTAGCGAGTTTAAAAAACAGGTTTACGACCTGGTGGTTTTGGGTGATCGAACCGAAGTACCCGGGGTTTGGGTAGGGGCAAAAAGAAGAATCGCTGATTTAAAAAGGTGGGGGCAAATTTCTGGCTCGGAAAAGGCTGTTAACGAAGCTATTCGGCTGGAGAAGGCTCTTTAGCTTCGCCTTCTTTTTGCGTCTCGGGTTTTTCCTCGCCTTCCGAGGTGGCTGGGGCGACCTCGCCTTCGGTGGAGACTGGTGGTGGGACAACCTCTTCCTCTTGTTGGGCCTGAGTAGAAACGATAATTGTTTCGGGGTCAAGGTCGATGGTAACTTTGTCGTGGTCATACTTGAGCTGAGAAACTTTAATGTTGTCGCCAACGTGGGCCAGCTGAGAAATGTCGATGGTGAAATTCTCAGGGAGGTCGGTGGGAAGAGCGGTTACTTCTATTTCAGACAGTTGGGTGACAATGGTGGCACTTTCGTCTTTGGCGGCGGGAGCTTCGCCAGTCAGCTCGACTGGAATATTAGCAGTTACTTTTTCGGTGAGATCAACCTGGCGAAAGTCAACGTGGATAGGGTTGTCCGTGACGGGGTCTACCTGGACGTTGGCAATCAGGCAGGGGCGTTCTTTCTTTTCTTCGGTAAGTGAGACATAAACAATGCTCGTCTCCCCCGCTTGGTCTAGTAGCTTGGTGAATTGTTTCAGGTCGACCTGGGTAGATATACTCGCAGTTTTTTTACCATATATGTTCGCAGGGACGAGAGATTGGCGTCGTAGCGACTTGGTTTTGCGCCCAAAGACGGTCCTCTTGTCTAGTTTAATAGTATATTTTTCTGCCATGGGCGTAATTTTAACACGAAGGACGTTTTAAGCAACCAGGTGGAAGACGCCGTCCAGGGTGACATAATATAGGGCAATTTGGAGCTGCGGATGTTGACTAAGAATTCTCTGGCGAGCAGTTAGTAGTGCTTCCTGGTGTTGGGCTCGAGAAAAATTTTGTTCTCCGCCGTATGCCCCACAGTCTTGATGATGAATAAGGACAACATGGGAAACGCCATGGAGCCGAACACAGATAGTTATCTGAGCTAGTACGGATTCGATGTCTTTGGTACTCCCAGCCCAAGAAATTAAGTCGTAGGCTGGTGGTAGGTTTTTGGCGTACCATTCATTCAAGAATTCGCGGAAGCGGTGATCGATGCACTGGACAACGACATACTCTGTTTCGTGGCTGTTGGACATTTGGTGGCTATTCTATACTTTTTTTCTTCTGCTGACAATTTTTAGTTCCAGGATCGCTCGAGCCAAGGTGGCCTGGGCGAAAGCTAGGTTTTTTTCGTCGGTATGACTTTTGATGATGTCTTCTGCTTTTTGTTTGGCTTTTTTAATGGTCTCTTCATCAAGCTCGGCGTCATGAACTCCAAAGGAGGTGAGAACGCTAACTGATTCGGGGGTGATTTTGGCAAAACCATCACCAATACCGAGTGTGGTGGTAGTTTTGTCGTTTTTGAAAATTAATTCGCCAGCTTTGAGAAGGCAGAACAATGGGACGTGGCCAGCAAGGACAGTTAACTCCCCTTCCTCTCCAGGCAGAGTAACTTGGGTACACGACTCGTTAATAATTTCTTTTTCAGGTGAGATGACAACGAGGTTAAGAGGCATTATTTATCTTTGAGGTTGTGTGAAGCAATGACCTGGTCAATAGATCCCTTCATGTAAAAATGTTCTTCGGAGACATGGTCTAAATCTCCATCGAGAATCTTTTTGAAGCCAGTGATAGTATCTGTAATGGGAACGAACTCGCCTTTTCGCCCGGTAAATGCCTCTGCGACAAACATAGGCTGTGTGAGAAAGCGCTGGATTTTTCGCGACCGGGAGACAATCAATTTATCTTCGTCTGAGAGTTCATCAACACCGAGAATGGCAATGATGTCTTGTAATTCTTTGTACCTTTGTAGGGTTTTGCTGACTCGATCAGCGACTAGATAGTGTTCGTCGCCGACTATGTTTGGGTCGAGAATTCTAGATGAGGAAGACAAGGGATCGATCGCAGGATAGAGAGCCTGTTCTGCCAGTGATCTTTCGAGAGAGAGGGTGCTGTCCAGGTGGGTAAAGACAGTAACGGGGGCTGGGTCAGTATAATCATCAGCTGGTACATATACCGCCTGAATGGAGGTGATCGATCCGCGCGCGGTTGAGCTAATACGTTCTTGAAGTAGGCCCATTTCGCTCGCGAGGGTGGGTTGGTAGCCTACAGCAGAAGGGGTTCTGCCCAGCAGGGCGGAAACTTCGGAGCCAGCCTGGGCGAAACGAAACATATTGTCAATAAAGAAAAGAACATCCTCCCCTGCTTGATCGCGAAAGAATTCAGCCATAGTTAGGGCAGATAGAGCTACACGCAGACGAGCTCCTGGCGGTTCGTTCATTTGACCAAACACCATGACTGTTTTGTCGAGAACATTGCTTTCTGTTAACTCGCGGTATAGCTGAGTACCTTCGCGAGTACGTTCCCCCACCCCAGCAAAAACAGAGTGGCCTTTGTGTTCAATAGCAATGTTTCTAATTAATTCCATAATAATTACCGTCTTTCCTGTTCCGGCGCCTCCAAAGACAGCAGTTTTTCCACCCTTGGAGAATGGGGCCATCAAGTCAATAACTTTGATACCAGTGGGCAGAATTTCTATCTGGGTGGAAAGCGTGAGGTAATCTGGTGGTGGTCGGTGAATCGGCCAGCGAGGTGTGTTCGAGGGGATATCTCCTTTGTTGTCGATGGTGTCACCTAAGACATTGAAGATCCTCCCGAGAGTGTTTTGGCCGACGGGAACGTTTATTGGGGCTCCGGTCGAAAGCACTTTTTGTCCGCGCTTAAGACCTTCGGTAGGGCCAAGAGCGACAGTGCGAACCTGCTGATTCGGCAGAAGAAGTTCGACCTCTAAAGTTAGATCGTTTACCTTGAGTGCGGTGTAAAGAGAGGGGTGCTGATCAGGAAAGAACACGTCTACAACTGGACCTATAACCTGGCTAATGGTACCCTCTTGTATTAATTTTTTATCCATGATTATTTGTAAAGAGTATTGTTAACGATATCAGCGATTTCGTTGGTGATGCTTTGTTGGCGAGATTGGTTGTATACAAGTGTCAAGGATTTGATTATCTCTTGTGAATTGTCAGTGGCATTTTTCATGGCGACCATACGGGCAGAGTGTTCCGATGCTTTGGTGTCAAGGAGAAACTGGCGAAGTGTAATTTCTTGGTAAAGGTCGAGGGCTTTGTCAACAATTGAAACAGCATTAGGCTCGAAAAGGGTGTCACTTTTACTGGCTGAGGTAAAATTTTCCCTACAAATGGGGAGATACTGTGATACGGTGGGGATATAGTTCAGGGTGTTTTTGAAATATGGGTATAGAGTGATAATTAGGTCGGTTGAACCCGACTGAAATTGGTTATTGAGAAATAACGATAGGGATCCAACCAGGTCTAGAGGAGAAATTTTGTCAGTAAAATCGGCGAGAAGGGGAAGACCGGCTCTGGTGATTATTTCATGGGCTTTTTTGCCCACCGAGACGCCTTCTAATAGCGGATTGGTGTCAAAGACAAGAGTCTTTTGTGGCCGGTCTAGCTCAATTGAGCGTTGTCTTAACTCAGTGACCAACTGAAGGGTTCTTCGGGCTAGATTAGAAACGAGAGCTCCAGCTAAACCCTTGTCTGGAGCAATAAGGACTAGGGTTACTTTGTTGATTGTTTTTGCACTCCTGAAACTTGGATGGTCAAGCGAAGAGGTGGAAGAAATGGCACTGATCAACTCGAAAAGCCCCTGCTCGTAAGGTCGAAGAGAGGTTGATTGTGCTTGGGCTTTACGCATTTTTACAGCTGAAACCATTTGCAAAGCTTTGGTTACTTGACGGATATTTTTGGCGGATTTTATGCGTCTGCGAATTTCTTTAATGGCGGGCATGGTTTAGATAATCGATTGTTTAATTTGTTTGGTGATATCAAGTAAATAGTTTTGCGTTTCGGTTGAGAGTTCTTTGGTTAAATCAAAGCTATTGGTAATCTTTTTTTGTTCTTTTTGAAGAAGTGATAAAAGTTTCTCTTCGAAGAGGGAAATGTTGTCTTCGCTGAGATCATCGAGGTTGCCACTCATACCAATCCAAAGGAGAGCCGCCTGAAATTTGACATCTTGCGGAGAAAATTGTTTTTGTTTCATTAACTTGGTAAGTATTTTGCCTTTTTGTAATCTTTTTTGAGTAGATTCATCGAGATCAGATCCAAATTGGGCAAAGGCGGATAATTCTCGATATTGCGCAAGATCGAGCTTTAGTTGTCCCGCGACGCTTTTTAGTATCTTGGTTTGTGCATCCCCTCCTACACGCGAAACAGAGAGACCAACAGAGACTGCCGGTCTGCTTCCTGCGTTAAACAACTCTGGCTCAAGATATATTTGACCGTCGGTAATTGAAATTACATTAGTTGGAATGTAGGCAGAGATGTCCCCAGCTTGAGTTTCAATAATTGGAAGGGCAGTAATTGAGCCTCCCCCTTGAGAGTCATGGAGACGAGCCGATCTTTCGAGTAGGCGGCTGTGAAGGTAAAAAATATCGCCAGGATAAGCCTCTCGACCCGAAGGACGTTTGAGTAATAGGGAAATTTCTCGGTAAGCCCAGGCGTGTTTAGTAAGATCATCGTATATGATGAGGACGTCCTCGCCGCGATCCATAAAGAATTCGGCTAGGGCAGTAGCCGAAAAAGCCGACAGATATTGCATACTTGCAGGGTCGGATGCCGGAGAGTTTACAACTATAGTGTCGGAGAGAGCGTGATGGCTTTTTAATAGACCTACGACCTGAGCAATTTTTGACTGTTTTTGGCCAATCGCAACGTAAATACTAATAACTCTCTTTTGCCCTTTTGGTAGGGCACGATTAATTATACTTTGATTAATAATTGCATCTAGGGCTAAAGCTGTTTTGCCTGTGCCTCGATCACCGATTATTAGCTCCCTTTGTCCCCTGCCAATGGGTATGAGAGCATCAATAATTTTGACGCCTGTTTGTAGTGGGGTGCGAACATCCTGACGCTTAATCACCCCAGGGGCAATTTTTTCTACCGGGTAGTCGACTGTTTTGGTTGGGCTACTTTGCTTTGTTGCCTTGTCTACTGGTAGTAATAAAGCATTTACCACACCTCCTAAAAGACTAGTGGAAACCGGAACCGAAAGGATCTTTCCGGTGGTGGTAACTTTGTCCGAAACTTTGACAGAGAGGTAATCACCTAAAATAATAAGACCAACCTCTGACTCCCTAAGATTCAGAACCAAGCCAAAAATGGTGTTGTTGATTTTAAGAACCTCCCCCAACATTGCTTGTGATAAGCCGGAGGCGGTAGCTACACCATCGCCGCACGAGGTTATTTGCCCTTCTGATACCCACTGTGGGGGGGTATGCTCGGGAGCGAGCTGTAGTTGTAGCAAGTCAAGTATTTCTTGAGAAGTGATGAGTGGTGTCTTAGTTTTGGGCATAAAAACGCTCAATCTTTTGGCGTAATGAGCCATCGAAAATCAGGTCTTTAAATTTTATTTTGAATCCATAATAAAGAGAGGGATCTTTTTTAAAAATTATTTTTTTTTGAGGGAAGCGTGACGATAGGTCGTGATTAATATTATTTTTTTGTAACTCGGTCAGTGGCGAAGCATAGGTTACTTCGATATGTTCAGATTGAGAATTAAGCTCAATTAGCCTAGAAATAAGAAGTGGGAGTTGGTGGCCTAGGGAATGAGATTTGAGAAAAGTAACAATTCGTTTTGCTAGTAATTCAATGTTGTCGCGAGGCATGTGTTACTTAATTCTTTGTTGGTCTTTTAGTAGGTTATCAACTATGGATTTAGAAATTGTTTTGACATCAGCGAGAAGAGCAAGGCGTGCTTTTTCGATATCTCTCTGTAGTAGTTCCTCATTGTGCTGGTGTTGGGCTAGAGCTTGGGATTTCGCTGTTGAAACTATTTCGCTTGCTATTGTTCTTGCTTCGTTTTTGGCCTGATTTATAATTTCAATTGCTTTTTGTCGAGAAACTTTTTGCTGCTCTAGTTGTGTTGTCTCAATCTTTTCTAGTCTTTTTTGAATTTCTTCCTGATCGCGAAAGATGTTTTTTACCGCAAGGCGTCTTTCGTCGAGGGCGTTTTGAATTTTTGAAAAAAGAAATGTTTTAAGCACTATCAATAGGATAGAAAAACTAACTATTTGTGCGATCAGAAGGACTGGGTCTAGGCCAAGAGCAGACATGCTATTTTATGATAAGAGCAATGACCAAAGCATAAATCGCTACAGCTTCGGCAAATCCTAGAGCCAGAATCATAGCTGTTCGAATTTGCCCAGCTGCTTCTGGATTTCGCCCGATTGATTCGAGTGCTTTGCCACCAATAATCCCAATGCCAAGCCCCGGACCAAGCGCACCAAGTCCGATTGCCAAGGCCTTGGCAAGACTAGAAAGGTTGGCTATATTTCCTGGCTGAATTGTAGGTTCCATATTTGTTTTACTAGTTATTAATGATTTTTGTTTTCAGTATAAACTCCGATGAATACTAAGGTAAGGACCGAAAAAATAAAGGCCTGAATAAAACCAACAAATATTTCAAGGCTTAGAAATGGAACTTGGATAATACCACCAATTAGGCCAAAATACCAAGGTTCTTGGTTTGCGATAAGAACCGCAATTTTGCCCGCGGCGGAAAGAAGAATTTCCCCGGCGAAAACATTGCCGAACAGACGAAACCCAAAAGATAATATTTTGGATATCTCCGAGATGATTTCTAGGGGGTTTTTGAAGTGGGCGAGGTGGCGGAATAACCCAGATTGCCGGATGGAGTAAATGTTCGCAGCAGAAACGCTTATCAGGGCCAAGGCAAAGGTAGTGTTTAGGTCCGCGCTAGCACCGCGAAACAGTGGGTGTTTGTGATAAAGAATCGACCCTACTCCTGGGAGCAACCCGATCCAGTTCGAGCATATGACGAATAAAAATATTGTAGTGGCAAGTGGGACAAATCTTTTTCCTTTTTCTCCTGAAATACTAATGGCCAAATTTTCGAACATTTCGTATGACATTTCAAATAGGTGTTGTAAGCCACGTGGTAGTCTATGGTAATTTTGGCCAACTATAGTAGCAACCATGGCCAAAAGAAGAGTGACGACTATTGAACTAATCAGCGAGTTGGTAAGAGAGAAACCAAAAAGGGAAAAGATAGTCTCTGGAGCTATGGAAACATGCATCCGGTAGATTGTAACCCAGATCTATCGGATCTTAAAGGATATGGCATATATTGTAGAGGAGATATCGGCTTCGTTAAACGATACAAGATTAGAGGTGGTGGTAGCGGGGTGAGAGATTACTAGTGGTGTAATTGAGTTGGGATAGGCAATGTTTATTTTTGTTCGATAATTCAAAACTCCTGGTTGCCTCGCAAGGGATAGCGCATACGAAAAATTATCGCGAGCAATTATGGGATCAAGTGGTGTGGTGGTGCGAAGGGTGATCTCGCTGGCTGAAGATGAAGTAGGTTCAATAGCGATACGATATTCATTAAGGTTGGTACCAACAGATGATGGGCTGATTGGCATTGGCTTGTTGTCTATAGTTAAAGAGGTAAGTAAGTCTTGCTTGCTTAGGTAAACACGAAGCACACTGTTGTAAGAAAGGCCGGGTGGAAATTTATCAGCTTTGGGGGTAAAGATTAGCCGTAGCTTTTTGTTAATCGTATCCGGGCTAATTTCAACTTCAATGTTTAGCATCCTTGTGTGAGCAAGGGACGAAACATTGGTTGACAACGAGTCCTCGTTGATTTGTATGGATTGAGTTAGACATTTGTTTTGATCAAACACCGCTGGACAGTTCGAGCTAGATAAATCACCAGCTTGTTTGTAAGAATCTATTAACTTTTGAACCGTAGGATTGGTTGAGTGCAGCCAAATATCGTTGTTTGTCTGACTGTCAATAAACGATCGGAAAAAAGATGTGGCGGCTTTGGGGTCCGACTGAACCTGGCGAATGATTTCCTTTGAGATCTGAGGAATTAGTGGCGATGAACGATTGTTAGGAAGCGATAGTGTGTCTAGAATATTTTGGGATGTAATGGGAATGTTTAGATCCAAATGAAGTCCGGGATAATACTGTAGATAATTTGCAATGGTAAGCGGAGTAAGTAATATGATCATGTCCGGGTTAGTGTTTGTTTTTTGAGAAATCTCACTTTCTAGTATTGGTGATAAAGACGTTAAGTCGGTAAAGAGAGAAAGGTTTAGGTCTGTTTCGAAATCATCGGTTACTATTGAGGCGAGTTTGTTGTCTTGAATAGACATGGTTACAATGGCTTTTGGTCTTCCACCGATGTATTGGTAGTAGGAATTGTCAAGCAAGACAAAAACGATACGACTGTTGGCTTTGTATCTGAGTTGGTTTTTAATAATGTCAAGAAATGAGAGTGTGTTTACTATTTGCTTGCGAATTTTTTTGAGATCCTCGGTGCTGATGGAACTCGTGTTATTGGCGGTGGCGTCTGAACTAATTAGTATTTGATCAATTTGTTGGCTAAGACTTTCGAGGTGCGCAGTAAGGGTCTGAGCCGTAGGAACAATATTTAATGTTCTTTTGGAGAAAAAATCTTGGTATGTTTTGAGCCCCAGATCGTAAATATTCGTCAAGTTATCTAACGGTGGAATAACCATGTGTAGGGCGTTTGTTTTTATCTCGAGGTTGGTAATAAATTTGGGAACAATTAGTCTGTTGAAGGGTGAGGTGAGGGAAACAAGACTATCGGCGGCCGCAAGCTTACGCTTGGTTGATGAGATTAGTAAGCGACTTTGTTGAGGATTACCGGAGCGAAGCGCTGTTAGGGATCTTTGTGATTGTTTACTTGATAAATATAAAAGGGCATAACCAGAGAAACTTGCAATTACTTGCAATATAGCAATCAAGAAAAACAAGAGTAAAAAGTATGAAAATATTTTTGTCTTTATGTTCTGACTTGGAAGTGCTTTATTTATGTTTGTGTAGTTAACATCTAAGAAGTCTTTTGTAATAAAAGTAAAAAAGTCGTGTTTGTTTGACCAGTTTAGTCCAGTTGAGGTTTGGTCAATAGATGATACGTGAGATATGTTCGATACGTTTTGTTTTGATTGATTAATATCAAGGTTAAGATTTTTTTTCTGAAAGAGGTCCTTGAGTTGAAAGGCCAGGTCGAGATCAGTCGTTTCTGGGCCTCCTATGGTATATACATGGCCTCTGGTGTTAGAAAGAAAAGTAGCGCGAAAAACTCCATCGATAAAGTCCTCTGGGTGAAGGGGGTATAGTAGTGTTTGTCCGTCACTGCTTATATCTATTTGATTTTTAGTGACGGCAAGTTTGATTAGTTGGCTGAGGGGAAGATCGGCCATAATTCTATAGCTAACTAGGTCAAGCGCGGTTACGATACGATAGTCCAAATTTTTTATTTCACATTGTTTGGCAAAGTGTGTACTGGCAAGTTGAATTTCCTCTCTTTCTTCGTCTAAGTTGGATTGAAATGTTATAAGAGTAAATTTGGTTGATTGAGAGAATTTTAGTGAAATAAGATGTTCAATTTCTCCCACCAAAGCAGAATTTTTTTTGGGAATAAGTATATAAAAACAATACGTCGCTTCGTCGGGTATTGGGGTAATCTCTATCTGATGAGATGTAAGTGTTTCGGATAAAAATTTCTGTAAAAATTCTGAGTTCCCGCCAAGATATGCTTTTAGCTTTGTATATTGATGTGACACGATACTACTAGTATAGCAACGCGTTGTTACACTTTTTTTCCGTTATTACCTTTTTTTCTTTTTGTTTTTGTTCTCGTCGATAAATTTTTCTTATGAGTATTTTACTTTTTTTTGTTCTTACTTGGCTCACGTGAAACACCAGCCTCCGTTAAATTATTACTTTTCCACATTGTTTTCTAGCAATTTATATACGGGAAAAATCAGGGCCTGTGATTGTCCAGGGCAAGGTTGACCAAGTCATCTGCTTCTTTGTTTCCAGAGCGTAAGGTGTGTGAAAAAGTAATTATTTTTTCTTTCGATAGAAGTTTAAGAAGATTTTCGATTTGGGCGTAAAGTTTAATTAGGTGAATGTCCTTGACACGATATTCTCCATTGATTTGTTTGATTACCAACTCCGAATCAAGAATAAAATGAATTTCTTTGACGGCCGGTTTTAATTCGATAATTTTTTTTAGTGCAAAAAGTACAGCAGTATATTCGGCAAAGTTGTTGGTGTTTATTCCAATGTATTCAGAGAGGGTAAAAAGCTGCTGTTTACCTATATTGGCAATGACACCTATTGCAGCCGGTCCTGGGTTCCCCCGTGATCCACCATCGGTGTGTATTATGAGAGCATTGTCTTGATGGTTCATTTGTTGTTTATTCCTAGGGCGGCGGCGAGGGCGAGTATAAGATGATTTTGCGGTAGTGTCCACCAGTAGTGATCAATGCAGCCCGTGAGCAGTACCAAGGTAGTAATCATTAATAGATAATAATTTAAAGAGTAATAAAGATTTTTAAAAACGAAAATAAGGGCAAGAAATGTTGCCAGAAGACCAATTTCTGCTATCGACAATAAGAGTACCGAGTGAATAGGTTGAAGCGAAAAGATGGATATTTGTGATGGTGAAAGTGTAGATACGATTGCGGGGAGATAATTACCCAGGCCCACTCCCAGAATGTTGATGTGGGTAAACAAAGGTATTCCAATTTGACCAAAATATAATCTCGATGAAAGTGTGGTTATGCTGTTGGTGTAGCGAGATAAATATGGAAGCAGCGGGGCAATAGAAATAATTAGTGAGAGAATTATTAATGAGCCACAGGCAAGTTTGAAATACCGTGGTTTGTGCTTGATTAGATAATTGAGAACGATACCTATAGACAATGCCAATAACACACCCTTGGACAGCGCGATCAGCATCCCACCAAGGCACGCAATAAGGGCGTATTTGTTGTTAAGTTTCTTTTGAAAAATAAAATAACACAGAAGTAGGTATGCAGCAAACGAATTGGGGTGAGAGAACGTAGAGTAAGGCCGGATCAAGTGACCGATTTTGGCTAAATTATATGTTGAGGAATCGAAAGTTCTTTCCCCAAAATAATAAAAAATTTTATTTACGCTGTGTTGGCCAATAAGCTGTAGTAGAGCAAGGAAGACGATTAAATATATTGACAAAGATAGTGGCCTGGAAATAATTGAGCGGATGTTTTTTTGGGAAGAAAGGACCAAGGTAAAGAGAAGGTAAAGAAATTGACGAAGCCACCAGTAGGCAGCGAGGGGCGGGTGAATGGCAATCATACAATTAAGGGTCGCAAACAAAACGCAGATGTAAATACCTAGGGTGTATTTGTGGTAAATGCGGACAATTGTTCGAATGTTCAAAATCAGATACGCGATAAGCAGAATGTCGGTAGAATAAATCGTAGGGGAGAGGTAATCTATTTTGAGACCGGCAAGATGTGACCAGCTTGGCCAAAAGTGTTTACCGAACTGAAAGGGAAGAAAAAAAACAAGCAGCTGCAATAGTGTGGTGGCCACCAGCTGAGTATACCGCTAGTCTATTTTGGATTTGGGGACGATAAAAAGTTGACGGTTGGGTCCGTCACCTCGTGACTGGGTAACGACATCTGGGTTGTTCTCGAGGCAGAGGTGGATAGCCCGCCTTTCGAAGGGAGATAGGTTGGGAATAATTATTTCTTGATCTAGGTCACGGGCTTTGGTAGCGGCGTTTTCAGCCATTTGCTTGAGAGATTCTTCACGACGCTCGCGGTAGTCATTAATATTTACGATAATGTGGACCCAGTCGCCAAATCGCTGATTAATCATCAGCGAAAGAATCAGCTGTAGGGAGGAGACTCCCTCGCCGTGGTTGCCGATGTACAGACCGGTTTTGTTGTCATCGAGAGTGATTTGGACTTTGACCGTTTTGTCCTCAGAGAAACTAACAGAAAAGTTGTCTGTGGTTAACCCAAGGAGCTTGAGGGTATTTTCAATTGTTTGGCTGATTTTAGTTTCGTCTAAGTTTGACATAGGAAAGGATTTTGGTGATATCTTTTAACCCCCCTGGGCCGGAAATTATATATTGTTGAGCCACTGAAAACAACGTGGTCACCACCCAGTACAAGGACAGGCCTGAGGAAAATTTTAGAGCGATAACAGTGGTCATGATCGGCATCATATACATCATCTGTTGTTGCATACTTTGGGCCATTTCGAGACTGTCTTCCTCCTTCTGTTTGTCCGTTTTCTTTTTGGGGGCATCAACATGACTTTCGAGACCGGTACGCATCATGAGAGAGAAAACTAACTGTGACAAGCCAGCCAAAACAGGTAGGATGTAGTAGGGGTCGGGTTTGCTTAGATCTAGCCAAAGAAAACGCATGTTAAGGGAATGACCGTTACCATTACCAATAAAACGGATAAAAACCTGGTAAAGGGCAATAAGGACAATAAGTTGCAGAATTTGGGGAAGACAGCCGGCTGCTGGGTTGATACCGTGTTGGCGGTAAAGTTCCAGCTGGGCCTGTTGAAGTTTTGCTTTGTCTGTGTGCTTACTTTTGAGTTTGTCCAGTTGTGGTTTCAGATCTTGCATTTTTTTGGCAGAGCGTAAGGAGGGGAGGGTTAGAGGGAACAAGAGTGAGCGGACGATAAGGGTGAGGAGAATTATAGCCAAGCCGAGGTTTCCAGTAAGGTTATTTAGAAATAGTAATAAACTGTTGATGGGGACGATAAGTAAATTGAAGGCGTTTGCCATACAGGATATTTTATCTTACTGGATCGAAATGTGGGGAACGAGAAGCCGGATGGCAGCGTAACAGGCGTTTGGTGGCCATGATTAGACCGATGATGAGCCCATATTTATTAATAGCGTCTTTGGCATACTGTGAACAGGTAGGCTCGAAACGGCAGGAAAATGATGGACCAAAAACAGAACGACCCAAAAGATGTGTAAACGGGCTAATAAATTTGTGGTAAAGGTTAAGAATCGTTTGCATCAAGTGTATTAAAAAGTTTAATCAGATTGGTTGAGAGGTTTTGGTTGTCCTGATCCATACAAATCGATTTGGGGATGATGAGGTAATCACAGTCGCTGGGTATGGTTGATAGGTTAGTTCGTAAAATGTGTGAAATTTGCCTTTTTAGGCGATTACGTCTGGTGGCAAGTCTGACGTTCTTTTTGCTAATCAGAATGGCAAAGCGAGGGGTGCTTAGGTTGTTGGGAGAAACTATGAGAGTGAAAAGGGGCGACCGGTGGGTTACGCCCTGGGCTGACATTCTGTCCCGCTCGAATCGGATATTGAGACGGTTTTTGGGAGAGAGCACGCGGCTAGACAGTGGTAAGTTTGGTTCGGTGAGAAGCACGACGACGTTTGAGAACATCTTGACCGCTTTTTGTTTCCATTCGAGCACGAAACCCATGCTTACGGGCGCGTTTTAGTTTTTTGGGTTGATAGGTCCTTTTTGGCATCGGCTAATTTTAACATGAAGATTTTGGGTTTGCTGTTTCTAATTGTTGATCAAAGTGTGGACAATTGGGGACAGCGAGGGGGAAAATTATATTTGTATTGGGGTAATGTGGGGGTTCCAATAAATGTGGAAAAGTGGTTACAATCGCCTCGATGTTTATGGACAGTGAAGATATTTGGGGTAGGGTTTGTGGCGAGTTGGCGGTAACATTATCTGAGCCAACGATGCAGAGTTGGATTGGGCCTTGTTTTATCGCGGGTATAAGCAAAATAAATGAAGACAGGCTGTTAATTGAATTGGCCACACCAACAGCCTATCACTGCAAGACAATTGACGAGCGCTATTACGGCCAGATAAAAAAAGCGCTGGAAAAGCAAACAAGCAAGGTATGCGAGGTGGCTTTGTTGGTAAAAAGTAAAAATGAAGACGAGGTGGTGTTGAGCAGAAAAAGAGAGAGCGAGGGGAGACAAAATTCACAGGAATTGTTTGAAACAAAAAAAGAAATTAGCAATGATTCGGTGGGGTTGAATCTGAAATATACTTTTGATAGTTATGTGGTAGGAACTTCAAACGATTTAGCATATGCGGCAGCTAGAGCGGTGGTGGACAACCCAGGTGGAAGACACAACCCACTATTTATCTGGGGAGGTGTAGGGGTGGGGAAAACTCACCTAATGCAGGCGGTGGGTCATGGGTTGGTTGCTAAGGGAATGCGTAAAGTAACATATGTTTCGGGGGAACAATTTACCAACGATTTAGTTAGGTCCTTTCGCGATAAAACTACTGACATGTTCAAAAAAAAATATCGACAGATTGGGGCTTTGTTGCTGGATGACGTTCAATTCTTTGCTGGCAAGGAGACAATGCAAGAAGAATTTTTTCACACTTTTAACGAGTTGTACATGAAAGGGGTGCAGATTGTGTTAACATCTGATCGTAAACCACAAGAAATTCCACAAGTAGAACAAAGATTGGTTTCGCGGTTTTTGGGTGGGTTGACAGTTGACATTGGTATGCCGGACCACCAAATGAGGGCAGCAATTTTGCGACAAAAAAGCACAGAGATGGCCATAGAAATTGATGACTGGGCCATCGATCTAATCGCCGGGAACGTAGTTACAAACAGTCGAGAGTTGGAGGGGGTTATGCAGCGGCTGGCGACATTAGCCAAATCTGAGGGGAAGAGGGTCGATGCACAAATGATAGAGAGAGTGGTGGGGATAAAAAAAAGTGAAGATCGAAAATCGGTAAGACCCGTGGTGGTAATTACTACAGTGGCAAAGCAATTTAATTTTAGAAATAAAGATTTGACG
The DNA here is from genome assembly GCA_964487665.1 of uncultured Pseudomonadales bacterium. Lineage (GTDB taxonomy): Bacteria > Patescibacteriota > Microgenomatia > UBA1400 > MFAQ01 > CAZARR01. The sequence continues at coordinate 30,399 of CAZARR010000007.1, forward strand.
GGCGAGTGCAGGAAGGCGGATATGGTTAAAGCTCGACATATTGCAATGTATTTATTAAACCAAGATCTGAAGTTGACTTTGATGCAAATAGGTGGAATGCTTGGCGGTCGAGACCACACTACTGTAATGCATGGAATTGATAAAATTAAAAAAACATTTGATATTAACCAGAAGGTGCGCGAAGAGGTGATGTCGATAAGAAGAGAGCTTTATGGATAGGTGTGGACAAACTTTAGTGGGTTGTTGTTGGAAGGGGAAAGTTGTACACAAAGTTGTCAACAAATAGTCTAGGATAGACACAGGATGGTCTAGAACAAGTGACCCGAAAGAAGAAAGAGAAGTGGCCTATTTGACAGACAAAAAAACGATAATAACAATACTGGTAGGCGTGATTGTCGACTCGTATCCACATATCAACACTACCTATTACTATCGTTACTAAATAAATATAATAAATAACAGAAGATGAGAATAAGTATTTTGGGAGAGAAATTAGCGGACGGAGTAGTGTGGGCAAGCAGAGCAATATCCAGTAGAGTTAACCTACCTGTTTTGACTAATTTAAAGTTATCAGTTGATAAAACTGGCTTAACAATTTCCAGTACTGATTTGGAGATGGGGGTGGTAATCCGAATTGGGGCCAAAGTGGAAGAAGAAGGAGAAATTTTGGTGCCAGGGAAAATTATGAGTGAGTTAGTGGGAACCTTTGGCAAAGAAGTGGTGGATATTTACACAGAAAAAAATACTCTTAAGTTAGTCGGAAAAGGAGTGGAGGTAGAAGTTGCTGGGGGAGCGGCTGAAGAGTATCCAGCATTGCCAACATTTTCAGGAGACGGAGTGGGGTTAGAAGGGATCGATTTGGTCGAAAAGCTGATGCGTGTGACGATTGCAACGGCAAAAGACATGGGAAGACCAACATTAGAGGGAGTATTGTGGGAATTTAAGGATAAAGAGTTATTTTTGGTGGCAACAGACGGTTATCGATTGGTGATGGACACTGTGCCGCTAGAAAAGAGTCCTTATCGGGGGGTTGCGATGATTGTGCCACAAAGAGTGGTTGGCGAAGTCTGTAAGGCGCTCTCAGCTGGTCAGGGAGGGGTAATAGTGGAATTCGACAAGGAGCGACAACAGGTTGTTTTTAAGTTGAAAGAAATGGAGATAAACAGCCGATTGATTGCCGGCGAGTTTCCGGATTATCAGAAAATTTTACCAGCTGAATGGAAGACGAGGGTGCTTTTTGGTAGAGAAGAAATGCTGCTGGCAGTGCGTAGGGCAGCGTTGTTTGCTCGTGACAGTGCTAATTTGATTGAGATGAACATCCAATCGGAAATTGTGAAAATAAGCGGGTTGAGCGCACAGGTGGGTAAGGGGAGTAGCGAAGTTGAGTGCAAACAGGAGGGTGAGGAAGTAACGATGGCGTTTAATTGTAAATATTTAACCGACTACTTGAGTAGTGTTGACGCCAAGGAAGTGATTTTTGAGACGGAAGGGGCGTTAAAACCTGGTGTTTTTCGGATTGACGGGGAAGACGGGGTGGCATTGGTAATGCCAATCAAAAAATAGTTTCAAGGGCCAAAGCGGAAAACGTCATCGCGGTTGGTTGAATAGTTTGGTGCGTATTGGTAAATGAAACTATCAGTGGAAGTGGGCTTGAAGTAGTAAATGGCGAAGGTTGAGCCATCTGCTTCGGACGCAAGTAAGCCAAGACCTTGATCGGGAAATAAGTAGAGATTGATGCCGGATTGGCTTTCGGGACCATAAAGTACTACAGGATCTTTTTGGAGAGTGGCTTTTTGTTGGTCGAGTAGTTTGGGCGGTGGGGAGGTTGTGACTTCTTCACGAACAAAAATGATTTGGCTGTTCTGAGTGGTGATAATATTTGGGCTAAGCTTGATTTTGGAGTCGAAAAAAAAGTTATTGAGCTCGCCTGAGTTAGTAGAAGAAAGGGGTTGGCCAAAAATTTTGTAAGCCGATTCGATGTTTTCGCCTAAAAGTTTGCTTGCCTTGCTGACGGACACGGCAGAGAGCGAGGGGAGAGGGGTAATAGAAAGTGGGGCGGTGGTCGGGCTCACGGGGGTAGAAATTTTTTTGGGAGTGAGAGCTTTGATAAAGAGGCCGACAATGAGAATTACTGTGGTAATAATGAGGATGGGGCGGGTAATTTTCATGGTTAGTTGAATATATTATCACGGGCGAAACGACGATGCTCAGGGTAGCGATTGAGATAAGGACTGTCACCGATATATTTTCCGATGGTTTCAGCAAAGTCTTCGATGTGTGGCTGGCTGGTTGGGTATGAGTATGAAGGTAGAATGCCTTCACGGTTTACTCCTGGGTCGAGACGAAAGGATTGATAGGTTGATGGGTAACGTTGAGTGTAAATGTGCCCGGTTTCGTGTGAGAGGATAAACAGAAAGTTGTTGAAGTTGTTGTAAATAACGATTGTGTGCATGCGGGGAACGTAGCCTCCGTAGCCTAGGCTAGAGTGACCACCAAATTGTAAGGAAATATCTGTTTCGTGGTTGAGATAGCGACACAGGCGATTCATATAGTTGGAGTAACTGCTGCCGATAGCATTAACAGACGAGACAATGGGTTGTTTAATCTGGTCTGGCCACGGGTAAATAGCGTTGTCGAAGGTAAAACACTGGACCCTGGTGGTGGGGTCGTTGTAGGTGTAGTCTGAACCAGGATCGGGAGGAAGACCAATGTATGAGCCTGGGTCCTGAAAGGGACCAATTTGCGCCAGACTACCGATAATTGGGCCAAGATTGAAGGCGGAGATGTATATAATTCCAGCAACCGCCAAGGAGACTCCTGCGGTTATTAGAGTTCCGGTTGAGGCCAAGGCGAGGATGGTACCAGCTGTTTGGGAGATGGTAATGAGGGCAAGTAAGGGGAGAGCGATGAGATCTCGAGCTTTGATTTTTTCTCCCCAGATGGAGACAGCGATACCCTGAAGTTTGTTGTAGACTTTTTTGATTAGACTAATTCCTAGACCGGCAACGATGATTAGCGCGTGGAGAATAAGCCCTAGCCCAGGAACGACAACGTTGGCACCTTCTGCGGCGGCACCAAGACCGGCCTGGACGCCAATCTGAATGCCTACTTTGGCAGCACCTTTGGCTAGTTGGGCGGCGATAAATTGAGCGATTCTTTTTTTTACTTCGGAGGAAACGAGTCCTAAGCCACGCCTGAACCCTTCTTTGGTGATTGTTTGAACAGCATACCTGCCAATGGACCACCTCATTAGAGGAACAGAGAACCTCACCAAGATCTGGCGAGCGATTCTTTCGCCGATTTTTTTGGCTAGCCAATTTCTGGCCGATTGGTAAGGATGAAAGACATACTGGGAGTATCGACCAAAGATGGGGAGACGGGAAAACCTAGACTCCACAATGGATTTTAGTTGTGATAGCTTTGTGCTCACAAAGCCTTTCGTCCGCGACGTTTGGGGGTTTGGTCTGTTGGATGGGGTTTGGCGAGGTGGGGAAATTTCTGGTGCGAGGGGAGAGGCAAAGAGCTTCCCTGTGTAATTAAGGACACGATTAAACTCTGCGGGATGTTGCTCGTAGAGTTGCTGAAGGGTGGGGTTAGATAGGGGGTTACGCAACCAAGCCTCGATGGTTTCAGGAGAAAATGTGCCCAGCAAAATGACCCCGACGTATTCTGGAGTGTGAATGTCGGTGCGAGGATCGTTCGAATTAATTAAACCCTCGATGGCGGTTGCTGTTTCGATTGCAGAAGCTGTGGGAAGTGGTGTGTTGGGTAGGCTAGCAGATCGGCTAAGTGCAGCGAGAATCTCATTGGTAAACGTTCCAGATATTACGTTGGTATCAAAGTTACTGGCGGCGGCAATGGCAACCGGGGAGCTGGTAACAGCCGCGTGTGTTTTGGTGCGAACAGCGTTTACCTGGGCGAGGACATCATCAGTATCGAGACCAAGAGAGAGGGATTGTTGTAGCTGTTGGGTAAAAGTGGGTGGGGTTGAACCGTAGCGAGATTTTTCTACTGACCCGACGATATCGGTGATGGTATTCGTGCCAGGATTGTAAACAAAACGGAATGTCTTCTTTTTTACGTTTTGGGCACCAGGTTGTTCCTTGGGGGTTGAGGGAGGTGTGCGTGGAAGTGGCGCTAGAATTGTAAGGTCGGACGGGGTGGCTGATTGGGTGCTATTCACAATCTCTCGAGCAAGCCTTGCGAGTGGGCTGTCAAAGGAAGGGATTTCCAGAGCCAAGGCAAGTTCGATTAGCTCAGCAACCTCAGGAATATCGAGCGGAAGAGGTTCTCCGTGGTCAGACGGAGATGAACTAAGGATGATCAGCTGACCAAGAGTGTTGCAAGCCCGGTCAGCTTGTTGGGAGGTAATTGGTTGTGTGGTTGGTGGTGAAGCAGGAAGAACCTTGATCGCTTCGGCGATGAGTTCGCGGCTTGTCTCTAATAGTTGGGTGTGTAAGTCGTTTTTTGGTTCGGCTTCGGTAAGGGCGGCGTGGATTTGGGCTGCGGCTGGGTGGTCTGGGGGAATATTGTCTGTATTCCGGAGGCGGATGTACAACCGATTGATCTGCAAAGCTTTTGAAATGCTTTGTTTTAGTGAGGGTGAGGCGGGGAAGTCATCCGAAAGTTCTATTTGGGTGTCCTCTCTCATTTCGGAAACCAACTGAGTCAGTAAGGCACGATCGATAGTGTTTTGATTTACTCTTGAAGACTGTTTTACTTGAAAGAAACATTCCTCTATCGACCCTTCCCAATTGTTTTGCCGGGCATATGCCGCCAAAAAGGCTCTAATTTCTGGTGGAAGTTGCTCTGGTGAGTCGTACAGAGAGATTGCCGTCGAAACATCATCGAGTGTGATTCGTTTTTGTTTGGCGTGCCCTCCGCCAAAATTGAGAGGATAACTTCCAGGAAGGGATGGATCAGAATAAGGAGATTGGTGTGTGGGGGTTAATTTTTCGACAAGCTCAGTTTTTATTTGGAGGTAGGCGTGTGATCCTGAAGGATATTTATTGTTGGTGGCGAATTGTTCAAACAACAACCTCTCCTGATCGTCGAAGTCGACCCACTCTATTTTGTGGACTGGTTTTTTTAAAACAAGTGCTTTTGTGTGGATGACTCCAAAGAGTTGTTCCTTGGAAATGTCTTGGGCCGGGGCTGCACTTTTCATTTGGAGGCGTTTGAATTATCCTTGAGTTGCTCGGAGGGCTTGGTAGACGCTAGAGCATATTCATCCGGCGAGGCAACAACGTGGATTGCAACGTGGTTTTGTCCGGCGAAGAACAAACCCTCGCCCACGTTGGCCGCGAGTAACATATGCCGTTCTCCCTGGGATAGGTAAAACGCGTTTGCGACGTCCTCGATGGCGGCAGTTGATTGTTTAAAAAGTAATTGTAGTGCAGAGTTGGTAACAATGGCTTTGCCATAGGGCGAACCAAGAAAGTCATCGACGTTTTGAGAAATAATGGTGATGCCGAGATAGTATTTGCGGGCGCGCTTGACCAGCCCCTGGAGAATTTTAGCGGAGTCTTCGAAACGCATCAGATACCAAGCTTCATCCACAACCAGCAGGCGTTTTTTCATGTCTTTTCTAACCCTGGTCCAGATGTAATCGAGAATAATAAACATGACGATGGGGCGAATTTCATCGGCTAATTCGCGCAGTGTAAACACGGTTACTGCACTGTTGAAGGTTATGTTGCTTTGCTGGTCAAAGATACCTTTGGTTGAGCCCATGACATATTTTTCGAGACGGGCAGAAAGATCTCGGCTAAGTGGGTCCTCCATACCAATTAACGTTTTGTAGAGGTCCTCCATTCTGGGGGGTTCGAGGTGGTGTGTCTGCGGGTCGGATGTAATACCTTTCTGTTGGTAGGTGATGACCAGAGCGCGATTAAGTAGGGCGTCCTCACTGGGAGAGAGACTCCCCATCATTATTTTGAGTAGCGATGAAAGAAAAAGATACTTGTAACCCATCTCATCTTGGTTGCTGTGTTCTGGGTCTGGAATTTCGAAGGGGTTGATTTTGTGATCTGAACTGGTGGAGAAGGAGACGTAATTGCCACCAACAGACCTACAGATGGTTTCATATTCGTTTTCGGGATCGACAACGATGAATTCTGTCCCGAACATTAGAGACCGGATGATTTCCAGTTTGACAAAGAACGATTTGCCGCCGCCGCTAGTGGCAAGGACGAGCATGTTGGCATTTTCCATGGAGAATCTATCAAAAATCACAAGAGATCCGTTGTGTGCATTAACCCCATATAGCACACCTTTGTTGTCGGACATTTCGGAGGAGGTGAAGGGGAAGGTGGTGGCTAAAGAGGTGGTGTCCATATTTCGAACAATCATAAGTTTGTCGTGGCAATAAGGAAGGGTGGTTTTGAAAGCGTCCTCCATGGATAGGGAAGCAACTTTACTGACGATCAACAAAGAACCCAGCGTAGACTGAACTTGTTCGGTAATGGTGTTGAGTTCTTCTATTGATTCGGCATTAACTGTGACGTAAAGAGCAAAGTTGTAGAAACGCTCAATACCTTTGACGATCTGCTCTTGGAGCGACTGAACGTCTTCTAAAGCCGCTTGGGTTGCTGCCTGGGGTATCTTTCCCCGTTGAAGGTCGGTGCTAATTTCAGCTTCCATTTCGGCAGTGCGGCGACGCATTTCTTCCAGTACTCCCTTGGAGTCTGTGGGATAAATATACATAGCTATATCGAGGGAATGGTTAAAATTGATTAGCGGCGACAGCCAATTAGCCGAGGCGTAGCGAGGGTAACCAGTTACGAATACAGTCCGGAAAAACGAGTCGTTGATTCGAATGTGAGAAAAATCGACCTCGATAGACGATGGAGCGATCGTATCCTGAATTTTTTTGGCTTCCTCGAGGTCAGATCGATTTGGGGCTGGTTGACTGGCTGGCAGGGTCTTTTTGATGACGAAAGGATTAAACACTTTAGGTTTTTCGGCTGAATATTGATCGGATGGAAATTTTCGGTTCCCGTTGGGGGAGTGGAGTGTTTAGGCGAGAAAATGATTGCAGATTATATGCATGATAAAAAAGGTCAATTAGGTCTTGGGTGTTTAGTTCGTGAGCTTTGAGGCCAATACGATTGAACTGCCGGATGATGTGATCTTTTCGGGGAATGAGAGACATCTTGGCTTTTTGGATGATGTAGTCGGTGTCGTATGGAGGCTTATCTGGACGTTTGGCCAGGGGATTAAAGGTGTTAGCGCTGACCCCCAATTCGATGGCGCTAAAATGAACCACCACATAGAATTTTTTTTCGAGTACTCGTTTTTCCCGTACCAGGCTTTTGATAAAACGGCGATAGCGGATCATGGACTCCTTGATTTTTTGTGACGAGGTTTCTTGAATGTTTTGATCTAACAGATCGAGGTAGTCTGTGATGTCTTTGCGTTGTGAACGAACCAAAATCTGGGTAGGGAATTGGAGTGAATTTAAAAGACCGGCATAGGCGTACATAATGGCGTTTTGTTCCTCTTCCGATAATAGATCAAAGTTGATGGCTGTGGTTTGAAGAACTTTGGCGCAAGCTCCGGTTTTAAGCACAATCAAATCATCCTTGATTACGTGGATGTCTAAGTGTTCTTGGGTAGAGGCTCTAATTGGTTTGTTCATGTTTGTGCTTGCAGCTTGACGGGTGGAGTTGGTTGGCCGGTCATCTGAACAGCGTAGGTGTCAAAATGATAATCTTTTTTTTCGCTGGATATCTTGTATCTGCCATTTTCCAGTGGTTTTGAAAACGCAAACTGCCCCAGCTTGTTGCTTTTGGTGGCACGAACAGTTAGTTCTCCTTGGGAAATTTCGACGAGAACACCGGGGAGAATGTTGCCACCTGGATCAAGGGTAACACCAGAAAGAGTGTTGGGTGTTATGGAAAACAAAGGGGATGTGGGGATTGTTGGGCGGTTAGTTGTGGAGGCAGAAACAGGAGGCGAGACCTTCGGGAAAGAATCGATTGGGTTAACGGGGTCCGTTTTCTTCCAGGTATAGATAGTTGGAGAATAGATTGAACGAATAAAGGCAAGGATGACTTGCTCCAAAGGCCTACCTTGGAAGGGGACGAAGGCAAGCCCCACTCCAAGTAAGGCAGAAATAATAGCTAGTGGATATTTGAAAAAAAAGGGGAGAGGGCTACCCCACAGAGCGATGGCAAGGACCAACCCTCCAGCGAGTTCAAGGAACTGTTTGAGGGTCATGTCGCCGACTAGACGAAAGCGATAGCCGGTAACGTCTTGGGGTATTGGGTGTTGTTCTACTGGCATAAGAAAAGAGGTTGTATCTATTTTAGTATAAAATGGTGAAGTGTTTGGAGTAGGTTATGACAAATGGTAAAATCAGCAGGTTATATAACTTTTTGATTTGCTGATGTCAGAATTATCTAATCCACTAGAGATGCAAGACCCAGTCGTTGCTAGGTCGCGTGGGGTAGACCTTCCGCAGCCGAGACAGTCGGAGTTTGCTGCAAACCCCGTGGGTAGCGAAACCAACGAGCAGCGTCGAAGGCGGGAGGTTACGCAGGCTGTTGTGGAGTATAGAGGACACCCCGACTGGGCAGAGGATATGATGAGACGGAGTGATCTTGTTTCGTATTTTGATCCTAGTTTATATGCTTCTTGGTTAGAAAAAGAAAAAGGCGGGTCCCCAAAGGCGGGGTTTGCGGCACGCAGGGCGCTTGGTGCTCTTGAAACAGATGCCATAAGAGAATCTTGGGTAAGGGAAAGACCTGAGAGAGATGGGTTGATTGGTGAAGCAAGACACGATGTTTGTGGTCGGGTGGTTGGGGCGATGAGAGAACCAGAGACTGGAGCGATTTGTCCGCATTGCGCGAACGTGGAAAAGAGCAAACTAACAGAAGGGTGTCTAAATTATGTAGAGGTTGATTTGACTGAAGCTCTGCAACCATTTCACAGCGATAGAATTCGTACGGCTGAAGTTCGAGACCCTGATCTTGCTAGCCTGATGAGGGATGTTAATGATGTTTTTGTTTTGCATTCCGATCCCACCGAACGTTACCTTCAACTACAAAGAAGGCAGGTCTCACAACGTTTTGCCACTCTGAGACAAAGAAAAGGTAGTACTGAAAGAGGATATTCGTTTGACGATGCCAGTGCGACTTGGGGTGTTTTGAATGCCCAATTAGGGGAGAAAGTGGGGGGGCTTGCTTCAGATGGGGGTGCGGTCGGAGCTGGTTTGCGAGAAGAGGTTGTTCGGATAGTGGCAAACTTTCGGAATGTGGAGGCCGTCACCCGAGCGATACAAGAACTAAATCTACCCGCAGATACCGAAAGAGCTGCTTTGGTTGAGGCCAGGGCACGAATAAACTTGGTGGAACTCGTTGCATATGATGACTTATTGGTGGGTCAGGGACCCAAGCAAGGCTGGAAGACCCTGATAGCGAACTTAGGAGCGGTGCCAAGGTTAAAGGAGGAGACTGCTGGGTGGCTAACAAGCCAGGGAGATTTGACTCGGAAGACAGAGCTCGCCATAGGTGTGTTAATAGGTTTGAGAAAAGGACAGTTGGACCCGCGCTTACCAAAAGAACTGTTGGTCGCGTTTGGGAGTATGCTTGATAGCGGTAATTATTTGAATTTGCGATCTGGGGAGAGGCGAAATATTGAACTGGCGCTTGAGCGTATGTTAGGGTCTGATGCTGTTGGGTTAGCGAGGCAAATATTAACGGCATTTAAAATAGACGCCGAATACGACAGCGGTCACTATTTAGGGAGGGCAGCAAGCAACACTTTAAACGGTGGTCTGGGAAACTTAATGACTCATTTTGGGGCTCATGGTGCTGCAGCTGAGGGAGGGTTTCTTTTGGCAAGCTGGGGACGAGTAAAAGGCAGATTTGTTCCTGACCTTGAGATGTGGACGAGTGTGACTCTTGCCAGCGGTATAGTGGAAAACATGGGTGTGTTGAGAAATGATATACCAAGTAGACAAAAAGACTCTGCGGCTGCAGCTGAGGCGCTGACAAGACTTAGGGGTGCACATGATGGTTATAACTCCTTGGAAAAAATGGGTATCGGTGGCGGTTGGGAAGCCCGATCCGAACAAATTGTTCGGGAAGCTATTGGTGCTTTAGTTCCAGAGCAGGTGTTGACAAGTCAAAAACTTACACCGGCTGATGTGTTGCCACCCAGTGTTTTTGAGGCATTTTTAATTCAATTGGAAGCTGCGAACGATCTAATTATAAATATAGCGGACAACCAGGAATTAAAATACTATTTAAGAATGATGCATAGTCGCCTGATCACGGCTTATAGAAGGGCTAATCCCTCAGGTCAAGATAGGTATAATACTGACATTTATGGGAGTCCGGTGATCAAAAATCCTCTGGCCCAGCTTGGCAATAAATTGGAAGCGAGAGCGGCTAGTAGAAGAGAAAGGGGGCTACAGAAGCAGGCAGAAATCCAGGAACGACTTTTACAGCCGGGCCTTAGTTGGGGCGAAAGAGCACGATTGCAACTTGATCTGATTAAGGCTAAATCGAACACACCTGCCGCATAAAGTTGATACGCTAAAAATCTAGAGTGCCTTGTGTTTACTTGTGAGGGAGAATCTTCTGTAGTAATTCGTTTACGCCTTGTGCGGGAGCACTCGTACCGGGAATGTTTCCCAAAACTCCTTTTTTGTAGAAATCTTTAGGTAATACGTTTTCATTTGTGAACTTACTAGATTGGTGAAGTGTCTGCCCTATAACACTGCCAAAGCCCCAGTCACTCACTTTCATGGCTTTGCGAATCGCATCACCGATAGTGGGGATGGACAAAAGGATTCCAAACCCGAGAATGGCATATTTGCCCTTAGAAAACCCAAGGTTACTTCCTACCAAAGGAGGGGGACCCCAGAAATTGGAAAAATCGGATGGTAAATCACCCACCCTAGCGGCACCATAGAACATACCCCCCAGAAAATATATGGCCATTATTAGCAGAATAATGGTACTGGTAAATGTTGACAGTTCAGCGGCAAGACCCTTGACCCACCCACCGAATGAGTTGTTACCAGGGAGGATTCCACCAAGGAGGACGAGAGGGGAAAAAATTATTGAAAGGCAGATGTTGGCATACGCCTTGATTAAAGACCAGAAAATTTTAATATAGGTAATGGCTACAGCAATAACGAGAATAAGTGTAATAGCTTCGGAGATACCAAAGAAAAAACCGGTTATATATATGACCCCGCCCACCCAACCAGGCATAGATAGGATCCCAGCGATTAATAACGGTGCTCCTGTGGTAACGACAGTAATTACTGCAATGGTAAAGCTGGTAATTAGTCCACCGAATGCAAGCCCGCCTGCCCCTCTGGCGACTGACCCGCTCCCGCCGATTATTCCGCCAGGGGTGGCCAGAAGATTAAAAAGTCCGTAGGTAACTACGTAAAACAGATCAATCATGAGGCCGGCAATGGCATACGAGAAAGTGATGGCCAGAAAAGTGAAGATCAATTTGGGAAGGGCTGTTTGAATGGAGGCTACGGCCTGACCAGTTTTGATACGAAACATAATGAGAAAGCCGTATAGGATAAAGCCAAAAGCAAAGATCAGGTACACCATATTGCGAAAAATCTTCCAAATGGCAAGAATACCAATCATACTATTGAACCCAAATCCCTGCGCATAGGCTGGTTTAACTAGCTGAGGGTGGCTAATGTTGTTTGATACATAAGCTAAGTATTCTATTGACGATGCCGGCGGGTTTTTGTAAATTTCGCCCATAAGACGACCAACTGAGTCGATCAACCCGACATTGTTTGAGCTTTTTTTGGGTAGCAAAGCGAGGAGCTCGGCTGAGGTGTGTGTTTCCCGACTAAGCAGTCGATTAAAGAAGTCGATTATTTGTTGCATCTGGGTGTTGTCGGGGGGGACGCCGACGAGTTTCTCTTGGAAGTCCAGGAGTATGATGTCGCCGAAACCAATGGTTTCTCCTGGATCGGTACTGTTACACCGGCCCCCATACCATGTTTCGAGGTTAAGCTGGCTACCGTTACGACGTTGGCAATAAATTCGACTTAGTTCCGCGCTTCTGTCAAGGGGTGGTGTCCAGGGTGTTGGTTCTGGTGGTGGGGCAGCGAAAGTGTTTGCTGGTAAGAGAGCGAGTCCCAATAATAAAACAAGCAGGGAAAGGATTGTTTTGGTGGGTGTTCGGAGAGACACGGTTTCATTATACATAAGGATTAATGTGTCGACGAGGTGGGGCATGCAGCCCGCGAACCGAGATCGGCAGGCATTAACAAACGTTGGCTGACGCAATTTTGAGTATTATAAATCCCCTGAAGATGAGGAAAGTAGACATTTCCGGCGCTGGGTTCAACGGTGACACCCGAAGTGCTGGTTCCGTAAACAACGTCAGATTTAGAGTTGATGTCGATATATGCTGAAACCGTTCCGGGGGTAATGGCATTGAATATACCAGATCTTTTTTCACGAGCCAGCTGGGTCCAGATGTCGTTGAGATAAGGCATTTGGATGGTGGTGTTGATGCCGGTAGAGTAGGTAAATTCGATTTCGTCACACTCAACCAGGTGTGTTATTGGGTTGGTATGACAAGCACCATCAACAATGGCTTTGTCTACTCCGCCATCCGGGTAGGCATTGGTGTTGACAAGAGTCTGCCTGAGGCTGCTTTTGCGTAAATTGTCCAACTCCCCGGGATCCTTGTAGTCTTTTTGGGCTAGTGGATCTTCGAAGGCGGCGGTAAATGGTCCATTTTTGCCACACACCGGAGGTGGGGGGACGGCAGGGCCACAGTTGGTAGAGAATCTGCCGTTGCGGTCGACTGACATGCGGCAAGTTACAGCATCCATTCGTCCGGTGCAATCGCGAGGACCGCGGTGGATTATTCCGTAATAGGTGACGACTTTCGTCTCGCCGCGATTGATTACAAATGGAGACCCAGTCCAGTTGCCTTCGTATACATATGTTCCACTGCCGGAACTATTCCAGCCGTTTGGACCGGCAATGATATTTCCCGGGCTGTCGAGGCCGAGTTTAATGTCACCGTCGCAGACATTAGGCTCCTGGGGATGAAAGATGACGTTGACATAGGCGTGAGGCTCTTCGTACCCGACAGTAGCTTCGATATAGAAACCTAGGTTGTTGCCGAGATCGGGAGCAGCGACAACAAAGCTGGGCACTTCTTGTTGTGCTAACTCGGCATAATCATCTGCCTGGGTGAGGGTGCCAGGAACGAGCGCTGCCGGCATGAGTAAGTTGTAGGTAGAGCGAGAGACGTCGTTGAGGCGGGCAAGATGTGGCACAGAAAGAGGGTAGGTGATCGATCTTCCTGAGCCTACACCATCGGGTTCCCGGTTCCTGTTGATAAAGGTTCCAGGGGGGTATTGGGCGCGCAACGTGGCTTGGCCCGGTGTGTCTTCGCGGGTAAACATGGGGACAGCCGGCCAAAGGTGGGCTTGAATGGGGTGGCCGATGTTGAACCAAAAACGTTCCTCGGAGTCTACGGGAGGACAATCGAATTGTTCAAGATAGCTTTGGCACGGATCGACCCCGTTTGGCAGTAGAGAGCAAAGCACATTTATATTCGCTGCCAGTATGGTCTGGATCAACTGTCTACCGAGATTGAACAGGTTAATGAATCTTTGGGGTATCGATCCATCGTTGACGGCGACTTGAGCAATATCAAACATGGTTCGGAGAAATGATTGGTCCTCATTGGTCCAGCTTAAACGTACGTCATAGTTGTAACGACTATCGACCTTTGCTGTGGTGATTAGGTTGCACTTGAGGGTGTCCTGGTAAGAGGCCGAGGAGAGTTTGCGGAAGACACCTGCTCGATTGAAGGAGTTGACAAGGTTATAGTTGTGAGTGTCATAGGCCACCGTTCCTTCGAGATAATCGGCTAGGTACTTGGACTCGGCTAGTTGCCTCTGGTCAAGGACGCTTTTGCCAAAACCGGCCATGGGAAGCTTGGGTAGTTCGTAAGTTTCAAAAATATCGGCATTCCAGGTGTATTTAGGGTAGTATTTGTTGTCTGGGCAGAGATCGTGAATTTGACTAGCGTTGATGCTGACCTTTTTGATTACTTTGAAACTAGTGGCGTAAGTAGAGGTAGATTTGGGAACTGGTCGAACAGAACAAACAGAGTAGGCGTGGGGACGAAAATAACCCTGATCTTCTATTCCTGAACAAGCGAGTATGGTTGGCGGGTGATTGGCGGGGGAGCAGTAGCTAGGGTTGACGGCTAAACATCCTCCTAGGCAGGTAATCATAGGATGGGTGCGGAGCCAGGCTTGATATGCGGAGGCGTCCGGAGCGCTCTGGGTAATTGGCGAGCCATCGGGTTGGTTGCGGATGAGATCTTCGTAGGCGGTTCCCCAGAGCCAAGGCGAGTGATCGGAGATTTCGGGGTTGTAGGAGAGCGGGGTGGCAACTACAAATGAGTTGTCTGGGTAAATAATGCCTAGGAACCGCTGGGTCATGCTGACCATGGGGCCAACCTCGAATATTGGACAGTCGGGAACGCCAGCTCCGCAATAATTACTGGGTGCAACAATGCCTAGTTCGGGAGCAAAGATCGTAGCTCCGCCCACCCCAACCTCTGACAGGAAGGCGCGGTAGTGGGAGATGTTTAGAGCGTTGTCGGGATGACAGAATATTCCACCACACGACTCGAAGTCATAGAGAGCTATGGCAACTCCGTAAAAACTGTTCCAATAGGATGCGCCAAAAGCGCGCATAAAATCGCGGGCATTGTAATGAGAAA